>JAIRKZ010000168.1 GCA_031259845.1 Tannerellaceae bacterium | reverse complement strand
GCCGAACTGAGAGACGATTTTCAGGATTATACCGGTAAATACCTGCGGATATTCCCTGCCAAATATACTGAGGCTCCTGCACTATTTAAGAAAGACGGAACATATTGGATGATCACATCCGGTTGTACGGGCTGGACACCCAATGAAGCCCGTATGTTTTCCGCTTCGTCTATTTGGGGACCCTGGACACAGCATCCTAATCCCTGTCAGGGCGAAGGTGCTGAACTCACGTTCAATTCTCAAAGCACCTACATTCTCCCCGTACAAGGGCGGAATGAATTGTTCATCTTTATGGCCGATCGTTGGATTCCGTCTAATCCGATTGACGGGCGTTATATTTGGCTCCCTATTCAGTTTGAAAACGGTATGCCCGTATTGAAATGGATGGATCAATGGAAATTAACCGATTATTAAAATAACAAATAACAGACATGAAATCAATTTTATCCCTAATCGTAATTCTTTTGGCTTTTATCAGTTGTACTATTCCCTCTGACAAAGGAAACAACTACTATTTTGACGCCGGCAATGGCAATGATTCCAACAATGGATTATCTCCACGTACAGCATGGCGAAGCCTTGAAAAAATAAAAGACGTTCCCCTAAAAGCCGGCGATAGCCTTCTCTTTTGCCGGGGAACAGTATTCAATGGCATTCTGGAAATTGAAGGACAGGGAACATCCGACAGACGTATTGTTATCGATGTATATGGAACAGGCGAAAAACCCTGTATAACAGCACCAGATAGTTCCCTCTATGCTGTGCGTATTAAGAACTCAGATTATATTACTGTTCAGAACCTGGAAATCGTAAATAAAGGCACAGAGAGAATGGCTCACCGTACAGGTATTAAAGTTCTTTGCGATAATTATGGTACTTCACACAACATCGTACTCAACGCGCTTAATATCCACGATGTAAATGGAAGCCTGATTAAACACGATGGTGGAGGGTCGGCAATCTTCATTCAAAGTAAAGGAAAAGAAACCGTATCTGTTTTTGATAGCCTGCTCATCGAGAATTGCATCATCCGCCGTTGCGAACGCAATGCCATTATATGGAGCGCTCCATGGAGTCGGAAAAACTGGAATCTAAGTACCAATACCATAGTCAGGAAGAATCTGATAGAAGAAGTTCCCGGCGATGGAATTGTTCCCATAGGCTGTGACGGCGCTTTGATAGAGTACAATCTGATGCGTAATTGTCCTGCAACGTTACCCCCGCTACAGGCCGCCGCGGGTATATGGCCATGGAGTTGCGACAATACGGTTATACAATTTAACGAAGTAAGCGATCATAAAGCGCCGTGGGACGGACAGGGGTTTGATTCGGACTTCAACTGTACAAACACCACCATTCAATACAATTATAGCCACGATAACCAAGGCGGCTTTATTTTAATATGTAACGCTGGCAAAACAAATCCGGAAGAAAATATCGGGAATATCGGTACCGTTGTTCAATACAACATCAGCATTGGCGATGCTATTCGTCCGCACGAAACACACGCAGGCGTATTTTCACCTACCATTCATATCGGAGGCCCCTGCAAGAATACACGAATAAATAACAACATTCTGCATGCCAATAAGAAACCCAATAAACTAACAGACCGAACCATGATAACTGCCGACACCTGGGATGGTTTTCCGGATAGCACGTTTGTATATAAGAATGTTTTCTACACACAAGAGCCACTAAGGTTCAACCTTACAAAGTCAACCAACAATGACTATTCGGGAAATTATTATTTAGGAAAATTCAGCGGCATACCCGAAAAGAATCCCCAAACAAGTTCTTCCGTTTATGAAAGTATAATCCGGAAGGATGTAAATGGATTCGATGCCCTTGCGCCTTTGATGGAAAAAATAGAAATTGCTGACGGCGCTACGTTTGTAACTGTAGTAAACAAAAAAGCAATGGATAACTTCTTTGAAGAACTGACTAAAAATTAAGGAAACATTATGTTTGATAAGATCACATTAGTAACACTCTGCCTGTTTGTGTCCATAACGCTTTCTGCGCAAACAACCACCCATTTCGCTTTCGATGAAAACAACACGGATTTAAAAATAAAGAAAGGAAAAGTAGAGTTTGTCCGGGCAGGTGCATACAAAGGAGCAGCCATGCGTCTGTCTCCCAACACATCGGTAGCCCTTAATCCCGGTCTGCAGCCGGCGTCTTCCTATCATTTAGTGGTGTGGATGCGCACGGAAAGCGGAGCCGACGATGTAACGTTACGTATAGGACAATCCGATCAACATAACGTAAGCATCACCACAGCGCTGGCCACCTGGACACGTTTTGAACGCACCTTCCACATTCCCTCCGGGCAGCAGGACACCGAACTGGAAGTGATATTCGGAAATACCCAAGGCAATACCTACGCATGGATAGACGAAATCAGCATTGAGCGATTGGGCGATTATCGTGAAACCATCTATCAAGGCATACCCGAAGCTGCCAAACGGGAAATAAAAACCCAAATGGGCATCAGTATGCAACCGGATGAAAAAATACAATGGATGCTGGACGACAAGCTGGGAATGTTTATTCATTGGGGCCTTTATGCCGGACCCGGACGCGGCGAATGGTATATGGAAAACAATGGAGTTCATCCTGAAGAATACCGTAAGCTGGCCTATCCCGAGTCTGGTGATCTGTATTTTGATGCCCGGGATTTTGACGCCCGCAAATGGGTAGAACTGGCCCGGAAAGCAGGAATGAAATACATGAATATGGTTACCCAACATCATGACGGCTATGCTCTGTTTGAAAGTAAATATATGAATGCTTTTACTTCCAAACAAACACATAACCGCGACTTTGTAAAAGAATACGTAGAGGCTTGCCATGTCGGCGGTTTGAAAGTCGGTCTTTTCAAAACACTCATCAACTGGCGTTTTCCGGGTTATTATGACGTAACCGGCACCGATTGCAAACCCAATAAGTTTGGCTATACTACCCAGCCATCGCATAAAGAGAATGCCCGGCTCATGAAAGAAGAAGTTTACTGCCAGGTAAAAGAACTACTCACCAACTACGGTCCAATCGACCAACTCTTCTGGGATGGTGGATGGCTGGGACAACACGGCTCGGACGCCAGTGCGGCGTCTTTTTGGGAGTCGGGCAAGTATCAAAGCACGGACAACATCTGGCCGGTGAATCCGTATTTTCAGGACTTGGATGAGGTTACCGGTAAACCGTTGGGGCTCATGGGCATGGCCCGGAAATACCAACCCGATATGGTTGTCAATCCCCGCAGCGGATGGTGTGGCGACTATACCTGCGAGGAAGGCGGTGGCCCGGTAACGGGTAATATCCGCAGTGGGGTAGTCGAAAAATGTATCTCCCTTGCTCCCGGATGGGGATATAACCGGATGATGGAAGATCCCGAACGCATCATGCCGCTGAAAACCGTAAAACGCATCTTTGCCGATTGCATGGTTCGCAATATGTGCTTTTTGGTCAACATCGGCCCCGATCGCCACGGCAATGTAGCTCCCCTTATAGAACAACGCTTGCTGGAGTTTGGCGATTGGGTAAGCCGAACAGGCGAAGCCATTTACGAAACCCGTGGCGGACCATGGCAGCCGGTGGATGGGCAATATGGTTTCTGCTACAAAGATAACATCGTGTATATCTACTTTCTGGGCGGCTTTGAGGCATCGACCTTTACGCTTCCCATAGTAAATAAAGGGATGAAAGCCATAAAAGCATATAATGTCTATACCAAAGAAAAGGTAAAGACGAAACAAAAAGGACAGGATATCACGTTAGAGAATATAAATCCTGTATCGGGAGATATTACTATAATTGCAGTAGAGTTAAACCGAAATATTTACTCACTGCACAACAAATAAACCACCGTACGGCCCAGTCCGTACTTCTTTACCCATCCCTCGACGATAAATTGGTTCAGATCGTTAATGGCCATGTCCCGTTTCAGATTGGTCATGCGTGAATAATCCGAGCGCGAAATAAAAGGATGTTGCTGCAGATGCTCCCTGAGCATCGCAGCACGTTCTTCGCGAGGTTTTATTTTTCGAACCTGTTTACGCCGTTTCGTAGCAACTAATTTTTTTTCCGCATATTCCAGCTTTTCCCGTATTTTGCGGGCGGGTCTGAAATTTAACCGGCTGAATTCAATTGATTCCGCGCGTATCTCATTCATGCGGTCCATCAACCGGCTTGTCACCGAAACGGAAAAGTACCCCAACTCTTTCACCTCCACATGATATCCGTCTTGCAGAAAATCCATCATGCAATCCGTTAACATAATCATAAAACTCTTGGCCTCCGCTGTGCTTATTCCGCATTTCTGCTCCATCCATTTAGCCAGTTTATCGCTATCGATCGTACCCTTTGATACGGCCCGGGCACGAATTTTTCCTTTTTCACCATTAATCTCATCTACCTGATAAAAATCATAAGATATTGCCATGAATAAAACTATATGTAAGGGTTAATATTGCTATTTCCTGCAATGCAGTTCTCTATTTTCTGTCGTCAACAAATTAATCGTCGATATTAAGTATACTTTTCGTTTAACAACGTATAAACGAAATATATAATACATACCAATGAAAGGTAAATCATGTTCCGACGATTAGTTTGATAAACAAAAATAATACTTTTTTTCGTCATCACAAATTATTTATAGGTATAACTTATATAATTTTATTAATGCTGTGTTTAAAAAACATTCATTCTGAATCAATTTTAAACACGATGGAATTTTAATTGTGTGGCGAATCAATTTTAAACACCAATGAATGATTTCTCGTCAGTCCCCAACTTACAGTTTCTTATGTTTGCTTTAATTTTATTTGTATTAACTTGATTCTCTATTGTATTAACTAATTTAAATTTCTACTTATGTTAAGGTTAAGACACAATTTATTAGAAAAGAGAGAAGCAATTCTTTCCGAGAAAAAATGGAAAATACTTATTTTAGTATTCTTCATGGCGTATGGAGCAGTAGGACTTCATGCGCAGGCAATTAGT
>JAIRKZ010000136.1 GCA_031259845.1 Tannerellaceae bacterium | reverse complement strand
GACTTGGCGCATGCTTATGTAAAAGACGGAGGTCTGGCCGTTTTGTACGGGAATATAGCAAAAGACGGCTGCGTAGTGAAGACAGCCGGCGTAGATGAAAGCATTTTCCGTTTTTCCGGTCCCGCCAAAGTATTTCATTCGCAGGACGCCGCTTGTGAAGGTATTTTGGGTGGCGAAGTCGTTTCTGGCGACGTAGTTGTTATTCTCTACGAAGGCCCCAAGGGCGGACCGGGCATGCAAGAAATGCTTTACCCCACTTCGTACATCAAGAGCCGTCACTTGGGGAAGGCCTGCGCGCTGATTACCGACGGGCGCTTCAGCGGAGGAACATCAGGTTTGTCTATCGGGCACGTCTCGCCCGAAGCTGCGGCCGGTGGAGCGATTGCCCTGGTACGAAACGGCGATGCGATAGATATAGATATTCCTTCGCGCCGGATAAACGTACGTTTGAGCGAAGTCGAATTGGAGGCGCGCCGACGGGAAGAATCATACAAGGGAAGCAGGGCCTTTACCCCTAACCGGAATCGAACGGTTAGCCGGGCGCTCCGGGCTTATGCCGGCATGGTTTCGTCGGCCGATAAAGGAGCCGTAAGAATCGTCGATTAGCAAGTCATAAAGAAAAAAACGAATGAACAAATATGGATAAAAATGTGATAACCGGTTCGGAGGCTTTACTCCGGACATTGATTGCCGAAGGGGTTGATACAATTTTCGGGTATCCCGGAGGACAAGTCATCCCCCTTTACGATTGTTTGTATGATTATAGCGACCGCTTGAAACATATCCTTGCAAGACACGAGCAAGGAGCTACCCATGCGGCGCAGGGATATGCCAGGGTTTCGGGTAAAACGGGAGTTGTGTTGGTTACTTCAGGCCCCGGAGCAACCAATACCATTACGGGTATTGCCGATGCGATGATGGATTCGACCCCCATTGTCGTTATCTCCGGCCAGGTACCTTCGCCCTTGTTAGGCAGCGACGCTTTCCAGGAGATAGACGTGATCGGTATTGCGCAGCCTATTACTAAATGGGCCTATCAGATACGCAAACCGGAAGAAATTGCCTGGGCTGTATCCCGCGCTTTTTATATTGCTTCGACGGGACGCCCCGGCCCTGTAGTGATTGATTTCGCCAAGGATGCGCAGATTGGATTGGTAGATTATGTGTACGAGAAGGTAAGCCGTATCCGGAGCTACCAGCCAGTCCCGGAGGCCGACGCCGAACAGATAAAGACGGCCGCCCGCCTGATAAACGAAGCGGAAAAACCTTTCGCCCTGGTAGGGCAAGGGGTCATACTCGGCGGAGCGGAGAAAGAATTGCTTGCCTTCCTCGAAAAAGCAGACATTCCGGCCGCCGCTACTATGCTTGGCCTGTCGGCGATGCCCTCAGACTACCGCCTGAATAAGGGAATGTTGGGGATGCACGGGAATGTAGGCCCGAATCGTAAAACCAACGATTGCGATGTGCTGATCGCTATCGGAATGCGTTTCGACGATCGTGTGACCGGCAATCTGCAGGCCTATGCACGGCAGGCGAAAATTATCCATTTCGATATCGACCTCTCCGAGATAGGCAAAAATGTGCCAGTAGACGTATCCGTATGGGGCGATGCTAAAGAGACATTACCGGCCGTTACCCGCTTGTTGAATCCGGCTACTCATACGGAATGGACAGGCAGTTTTGCGGCAGACGAACAGGAGGAGTATGAAAAAGTTGTGGAAAAGGAGATTCATCCCGAAGGCAATCGTCCGCTCCAGATGGGAGAGGTGGTACGCAAGGTATCCGACGCTGCCGAGTCGGATGCGATTTTGGTAACGGATGTGGGGCAAAACCAGATGATGGCCGTCCGCTATTTTCGTTACAACCATACGCGAAGCGTGGTTACTTCCGGAGGATTGGGGACGATGGGCTTTGGACTTCCGGCTGCTATCGGCGCCAAAGAAGGAGCTCCCGACCGAATCGTCTGCCTTTTTACCGGTGATGGAGGGCTGCAAATGACCCTTCAAGAACTGGGTACGATCATGCAGGAAAAACTGGATATAAAAATCATCGTACTCAATAACAATTACCTGGGAATGGTTCGCCAATGGCAGGAATTGTTTTTCGATAAACGTTACTCGGCTACAACAATGGCGAATCCCGATTTCGCGGCAATCGCCCGCGCCTATGGCATCCGCAGTCGCAAGGTGGCAAAGCGGGAAGAATTAGACGAAGCCATCGCCGAGATGTTCAACAGCAGCGGCGCTTTCATGCTGGTGGCCGAAGTAGAAACACACGGCATGGTTTATCCGATGGTGCCCGCCGGCGCCGCCATTACACATATTATCATGGGAAAATCATAAACTATGGAAGTTATGAATACAAAACAATTATATACCGTCATTATATTTTCGGAAAATACAGTAGGCTTGCTCAACCAGATAACCATTATCTTTACGCGCCGGCAATTGAATATCGAGACGCTATCCGTCTCTCCCTCGGCTATACAAGGAGTTCATAAGTTTACGATCACTACCTTCGCCGAAAAAGATATGATAGACAAAGTAGTGAAACAAATAGATAAACGGGTGGACATCCTGAAGGCTTATTATAATACCGACGAAGACCTCGTACACCAGGAAATAGCCCTTTACAAGGTCAGCGCCGAACTCTTCATGAAGCTGAAAGGAGTGGAAGAATTAATTCGGAAATACAACGCAAGAGTTCTCGAGGTAAACGAAGACTGCATCGTGCTCGAAAAAAGCGGGCATTACGAAGAGACGCAAGCGCTCTTCCTGGAACTGAGCCGCTCCATCGGAGTCCTTCAGTTTATCCGCTCCGGGCGAATCGCCATCACCAAAAGCAAAGTAGAGCGGCTGAGCGACATGCTTTCCGCTATGGAAAAGAAAATACAGGCAAATCAATAAGTAATAAAAATATGATAGATAAACTTGGCGTATCTCATTTTACGATGGATTCGGATCTGGTAGATTTTTTGGGACATATTACCATCCCTGTTGCAGGAGCGCAATTCCTCCATGCGGCAGCCGTTCATGCAGCAGCACGCGGATTCGGATACGACGACATGCTGAGGCAAAACGTAGCTTGGGTACTTTCCCGCATGGCTATCGAGATGAAGTCGTATCCGGAGCTTTCGGAAGAAATCACCCTCTACACCTGGATAGAAGGAGCGGCGGGACTGTTTACGCAACGATGTTTTGAATTGGTTTCCTCCAAGGGCGAATCCTTCTGCTATGCCCGTTCCATTTGGGCTGCTATTCACATGGAAACGCGACGCCCTGTGCCTCTCGATACAGAGAGTATCAATGCCTATCGGCTAGACCGCCCTTGCCCGATAGAGAAACCAGGCAAAATACCTCCCGTGGAACACCTCGTAGAGGGCGAACCCTATCGGGTACGGTATAGCGATCTGGATATAAACGGCCATCTGAACAGTATCCGCTATATGGAACACCTGTTGGACAGGTTCGATATCGCACTGTTTACCCAAAAGAAAATAACCCGCTTTGAAATCGCCTACATGGCGGAAGGCAAATACGGCATGGAACTGTCCATTCACAGCCGGGAATCCTTCCCCGACGCATACAACATGGCGATATGCCACGAAGGGAAAGCCATCTGCCGTGCGGCCGTCGCCTGGCGATGAAACGGCGAAACAAACAAAACATCATAATTAATTTAGAAATAAACTATGGCAGTATTAAACTTTGGCGGAATTAACGAAAACGTCGTTACCCGCAATGAATTTCCATTAGAAAAAGCAAAAGAAGTATTGAAGGACGAAACCATCGCCGTCATAGGCTACGGCGTTCAGGGGCCGGGGCAAAGCCTTAACCTGCGCGACAACGGTTTCAACGTCATCGTCGGCCAGCGAAGCGGAGGTAAAACCTGGGATAAGGCCGTGGCCGACGGATGGAAGCCAGGCGAGACCCTGTTCGGGATAGAAGAGGCTTGCGCGAAAGCAACCATCGTTCAATACCTCCTTTCCGACGCAGCGCAAATCGAAGTCTGGCCCCGCATCAAAAAGCACCTCACCCCGGGCAAAGCCCTTTATTTCTCTCATGGCTTCGGTATCACTTACAAAGAGCGTACAAACATCCTCCCGTCGGCAGATATAGACGTTATCCTCGTCGCTCCCAAAGGGTCGGGCACCAGCCTCCGCCGGATGTTCCTCCAGGGCCGGGGATTGAACTCCAGTTTTGCCATCTACCAGGATGCCACCGGCCGGGCCTGGGAGCGTGTCGTAGCACTTGGCATCGGCGTTGGTTCGGGTTATTTGTTCGAAACCACTTTCAAGAAAGAAGTCTATTCCGACCTTACCGGCGAACGCGGTACGCTGATGGGCGCCATCCAGGGCCTTTTGCTGGCACAATACGAGACTTTGCGCGAACATGGACACGATCCTTCCGAAGCTTTCAATGAAACCGTGGAAGAACTTACGCAATCGCTCATGCCTCTCTTTGCCGAGAATGGGATGGACTGGATGTACGCCAACTGCTCCACCACCGCCCAGCGCGGCGCATTAGACTGGATGGGCGCTTTTCACGACGCCACGAAACCCCTGTTTGAAAAGCTATACGAAGAAGTGGCTTCCGGCCGCGAAGCCCAGCGTTCTATCGACACGAACAGCAAGCCGGACTATCGCGAAGGGTTGGAACGAGAACTTGCCGCCCTGCGCGAAAGCGAAATGTGGCGTACCGGCGCTGTAGTACGCAAACTGCGTCCCGAAAATAACGGATAATAATCTTTTGACCTTGTACGCGGGGCGGACAAATACTCCCGCAATTGTTCCGCCCCTCCCCTTGTACAAGGTTGTTTAGCCATTCTTGCTTTTCATCAAAACTCTATCTTGTAATAAAAGTTCGGTATTACGACGGCGCTCCTGTACATCAACGGTTCGTTTTTGCGGAAGTCGTAGTAGTAGCCGCTGAACTCCTGATAGCCGTTGTGCAGATAGCGTTCGAGCGTAAAGTCGATTCCGTAATTCCGGCCTGCACCGCATGTTCGTAGCGCTGATTGTTCCCGCTACGCATCTGCATGTCAAAGACGCCCGAAAGCGCATTGCCGTATTCGGCGGGAAATGCGCCGGTGAAAAAATCGGAATTGCCCAGCATCTGCGAACTCAATGCCGAGAGTATGCCTCCACCCACGCCCGTGATGTCGGTGAAATGCGTGGGATTGGGGACTTCCACGCTCAACATGCGCGCGCTGGCGGTTGCCATCCGGTTCAGCGGCTCTTCCTTGTTGACAGTGGAGCGGACAACTACTTCGCCCAACTCGTTGACCCGCTCTTTCAACGAAATGGAAAGAAAGGTTTCTTTCGCCGACGAAACGGATATCTCCCTGAAAACGGCAGACTCGTAACCCACTAACAATGCCTGAACGGCATAACGTCCTATCGGGAGATTGTTCAGAAGGAAAGTCCCCCTCTCGTCGGCCACCGTTCCGGTTAGTGGGTTTGAATCAAGGATTACAACCGTTGCACCAGGCAGGGTCTGCCCCGATGCAGCATCAGTAACCGTTCCGCGTATCACGCCCTCCAACCGGCGCTCCTGCGCCGATAGTTGCAGGGCAATGATACTAATAAATAGACTGATAAAGTTAATTTTGATGTTCATGTCAAAAACATCAGAACTTTACTTCCCTCGGTTCCCCGGCGAAAGAAGAGAAGGTGGCCGTCACGTTTTTCAGGTACAGCACGTGGGTGTTGTCGTCGTCGGCCGAATACGTCGATTTTAATTCCGGATACTGGTCGAGCACATACTGTTTGGCTTCCCGCCTGTCGTCTTCCATCACGGTTGCCGCGATACGAAGCCATTGGCCTGCCGCCAGGTTCAGGGCGCAGATTTCGATTTTCGGGTTAGCCTTCATCTGCTTGGCTACGTTTTTCTTCTTTCCTGTCTGGATGTAAAGCTTGCCCTCAAAAATAACCGCCGTTCCGAAAGGCCTGACCCTCGGCTGGTCGCCATCTGTTGTGGCAATGAAATAGTGGCCGCACTTTTTCAAAAAATCATACACTTCTTGCATGGGTTGTTCCTCCTTGGTTTCTGTTTCTAAGATCTCGCCCATGTTCGACGCCCATGCCTTGTTCAGACCGGCAACGAGTAAGAATACGGATAATAAACAAATTAATTTCTTCATAACGCTGTTTTTCTTTAATTAAACCTGTATTGAGATTATTTCAGGTACGAAGGTAGTATAAAATCAATTGTTTTGCCTCAAAAAACTGTCGCAATAAATCACTTCCGTTTGAGCGCCATGATATAATCCTGTTCGTTTTCTTAAATAGCCGGTTCGGGCATTTCGGAATCAATGTTGGTCTTGTTTGACGCGGGATTTCTCAAACTCGTGTTCCGCCATGAATTTCCACAGCGGAGCCGCCATTAAGGATTGTTTTATTTCGCCGCTTTCCAGCATTTTTCTGACTTCTTCGTAAGAAAATAAATGCACGCTGAGGTCTTCCGTATACTCTAAATGCGGTTCCCTGATTTTTTCCACGTCCTTTGCCAGGAAGCAATGGGTGACGTTTTTAATCGTTGAAGGATTCGGCGACAGGTTCATATATTCCACCCAAACGCCGTTTCCGTAGCCGGTTTCTTCCAATAATTCCCTTTGCGCCGAAATCAGGGGAGAAGCATC
>JAIRKZ010000045.1 GCA_031259845.1 Tannerellaceae bacterium | reverse complement strand
CCGCTTGAGGAAGAATCTTTTTGTTGAAAGAGTTTTTGCCCTATGTGCTGCACTGCACAATTTCAGGATTACAGACAAGCCTTTCTGCTACGAAAATAAACTGACTTAATCTCTAATATAAATTAACAGCGGTCTAAACGCCTAATCCTATAAGACATTTTACATTTTGGGATTGTCATTCGGGATTCTTACGGCTTTCTTTTCGGGATTTATCCCTGCACGAAAAGCCGCCCGCATTGATCCGGTTTACATTATAAGGGGATAATCAAATGGAAATATTAAGAGTAGAAAATCTGAACAAGCACTTTTATACCCCTGCCGATTTTTGGGTATTAAAAGACTTATGCTTCGGTATAGAAAAAGGTAAACTGACCTCTATAACCGGAAAATCAACGCTTCTATATTTGCTTTCGACAATGGATAGTGATTTTGAAGGCAGTATAAAGATTAACGGAAATGAAATTAAAGGGCGGAGCAACAAATGGCTGTCCGATTTCAGAAATAACAATATCGGGTTCATATTTCAAATTCATTACCTGTTACCGGACTTTTCTGTGCTGCAAAATGTAATGTTGCCCGCGCTGAAACAGGGCAAATACCCGAAAGAACAAATAGAACGTAACGCAATGGGGCTACTTACATTGTTGGATGTGGAAAACCAATCGGGAAAACGGGCGTCTCTGCTATCGGGCGGACAGCAACAACGTGTAGCTATCGCAAGGGCATTGATAAACGAGCCGGCAATCATTATCGGGGATGAGCCTACCGGAAATTTGGACACAAGTAATACCCGCATTGTGTTAGACCTGTTCAAAGAACTGACTACCGAAAGAGGCTATACAATTCTGACCGTTACTCACGACGAAGATTTTGCCGACCAGTCGGACCAGGTCATTCATTTAGTAGATGGAGAATTTAAATAAATAAAGTTATGAAAGATTTTTACACATGTTTATCTGAAAAGATACAGGTTGAATTGCTGAATATAGATATAGAAAGATGCGATATATCTATTAGAGTTTATGTTAGTTTGAGTTTATAGTTGAACAGTTTATGTTCAATCCTGAAATTATGCAGTGCAGCACAAGTATGAAAGATATGGTAAACAAAGAGATTTTTCTCAACCGGCATTCGTCCTTGACGATACGGTATCGTTTTAACGTTGAAATCAGTTATTTAAGACAGGTAATGGGCGTATCTGCAATCAAAGTGTAAAAGCAACAACAGAGATGCTTCCGATTAACCCGATATCACGATATCATTACTTATTCACCCTGTTAGCTATAAAACGATGAGATGTTTTTACGGCTTTATCGAATTATATCACTAACTTTGTTGCCTTTCAATATGAGGGTAAACTAAAGGTTAATGATTGATTTTGAGAAGATACCGTCGCCATGCTACGTGATGGAAGAAAAACGGCTCAGGGAGAACTTATCGCTTATAAAATATGTAAAGGAGCAGGCCGGCGTTACTATTATCTTAGCGCTCAAAGCTTTTGCTATGTGGAAATCGTTCCCGATTATTCGCGAGTACAACATTCCTTTCTCTACAGCAAGTTCCATCTACGAAGCTCAATTAGCGTTTGAAGAAATGGGCAGCCCGGCGCATACCTATTCGCCTGCTTATACGGAAAAAGATTTTCCGTTGATATTAAAATACAGTAGCCATATCACATTTAATTCCCTTTCACAGTTTGAACGTTTTTATCCGAAGGTACAGGCCGGCAGGCATAACGTATCTTGCGGTATACGCATCAACCCGGAATATTCGGTAGTAGAAACAGATTTATACAATCCTACGGCACCTGGCTCGCGCATGGGCGTGGTAAGCGATTTGTTGGGCGATACCTTACCTGAAGGAATCGAAGGCTTTCATTTCCATGCCTTATGCGAATCGTCTTCATACGACTTGGAAAAGCTGCTGGAAGCCGTTGAAAAGCGTTTCGGACGGCTTCTCCCGTCGATAAAATGGCTAAATATGGGTGGCGGGCATTTGATGACGCGTAGAGATTACGATATCGAACATCTTATTTCGGTATTGCGAACGTTCAAATCCAACTATCCTGCTTTGGAAATAATTATGGAGCCTGGAAGCGCTTTTGCCTGGCAAACGGGATTTTTACTTACAACGGTAGTTGATGTGGTAGAAAACCGGGGGATTAAAACCGCTATTATTGACGCCTCCTTTACCTGCCATATGCCCGATTGCCTGGAAATGCCTTATAAGCCGGCTATCCGTAACGCAATAGATGCAACAGAAGGAAAGCCTGCTTACCGTATCGGCGGGAATAGCTGCCTGAGCGGCGACTTTATGGGAGATTGGTTTTTTGAACAACCATTGAAAACGGGTGATAAGATAATCTTTGAAGATATGATACATTATACGATTGTAAAAACAAACATGTTCAACGGTATTCCGCATCCCTCTGTTGCCTTATGGAATAAAGAGGATGAACTGATTATCTACAAAACATTTACATACAAAGATTATAAACAAAGGAATAGTTGACGGTTACTATTAAATAGACTATTTTAGCAGTTCAAAATAATAAAGCGAAACGAAAATGGGTATTTTCAATTTCTTTAATAAAGAGAAAAAAGAAACATTAGACAAAGGGCTATCTAAAACAAAAGAGAGTGTTTTTTCAAAACTAACACGCGCTGTCGCCGGTAAAAATAAAGTAGACGATGATGTGTTAGACAATTTGGAAGAAGTATTAATAACTTCAGATGTAGGAGTAGAGACAACGCTCAAGATAATTTCTCGTATAGAAAAACGTGTAGCCAAAGATAAATATGTGAATACGCAGGAGCTTACTGCTATTTTGCGTGATGAAATAGCCGGCTTGCTTACGGAAAACAACGCCAAGGATGCGGAAGGGTTTGTTTTGCCCGATAATACCAAACCTTATGTAATTATGGTGGTCGGCGTAAATGGAGTAGGCAAAACGACGACGATTGGCAAATTAGCCTATCAGTTTAAAAAAGCAGGTAAAAATGTTTACCTGGGGGCAGCCGACACATTCCGCGCCGCAGCAGTAGAACAATTACTAATCTGGGGCGAAAGGGTGGGAGCGCCCGTTATAAAACAAAAGATGGGTTCCGACCCGGCTTCTGTTGCTTTCGACACATTAAGCTCTGCTAAAGCAAATAATGCCGATGTCGTTATCATCGATACCGCCGGCCGCTTACACAACAAGGTAAACCTGATGAGCGAACTCACCAAGATAAAAAATGTGATGAAAAAGGTTGTGCCCGGCGCTCCACATGAAGTATTGTTGGTTTTGGACGGTTCTACCGGGCAAAATGCTTTTGAACAGGCCAAACAATTCACCGCCGCTACCGAGGTAAATGCATTGGCAATTACCAAACTCGACGGTACGGCCAAAGGAGGAGTTGTAATCGGTATATCCGCCCATTTCCATATCCCCGTTAAATACATTGGGTTGGGAGAAGGAATAGAAGACCTTCAACTATTTAATAAGAAAGAATTTGTAGATTCATTATTCGGCGAATAATACTTCTTGATGAAGCGAAATAAGGTAGATATAATTACGTTGGGTTGTTCAAAGAATTTGGTCGATTCCGAACAACTGATGCGGCAATTTACGGCTAATGGGTACATCGTAGCGCACGATCCTCCCACGATTACAGGCGAAATAGTAGTTGTTAATACGTGTGGTTTTATAGGAGATGCACAGGAAGAATCCATCAATATGATCCTTGAACTGGGAGAGGCCAAAAAAAAAGGGAAAATCGGGCAGCTTTATGTAATGGGCTGCCTCTCTGAACGTTTTTTTAAAGAATTGGAAAAGGAAATCCCTGAAGTAGACCATTTCTATGGTAAATTTAACTGGAAAGAACTCTTATCGGATATAGGCAAGTCATACTACCGGGATTTAGCCGCCGAACGCATTATTACCACTCCCGGTCATTATGCTTATTTGAAAATAGCCGAAGGGTGCAACCGTACCTGTTCTTATTGCTCAATTCCTATTATGACCGGAAAATACCACTCCCGTTCGATGGAAGATATCGAACAGGAAACTAAGATATTAGTAGATAAAGGCGTAAAGGAGTTTCAACTAATAGCGCAAGACCTCACCTATTATGGTCTTGACCTCTATAAACAATTAACCCTCCCCCGGCTGGTAGAGCGCATCTCAGATATTAAGGGGGTGGAATGGATACGTTTGCATTATGGGTATCCGGCCCGTTTTCCTTATGACCTGTTAAGGGTGATGCGCGAGCGGGAAAATGTATGTAACTATTTGGATATCGCCTTGCAGCACATCAGCGATAATATGCTGGCGAAGATGCGGCGTAACATTACAAAAGAGGAAACCTGTGCACTGCTGGAGCGCATCCGCGGGGAAGTTCCCGGTATTCACCTGCGTACAACATTAATGGTAGGGCATCCGGGAGAAACGGCAGGCGATTTCGAAGAATTGGTTGAATTTATAAAGAAAGTACGTTTTGAACGTATGGGGGCTTTTGCTTATAGCCATGAAAAAGACACCTATTCATACGAAAAGTATACTGATGAAATCAGCCCGGATACCAAACAGGAACGTTTGGATCATATCATGCGTGTTCAGGAAAAGATATCTTTGGAAATCAACGAACAGAAACTGGGTAAAATATTCAAGACGCTGATTGATAAGGAAGAAGATGAATACTATATCGGGCGAACGGAGTTCGATTCGCCGGAAGTAGACCCCGAAGTGCTTGTTACAAAAGACAAAACGCTTAGCATAGGTACATTCTATCATGTGAAAATTAATAATATAGATGCATTTGATTTATATGGTTCTGCGATGGAATCATAAAAAGATGAGTGTAAATTTGCTCAATTACAAAAAAATAACTAATATCGCTGTATAATTCGGGCATAATCAATAAATATGAAAAATAAAGAATTAATTAAAGAACTGGCCGGACGCATGAAATGGACTTCCGGAGAAGTTTCGGAGATATTATCCGGGTTAAGTTCGGCCATTGGTTCCCACTTGGTTGAAAGGGATACTATTCTTCTGGAAGAATTCGGTCAGTTTGAATCACGAAAAAAAGGAGAGCGTATTTCTGTTAATCCAACAAACGGAAAACGTTATTTGGTTCCGCCGAAATTGGTGCCGGTGTTTAAACCCGACGCTGCGGTTAAAGCAAAACTTAAAGAAATAGAAAAATGAACAACCGTTTGACCATAAAAGAGTTAGCTGTTGAATTAGTAAAATCCTCCGGTAAGGACCAGGAGAGTGTGGAGAGATTCCTTAATGAATTTATCTCGGTTATAAGCGAAAATATATTTACCGATCGTTTCGTACAAGTTAAAGGTATCGGCACTTTTAAAATCATACAAGTAGAAAAGAGAGAGAGTGTTGATGTAAATACGAAAGAACGTATTATTATTCCGGAACATTATAAGTTGACTTTTTCTCCTGAAAAAGATTTAAAAGAAGTAGTAAATAAGCCTTTCGCTTTTTTTGAATCGATAGAAATTAACGATGACTCCGATTTTCCTTCAGTTGAAACGGAATTGGAAAAAGAGAAAAGTATCGATGGAGATGAAGATGCGGATGCAGACGATGATGTAGATAGCTTATATACTGAAAGCGATACCGTAAAGGAAACAGTATTCACCCCGGAACCGGAACCCCAGCCTGCTACCTTTGATTTAGAAACGACAGAGGAAGTTATTACTCCTCCTACAGAAGAAGAAAAAGTAACATTTGTTGAACGAATTGATCCGGAGATAATAAATGAACCGGAGAAACCTGTTGTGGAGCCGGTTATAGCGAAGCCTGTACTGTCCGAACCGGCGCCAGAAATGAACGTATTTATAGAAAAAACAGTTGAACCGGCTCCTGCTATTGAAGAAGAGCAGGAAGAATTTTTTAAAGAAGAAGAAGTAATAAACCATTTAAACGGGAACAATATGAATGAATTTGGCGAAAACAGAAGCAATAAGGGTTATGGCAGGGAAAGAGAGCCGGAACCCAGAAGTAATAATAATACGTTGGTGACACTTTTACTTGTATTTGTTGTTATTTTAATTGCAGCATTAGGAAGTGTAGTATTTATGACCAGGGATGTCCTTTTTGGAGGAGGTACCCCCGTTGCGACAACGACGCCTACCGAGGTCTTTACCTTACCTGGTGATGACATGGAGGATGAAAGTATGGAAGATGACTGGGGAATTGGAGATGAAGAGGCTGATGTAACTGAAAATCCCGAAACCAACCCGACACCCGATTCGAATGTAATTGCCAATGTGCAAATAAAAAGAGGAGACAGATTAAACCTGATTGCCCTTGATTATTATGGAAATAAATTATTCTGGGTATATATTTATGAGCATAATAAATCTAAAATAACAAATCCGAACAGTATACCTGTGGGATTAGAGTTGGAAATACCGGCAAAGAGCGTTTATAATATTGATGCGAATGATCAGGCTTCGGTGCGGAGAGCTTCGGTGCTTCAATCGCAGATTCTTTCTAAATATCCAGGTAATAATCGCTACAATAGTTATAATGACCCATACGGTAATCCTTATAACCAATATAATAATTCGTATAACCAGTATAGCGATCCGTACCAACAGTATAACGATCCGTACCAAAATCAATACCAAAACCAAAATCAGTACCAGCAGACTCCCAATTATTACTAATTAAATATTGATAAGGGATAAGTTAGTATTATTTAACGGCAAAAATGTAAAGATACGATTTTAACATATATAATTTTGTGCTTCGATAAACGGAGAAAAGCACAAAATTTAAAACATATAATAATATAGGAAATCTATGAATCAGACAGTGAATATTCGTGAGTTGAACGAGCGGATAGAGAGCAAGAGTTCGTTTGTGAACATGGTTGCTATGGGAATGGACAAAGTAATTGTGGGTCAAAAACATTTAGTTGAATCTTTATTAATAGGTTTGCTATCGGATGGGCATATTTTATTAGAAGGTGTTCCCGGTCTGGCTAAAACGTTAGCCATAAAGACATTGGCTTCGCTGATAGACGCAAAATACAGCCGTATTCAGTTTACTCCGGATTTACTTCCGGCTGATGTTATCGGGACAATGATCTATAGCCAGAAGAAAGAAGAGTTTCTGGTGAAACATGGCCCTGTATTTGCAAATTTTGTATTAGCCGATGAAATAAACCGCGCCCCCGCCAAAGTTCAGAGCGCGCTTTTGGAAGCCATGCAGGAGCGACAGGTAACAATCAGTGAAGAAACGTATAAGTTGCCGGAACCTTTCCTTGTAATGGCTACTCAAAACCCCATTGAACAGGAAGGTACTTATCCGCTTCCGGAAGCTCAGGTAGACCGTTTTATGTTGAAGGTACTAATCGGTTATCCCAAAAAGGAAGAAGAAAAACTCATTATTCGCCAGAATATAAGTGGTGAAAAGATAGATATTAAACCGGTTTTATCCAAACAGGAAATTCTCGAAGCCCGTAAAGTGGTACGCGATGTTTATATAGATGAGAAGATAGAACGCTATATCGTAGATATCGTCTTCGCCACCCGGTATCCCAGTGAACATGGAATACCGAACTTAGCCAATATGATATCATTCGGCGCATCTCCACGCGCTTCCATCAACCTGGCATTGGCTGCTCGCGCCTATGCGTTTATCAAACGCCGGGGATATGTGATTCCGGAAGATATTCGCGCCGTTTGTCATGATGTAATGCGTCATCGTATCGGGTTAAGCTATGAAGCGGAAGCCAATAACCTGACGCCGGAAGAAGTGGTTAGTGAAATATTGAACAAGGTAGAAGTACCTTAATTATGGAAACGAGTGAACTGTTAAAGAAGGTTCGCCAGATTGAGATAAAAACGCGCGGTTTGTCTCGTAACATCTTTGCCGGGCAATATCATTCTGCCTTTAAGGGGCGAGGTATGGCATTCAGTGAAGTGCGCGAGTATCAATTTGGAGACGATATCCGTGATATTGATTGGAATGTTACGGCACGTTATGTTCGCCCTTATGTGAAAATATTTGAGGAAGAACGCGAACTGACAGTAATGTTGATGATTGATGTGTCGGGTAGCCGGGACTTTGGTTCTGTTAACGTAATGAAGAAGGACATCATTACAGAGATTGCCGCAACATTAGCTTTTTCAGCTATTCAGAATAATGATAAGATAGGGGTGCTGTTCTTTTCCGACAAGATAGAGAAATTTATCCCTCCGCAGAAAGGTAAAAAGCATATCCTTTATATCATACGCGAACTGATAGACTTTCGGCCCGACAATACAAAAACCGATATTAGCCAGGTACTGAAGTATCTTACAAATGCGATAAAGAAGCGTTGTACGGCTTTCCTGATATCTGATTTTATTGATAAAGGAGACTTTAAAGATGCGCTTACCATAGCGAATCGTAAGCATGATGTAGTGGCCATACAGGTGTACGACCGTCGTGAAACGGAATTGCCTCCGGTAGGCTTGATGAAGATTAAAGACGCCGAAACAGGCGATGAACGTTGGGTAGACAGTTCTTCTTCCAAAGTACGCGAAACATATAGACATTGGTGGGAGAAACGCCAGCAGGTAATGAGTGATGCTTTTAAGAAATGCCGTGTAGATTCGGTTTCTATCCGGACGGAAGATGATTACGTAAAATCGTTACTCACTCTTTTTCAAAAACGAAATTAAGAATGCAAATGAAAGTATTTACGAAAAGTTTTTGGCTTCTTCTCTTTATTCAGTGTTTATTTGTTAGCGATAAGATATTTGCACAAAGAACATTAATAGACGTAACGATTGATTCTGCCGCCATACTGATAGGCGAACAAACAGTCCTGCACATGACGGTTACTATTGACAGGGATAAGCATGTGCAGGTTGTTATTCCGGGTGATACATTAATACGCGGGGTAGAGGTGCTGGGCTTTTCCAAGCCGGACTCGTCTGTTATAGAGAATAATCGTTTGCTTATCAAACAAGATATTCTTATAACCTCTTTTGATTCGGCTCTATACCTGTTGCCTCCCTTGAAGGTAATCGATGGATTGGATACGGTTTATTCCAACCAGGTTGCATTGAAAGTTTCTACTATTCCGGTGGATACTGATAACCCGGAAGATTTCTTTGATATAAAAGAAGTGTGGAAGCCGCCTTTTGTCCTGGCTGATTATTATCCGTGGATATTTGGTATTTTGATTACGCTTTTCCTTATATGTGTGGCAGGGTATATTATTCAACGCGTGCGTAATCAAAAACCTCTTGTTCCTTTCAGGCGGGAAACGCCCCAACTTCCTCCGCATGAGCAGGCAATTATGGAACTGAACCGGATTAAGCAACGAAAACTATGGCAACAGGGACGCAGTAAAGAATACTATACCTCCATTACGGAAATCTTACGCCGTTATATTGTTGCCCGTTTTGGTATAAATGCTATGGAAATGACTTCAGGCGAAATACTTGATATAATCAAAAGAAACAATGAAGCCGATTCGGTCTATGAAAATCTGAAACAAATTCTTCAATTAGCCGATTTTGTAAAATTTGCCAAATGGAATCCGTTACCCGATGAAAATGATTTGAGTATGATGAATGCCTGTTTGTTCGTAAATCAAACAAAACCGGTTATTATAGCTGCATCAGATGCAAAAGAAGATGAAGAGGCTACGATGGATACGAATGATTCAACTATAACAAAAGAATAAAATGGTATTTGCGAATCCTACATATTTATATTTGCTGTTATTGCTCATCCCGCTTATCGGGTGGTATATTTGGAAACTTCGTAAAAGCCAGGCAAGTTTGCAGGTATCGTCGTCCCAGCCGTTCGATTTACCGGGAGGCAATTCCTTTAAAGTTTATTTGAGGCATGTGCCGTTTGTCTTACGAATGTTGGCCATTGCATTGCTTATCGTTGTATTGGCGCGCCCTCAGTCTACGAATAGTTGGCAAAATTCTTCTACGGAAGGTATTGATATTATGCTGGCAATGGATATTTCCGGCAGTATGCTGGCGCAGGATTTACGGCCTAATCGTTTGGAAGCAGCTAAAGATGTTGCCGCTTCATTTATTAATGGAAGACCGAATGATAATATCGGTTTGGTCGTTTTTTCCGGTGAAAGCTTTACCCAATGCCCGTTGACTACCGATCATACGGTGTTATTGAATCTGTTTAAGGATATACATAGCGGTATGATAGAAGATGGAACGGCCATAGGACTGGGCCTTGCCAATGCCGTGAGCCGTATAAAGGATAGCCAGGCTATATCAAAAGTGATTATTCTTTTGACCGACGGGTCTAACAATATGGGTGAAATAGCGCCTGTTACTGCCGCCGAAATAGCTAAAACATTTGGTATACGCGTATATACAATAGGCGTTGGAACCAGAGGGGAAGCGCCCTATCCCTTTCAAACCGCTTTTGGT
This sequence comes from Tannerellaceae bacterium, assembly GCA_031259845.1. GTDB lineage: Bacteria > Bacteroidota > Bacteroidia > Bacteroidales > Tannerellaceae > DFXE01. Next base: position 12,514 of record JAIRKZ010000045.1, on the reverse strand, counting down.
ATACAATATCAGAATGTGAAAGTGGATATTGACGAGCCTACGCTGAAACAAATAGCTGCAACAACCGGCGGACAGTATTTTCGCGCTACCGACAATGCCAGCTTAAAAGCAATCTATTCCGAGATAGATAAGATGGAAAAGACAAAGATTAGCGTACAGGAATTCAGTAAAAAACAGGAAGAGTATAAACATTGGGCTATATTCATCCTTGCCTTACTGCTTGTGGAGATATTGTTAAGAAATACATTGTTAAGAAATATACCCTAATTGCTTATGTTTCGTTTTGCAAACCCAGAATATTTGTATTTGCTTTTTGTACTTCCCGTATTGGTTGTATTCTATGTATATTCCATCATACGGAAGAAAAAAGCAATAAAGAAGTATGGCAACCCGGAATTATTGTCTGAGTTAATGCCTGAAGTATCGCCTAAACGGGAGCATTGGAAGTTCTGGTTATTGTTTGGGGCGATAACAGTGGTTATTTTTGTTATTGCCGGCCCTCAATTTGGTTCTAAGCTGGAAACAATCAAACGGCAGGGAGTTGAAATAATGGTCTGCCTGGATGTATCTAATTCGATGCTTGCCGAAGATGTGGCTCCCAACCGTTTGGAAAAGGCCAAACAAATGCTTTCCCGTTTGACGGATGGATTTTCCAATGATAAAGTGGGGCTGATTGTTTTTGCAGGGGATGCGTTCACGCAATTGCCCATAACATCCGATTATATTTCGGCAAAGATGTTCCTTTCTTCTATTAATCCCAGCATGGTATCTACCCAGGGGACAGCTATCGGAGCAGCCATTAACCTGGCAGTCCGTTCGTTTACTCCGAGTGAAGTATCGGATAAGGCCATTATTCTGATAACAGACGGAGAGAATCATGAAGATGATGCAATAGGTGCGGCAAAGGCGGCAGCGGAAAAAGGTATTCATGTGAATATCGTAGGTATGGGACAACTCAACGGCTCCCCCATCCCGATTGGCGGGAATAACAATTTTATGAAAGATAAAGAAGGAAATGTGGTTGTAACAAAACTGAGCGAGCAAATGTGCCAGGAGATTGCAGCAGCCGGGCAAGGATTATATGTCCGTGCGGATAATACAAATTCAGCATTAAAAGCGTTGCAGAATGAGATTGGCAAAATGAATAAATCGGAGCTGGACGGTAAGGTCTATTCCGAGTATGATGAGCAATTTCAAACGTTGGCATGGATTGCTTTGCTTCTGCTGATTGCCGAATTTTTAATATTAAACCGGAAGAACCGGATTTTCAGAAAAGTTAAACTGTTCTCTTAATTTTTGAAGAAGATGCAACATAAGAAGACTACACTTACCTGGATACTCGCTTTTACTTTCTGTACAATGGGATTATATGCCCAGAAAGCCGAAAGAAAAAACGTACGCGACGGGAATAAATTATATACAAACGAAAAATATACGGAAGCTGAAGTTGCCTACCGCAAGAGTCTGGAAGTTAATCCCCGCTCTCTTGAGGGGACGTATAATTTAGGCGATGCACTTTATAAACAACAGAAGTATCCCGAGGCTGCCGAACAATATCAGCTAATAGCCGGACAAGGTGAAAAACTCGTGCAGGATAATCCGGCTAATTCACAACGGCTTGCCCACGTATATCATAACCTGGGCAATATCGGCATGCAAAATAAAGAATATGCTAAAAGCGTTGAAGCGTATAAACAGTCGCTCCGGCTAAATCCAAAGGATGATGAAACACGTTATAATCTGGCATTAGCACAAAAGTTGCTCGAAGATCAGCAGAATGAAGACCAAAGCCAGGATAATCAAAATAAAGACGAGCAACAGCAAGACCAGGAACAGAAGGATGACCAGCAACAACAGCAGCAAAATGATCAGCAAGAAAATAAAACCCAGGAAGAACAGCAGCAGAATGAACAAATGAGTCAGGATAATGCACAGCAGATTCTGGATGCTTTCCTTCAGGATGAAAAAGATACGCAGGAGAAGGTTAAAAAAGCGCAAGCCGAACATCAGCAGCGTCGTAAAACAGACAAAGAATGGTAATAGAATTTTTTAAATATAAATATCAATGAGGAAATTAGTTTTCTTATTATTTCTACTCTTAACAATTGTCCTGAATATAAAAGGAGATGAGATTGTGTTTAAAGCTTCCGCTCCGAATGCCGTTGTTGTAGGGCAGCAGTTCCAACTAAGTTTTGTGATAAATGCGGAAGGAAAGGAACTGCGGGTACAGGAAATGCCTGATTTTGATATTCTCTTCGGCCCGTCACAGTCTAAAGCATATAGTTCTACCTGGGTTAACGGGCAAAGTAAAAGCGAAACCACCGTAACCTATACCTATGTTCTTTTGGCAAAAAATGAGGGAACATTTAATATACCTCCGGCAACTATCAAAGTAAATAACTCCAATTATACCTCCAATGCGTTAATTGTAAAAGTGCTGCCGCAGGATCAGGCGAATGCTGCCGCACAAAGTAACGCTTCCGCACCTGTATCGGGAATAAGCGATAAAGATATGTTTGTATCTATGCAGGTATCCAAGCGAAGCGTTTATGAACAGGAAGGTTTTCTGGTTACCTTTAAACTCTATTCAAAAAATACGCAAGTGAATTTATCGGGTGTGAAATTTCCCGAATTTGAAGGTTTCCTTGCACAGGAAATAGAACTCCCGGCGGAGAAACAGTGGTCTATGGAAAACTATAACGGTTCTAATTATTATACGGCTACGCTGAAACAAACGGTATTGTATCCGCAACGATCAGGCAAGATAACGATAGAGACCGGGAAGTTTGATGTAAGAGTACGCGTGCGTACGCAACAGCGCGCCCGGAGCTTCTTCGACGACTTTTTCGATACCTATCAGGATGTAAATAAAACATTAACTACGAATCCTGTAACAATTGACGTAAAGCCGTTGCCTTCCGGCAAACCGGCTTCGTTTGCCAATGCTGTCGGCGATTATAAAATGTCGGCAAGTATTAATTCCAATCAGGTAAAAGCAAACGAAGCTGTTACCGTAAAGCTGACTGTTTCGGGAACCGGCAATATCAGGCTTGTAAAGAACCCGGAAGTAACGTTCCCTAATGATTTTGATATATACGATCCGAAAGTAGAGAATAATACACGTACAACAGCGGCCGGCGTGAGTGGTACGAAAACGATTGAATATATGGCTATCCCACGCTATGCAGGCGATTTTGAAATACCGGCCATACAATTTTCTTACTTTGATACCAAATCCGGAACCTATAAAACCCTTTCTTCCGAAACATTCAGCCTCCATGTGGAAAAGGGAGAAGGAGGAGAGGGGAACGCCCCTGTTGTTTCCAACTTTGGCAACCGGGAAAATCTACGGTATTTAGGGCAGGATATCCGCTACCTGAAGGTGAAGAATATTAATTTTCAATCGAAAGACGATCTGTTCTTCGGTTCGTTCATGTATTATATGTGTTACCTGCTGCCCGCTTTACTTTTCATCGTTTTCTTTATTATCTATCGAAAACAGGTGAAGGAGAATGCAAATATAGCCTTGGTGCGTACCAAAAAAGCAAATAAGATGGCGGTGCGCCGTTTGAAGAATGCCGGCAAATTATTGAAGGAAAATAAAAAGGAAGAATTTTATGAAGAGGTGCTTCGCGCTTTGTGGGGATACCTGAGCGATAAACTGAATATTCCCCAGTCTAACCTTACAAGGGATAATGTAGAGGCCGAACTTACCAGATATGGAGTGAGCGAATCGTTGATCAGTGAATTCATCGATATCCTCAATAGCTGCGAGTTTGCCCGTTATGCGCCCTCGCAAGCTTCGGATGCTATGGATAAACTGTATGAATCTACAGTTGATGCAATTGGTAAAATGGAAAATACAATAAAAAGATAAAGGCATGAAAGCAAAAACATATATTACAGGCATCTTGTCTGTTTTCTTTATTCAATGTACCGTATGGAGCGTATTGGCTCAAGACGGGCCGTTAAAGGAAGCCGAAGTAGCCTATACGCAGGGAGATTACAACAAAGCGATTGAATTATATGAAGAAACGCTGGAAAGCAACGGCGCTTCTGCCGAGATATATTACAACCTGGGAAATGCTTATTACAGAGCAAACCGGATAGCTCCCGCTATTTTAAACTATGAAAGAGCATTATTGCTTGATCCGGGCGATGGGGATATACGGTTTAATTTACAAATGGCGAGGGAAAAAACAGTAGACAAAATAGAACCTGTGGGCGAGTTCTTCCTTGTTAAGTGGATATATTCGCTTCAAAACAAGGGTAGCGTCGATTCATGGGCTATGCTTGGTATAGTAACATTCCTTTTGCTTATTTTTTGCCTGCTGCTGTTCTTCTTTTCAAGATGGGTACGGATGAAGAAGGTTGGTTTTTACTTAGGTATCGTTTGTTTGCTGGCAGTTATAGTGGCCAACGTTTTTGCTAAAAACCAGAAAAACGAAATCGTAAACCATACGCATGCCATTGTGTTTTCTCCTACGGTAACGGTAAAGAGCTCTCCCGACGTCAGCGGTACGGATTTGTTTATTCTGCATGAAGGAACGAAAGTGTTTATCAAGAGTTCTTTAGGCAACTGGAAAGAGATTGAACTGGAAGACGGCAATGTAGGCTGGCTGCCAGGGAAAGATATTGAAATAATCTGAACCCCGATACATGCTTGAGCGGCTATTAGAGTATGAGCGTAGCATGTTCTTCATGCTTAATGGTAGTGATTCACCTTTTCTCGACCGGTTTATGTGGCTATATACCGGCAAGGCGGTATGGTTGCCGCTGGCCGCTTTCATTCTTGTAGTCTTGCTATATAAGAAGAACTGGCGCGAATCCTTACTTATCCTGGCAGCCATAGCCTTGGCAGTAACACTTTGCGACCAGTTTGCCTCTCATCTGATAAAACCTTCTTTTGCACGTTTCCGCCCTACCCACCACCCTGCCTTTATGGAAGATGTGAAGACAGTATTTGATTACAGGGGAGGGGCATACGGATTTATTTCCAGCCATGCGGCCAATGCTTTCGGCTTTGCCATGTTTATGTCGCTGCTGTTTCGTTACCGTATTTTTACAATCACAATTTTCCTTTGGGCCTTTTTAACGGCTTATACCCGTGTGTACCTGGGGGTGCATTTTATATCCGATGTTGTCCCCGGGGCCTTGTCAGGACTGTTTTTCGGTTGGCTGGTCTATACATTATATATATATGTACGCAAGAAAATGATTCGTGGAGCGGAAGAGAAACCTCCCGGTTTATTATATTCAGGGAAACAGAAAGTATGGATTATTTTTGGTATTCTTATCACTGTTTTAAATCTTTTAATATTTAATGCACCCCTGACTGCTTTTTTACGTTAAATACAAAGCTACTATGCCGTACAGCATGTTTATTTCATTCTTTTTATTTGCTCTTGTTACATATATTCACTAAGTTAGTGGCATTATATAAATATAAGTATTAATCTTCAAAATATTGAAATCATGACAAAGACAATCACATTTAATGAACTGCGCAGAATCAAAGACAGTTTGCCTGATGGAACCTCCCACCGTATTGCCGACGAGTTGGGCGTATCGGTAGAAACCGTACGCAATTATTTCGGCGGGCAGAACTTTAGGGAAGGCAAAAGCTGCGGTGTGCATATCGAACCGGGCCCCGACGGAGGTTTAGTTGTTTTAGATGACACTTTAATATTAGAGCGTGCGTTGGAAATACTCGACGAGAGCCGTGTACCAACTGCGCCGGAAGCGTAAAAAAGTTCAGCTCTTTTTGAAATCCCAAAGCAGTGGAAACATCAGCGGCTTTGGGATTTTTTTTATCTTATTATATTTTCTTATATTTCAGTTATCGTTTTAATAAAAAATCAATATGGAAAACAAAGAAGACAAATTAGTAACGTTGGCCATTCATACGTTTGAAAAGGCCCAGATATTGAAAACGATCCTTGAAACGGAAGGGATAGATGTGTGTATACATAATGTAAACCAAATCCAGCCGGTGGTTTCGGCCGGCGTCCGTGTGCGGATTAAAGAAAGCGACCTGCCTCATGCGCTGCGTATTATTGAAGATAATAAATGGCTGGAAGAAGCGCGGGAAGAAACGGCGGCGAATCAGGAAAAGAAAGTGCTGATTCCGGTGGATTTTTCCGATTATTCAATGAAAGCCTGCGATTTGGGCTTTAATTACGCTGCCAGGACAGGCGCGGAGGTGATGATTATGCACGCTTATTTCAGCCCGTATTTCCCTACGGCCATTCCTCTGGGGGATACGCTGGCATACCAGGTGAATGAAGAAGAAACCGTTCGGCAGATGTTGAAACGTGTAGAGGCGGATATGAATAATCTTTGTATGCAGATTAACCGTAAAATGGAATCGGGCAAGTTGCCTCAGGTAGCTTACAGTTATATACTCCGGGAAGGTTTGCCGGAAGAAGAAATCCTGTCGTACAGTAAAGAGTACCATCCTTCGCTTATTATTATGGGGACAAGGGGCAAGAATCAGAAAGAGCTTGACTTAATAGGGAGCGTAACGGGTGAAATAATAGAAGTAAGCAAGGCGCCGGTATTGACCATTCCCGAGGATATAAAGTTTGAAGACCTGTGGGAGTACAGGAACTTTGCGTTTGCCACCTCTTATAACCAGCGCGACCTCCTGGCTTTCGATTCTTTTATGAACCTGATGAAGGGCTTCCGGATGCAAATACACATCTTTAATATATCTACAAGCAATGACGCGTGGAACGAGATACGCCTGTCGGGCATTAAAGATTACTTCAAGAAGCAGTATCCGGAAGCCGCTATCGAATATACCGTGTTGGATGAGGGCGACTTGCTGCTGGCGATTGAAAAATTTGTAAGAGACAAGCAGATTGACATGATAGCGCTTACTACGCACCGGAGGAATATCCTGGCCCGGATGTTCAATCCGGGTATTGCCCGGAAGATGCTTTTCCATACCAATACGCCACTATTGGTGCTGCCGGCGTAGGAAAAGCAGTTATTAACTTTTTTTATGAGCGAGGGCGCAACCTTATCAATACATCTGCTGTTATGTATGTAGAAAGATTTCTGAGCAGGAGCGCCTGAAGGAGATACAAAGTAATAAGTTTTTGTTTTTTCATATAAGTAGAGTTTGTTATTTGTTTGGCCCGTATGTTGCTGTGAAGCAGGATGCGGGCCTTTGTTTTTTACCGCAGGAATGTTACATTTGCATCGCTAAACGTATCGTAAAGAAAGATGAACTACGGATTTATAAAGGTGGCGGCGGCCGTTCCGCACGTTTCGGTGGCAGATTGCTATTACAATATAGAACGGATTGAAGGATTGATGCGGGAAGCCTCCGGCAAGGATGTGCAGGCGATGGTATTCCCCGAGTTATGTATTACCGCTTATACCTGCCTCGACCTTTTTGGCAGGCAAACCTTGCTGAAGGCGGCCGGGGAGGCGCTGCTTAAGCTGGTGAACAATACGGCAGACCTTTCCGTCTTTACCGTAGTGGGGCTTCCGTTAATCGTGGGGAACCGCCTGATTAATGCGGCCGTTGCCTTCCAGGGAGGCAGCATACTGGGGGTGGTGCCCAAAACATACCTGCCTAATTACAAAGAATACCAGGAGCAACGCTGGTTTACCTCTTCCCTCGAATTGCACGAAAAAGCCATCAGTATCGGAGGCCGGCTTTACCCCCTTGCGGCGCGCCTGCTTTTTGAAGACGGAGACGTAGCCATTGGCATTGAGATATGTGAAGACCTGTGGGCGCCCGTTCCCCCCAGTTCGCTGCTGGCTATGGCAGGGGCGCATATTATTTTGAACCCGTCGGCCAGTAATGAACTTACAGGCAAACATCGCTACCGCCGCTCGCTTATCAGCCAGCAATCGGCGCGGTGCATAGCGGGCTATGTATATGCCATGGCAGGATACGGGGAATCGTCTACCGACCTGGTATTTGCCGGGGGAGGGATTATCGCCGAAAATGGATATATATTGCAGGAGTCCGAACGCTTCACGATGGAAGAGCAGCTGGCAGTAAGCGAAATAGACCTGGACAACCTGCGGCACGAAAGGCGGCAGAACATCAGCTTTATGAAAGGAGCCGCACAGTTTCTTACGGAAGAAACGCCGGCAGTCTCTTTCCGCTTGCCCGCTACGAAGCGCTTTGAACTTACGCGGGCGGTAGACCCGCATCCTTTTGTCCCCTCGGGCGAAGCCCTGCACGAACGGTGCGAAGAGATACTTAATATCCAGGTGGCAGGCCTGGCCAAACGGATTTCGCACGTACAGGCCAAAACGGCGCTTATCGGCGTTTCCGGAGGGCTGGATTCTACGCTGGCCCTGCTTGTGAGCGTGCTTGCGTTTGATGCGCTGAAGCTTCCCCGCAGGCAGGTTATCGGGGTTACGATGCCAGGGTTCGGCACAACGGAACGCACCCTTACCAATGCCCGCGACCTGATGAAGCGGCTTGGCATCACATCGCGCGAAACAGGCATCGCAAAAGCCGTAGGGCAACATTTTGAAGACATAGGGCACGACCCTTCCGTACATGATATTACGTACGAAAACAGCCAGGCCCGCGAGCGTACGCAAATACTGATGGATATGGCCAATCAGGAGGGCGGCCTGGTGGTGGGTACGGGCGACCTTTCCGAACTGGCTCTTGGCTGGACTACGTATAATGGCGACCATATATCAATGTATGGCGTAAATGCCGGTATCCCCAAGACGCTGGTGCGCTACCTGGTAGAATGGATAGCTGTGGCCAGGATGGACGGCGCTTCGCGGGCAACCCTGCAGGATATAGTCCGTACGCCCATCAGTCCGGAGCTGCTCCCGGCGGCGGAAGACGGGCGTATCTCACAGGTAACGGAGCATCTGGTAGGCCCCTACGAATTGCATGATTTCTTCCTCTACCAATTCCTGCGGTTCGGCTCTACCCCGGAAAAGATAGCGTTTCTGGCGCAAAAGGCCTTTGAAGGGGTGTACGACGGGGATACAATCCGGGGATGGCTGCATACGTTCTTCCGCCGCTTCTTCTCGCAGCAATACAAACGCAGTTGCCTGCCCGACGGGCCTAAGGCAGGCTCCGTAAGCCTGTCGCCGAGGGGAGACTGGCGCATGCCGAGCGACGCCTCTCCAAGCCTATGGCTTCCGGTCGAAAAAAGGATTCTTTGACCCCGCGCTCACGGGGATAGCCATCACACACCGGGCCTCGCCCAGATAGCCAAGTCGCTGGGCCGCCAAACCGGCGCTGAACATAACGCGCGTATCCGCCCGGAAGTCTGCCGCCGTAGCGCAGGCCGACCCTATGGCAATCCCCACGTCTACCGAATTGATAGCGCAAGGCACGTCGGCGGGCTTTTCCGCGCAGGCAGGGTATCCGCAATGGGCGCAATCGAGGCCGTGCGTTTGCTGCCGGGTTCCGATAATAACAACCGCATCCGCCTGCCGGATATTTTCGGCGTCGCGCAAGAGGAATTTCAATCCTTTCTCTTCATAAACGGCATGTATTTCTTCCGACAGGCGTTCAACATCCTCATCCGTTACCAGGCCTATCTCGATAATATCCATACCTTTCCCTTTCGGGGCCGTGCGAGCAGCCGTCATCATCTGGCGGGCGATGTGCAATACCTGCTCTTTTCTGGTTTTTCTTTCGTTCTGTATCATAATGAAGCAAATATAGGTGTTTTTACCTTACCATAAAAATGCAGGGAAATCGTTTTCGTCCACGAAGGATAAGCCTTTCCCCACGAAGGACAGGCTCTTTTCCCTAAGGGAATGGCTTGTTTATAAAGCGAGATTGGTCATTTCATCCGTTGTCTGGAAAGGGTAGGGGGGGTAATCGTAGAGGCTGAAGCAGGGTTCTGTTACGCCTTCGGTGTAGCTCCAGATGGTGGCGTATTCGGCGAGGTCTTCGCCCAGGGCTTCCAGCTGGCGCAGGTAGGCGGCTATCGATTTGTTTTCTACGATGTATACTTGCCCCATTCTGTTGATTACGGGGCTGTGGAGGCGGCTGGCGTCATGGTCGAAACGGAGGACGCGTTTTCCTCCGGAGGTGATGCCTGCCGTTACGAAAGACATGCTTTTCCCTATGCCGGGGAGGTTTAACACGTTACGGTCTGTCCCGGCAAATAGCAGGTTGTTTTCTTCCAGGAAGCGGGCGAGGTGTTCGCCAAGGGGGCGTTTGCGGGTGATGAGGGCGTGTAGCGCCCGGCGCTTTGCGGGGGGTACGAGGCCGAATACTTTCTCTTCCTTTTCTTCCTGCACGGAGCGGCTGTTGGGGGCGAACACGGCGTAATTTTCCCTGAAGCCTTTCACCGAGAAGGTGTAATAACAGAGCACTCCCACGCTGTTTAGCGTCTGGCGCAGCTTGGCCGTGTGTCCGCGGCGCGAGGCGGCTACGTTGTACACTAACTGGTTGGTGATTATCCATCCGGCGGCCAGTATCTTTTCGATGGCCGCTTTAGCTTCGGGGGTTATTTCCAGGGGAGACTGGAAATGGGTCTGTACGTAGCATTGCGAGATACCCGCTCCGGCGGCCTTTTCTTTAAATTCGCTCAGTATGCCGGCCAGTTCGCCGGTGATACGCGCGGGGAGGTAGGCCGGGAGGCGGCTTCCGAGGCGTACGCGCTGCAATTCGGCATACTTTTTGCCTTCGGGGCGGCTTTCGTTTGCTTTGCGTTTGCGGAGGGCCATTTTGTATACGGCGTCTAATATTTTGCGCAGCGTGGCGTTCTGGCTCATCAGGGCGTCGCCGCCGGTAATCAGGATGTCGCGCAGGCGGGCGTCTTCTTCAAAATATTGCATCAGGCGGCGCAGCTTCCTGTCCCAGCTTTCTTTGGGCTTTAACGATTCGAAGTCGAAGTTCAAACGCTTGCTCTGGAAATCGAACATCCGCTGGCAGGATGCGCATAAGCCGCCGCAGGCCCGCCCCATGGAGTCTGGTATAAGGATGGCTGCTTCGGGATACCTCCTGTGGATGTTGCCCCCTTCGGGTAGCAGCCATCCGGCGGCGTTGGAGCATCCGGGCGCTACGGCGTCTTCCTTCTCCCAGGCTTTGATTTCCCCGTAGGCGTCTACCAGCTCTTTTGAATAGAGGATGTAGGAGCGTATCGTTTCGTCGTCGTATCCTTCTTTGGAGGGATTGAGCAGCGACAGGTAATAGGGGGTGACGAAGAAGGGCATCCCCTTTTTTTTCGCCCTGCCGAGCAGCTCCATGGTTTCTTCCGGCAATGAACCGGCCAGGAAGCTGTTCAGCTCCGCGGGGCTTTTGATGGCTATGGCAAGATGGAAGTAGCTGGCGTTCCACCATTCGTTTACCTGCGCATATTTTTCGGCGGAAGTCATGCCGGCGGCAAACTGGTATTTTGACGAAAGGGAATGCCTTCGTTCTATCTTTTGTATGAGGCATTTGATTATCCTGTCTTTATTGGCAAGGCGGATGGCTACCACTTCGCTGTCGAGCCCCGTGGGCCAGCGGTTCATCTGCCGGCGCACCACATCGCGGCCGGGACGGATGCTTGCGGGGTTTTCCAGTAAATCAAACAGGTGGTAAAGGTCGGTAAACAAATCGTCAGACACTTCTTCTTCCAGCCTTCCGGCGAGGGCCTGCCAGAGGTACGTTATCGTACGCAGGGGCAGCAGTTCTCCCGTAGACAGCTCGTTTACCGAAGCGCCGTCGTAGCGTATCAACAATAAGATGCGGCCGGCTGCCTGCTTCCCTGCATCGCCGCCGGAAGCGTTGCCGGGCCGGGACATAACCCACCTGCCGAGCTTCTCTTTAAACTGCCCAGCCGTCTGGCTCTCATGAGCCAAAGCTGCAAGACGCGGGAATCTTTGTTCGATTTTCTGTATCATGGTAAGTAAAGTGTGTTAAAAGATTCATCCGTCCGGCGTCCGGGCGTAAGACGGATGAATCGTATTTATCCGGGAAAGGTTATCTCTCCCTGATGGAGACGTAGCTCTGTTCGTCGAGGATATTCCTGTAGGCCGGGCGGATGATGCGTTTGCTCTTGAAGTTGAGTTCTTCAATGCGGTGCGCCGTCCATCCCACAATGCGGGCCATGGCAAAGAGGGGGGTGTATATTTCCTGCGGAAGCCCAATCATTTCGTAGACAAATCCGGAGTAGAAATCTACGTTTGACGACACGCGTTTGCGGGTTCCCTTGAAGTTGGCAAAACATTCGATAGCCCTTTCTTCCAGTAATTCAAGGAAAGCAAATTCTTTTTCGCGCTTCTTTTCCTTCGCCAGGTCGCGCGCCATCTCTTTCAGTAACACGGCGCGCGGGTCTGATATCGTATATACGGCATGGCCTATACCGTATATCAGTCCCGTCCTGTTATATGCCTCTTTATTCAGCATGCGCATAAAGTAGGCGTCTATCTCGTCCACATTTTCCCAGTCGGCTATATTCTCCTTCAGATGGTTGAACATATCTACCACCTGTATATTGGCTCCGCCATGCAGCGGCCCCTTGAGCGAACCGATGCCGGCTGCGATAGACGAATACGTGTCTGTGCCCGACGAACT
>JAIRKZ010000043.1 GCA_031259845.1 Tannerellaceae bacterium | reverse complement strand
TGTATCTTCGCATATATAAGTTGAAGCTCAGTCACGTCTAATCACGCTCAGTCACCTGTTCAGTCACACCTGTCTATTTGAATATAAGAGCCTTATGTGAAATGTGACTGAAAACAACGAAAAAAACAAAGTTTTTGTATGCTATATGCCGCGTAACGTATAGATAGGATTACGGATTGGATAAGCCGCCCCAACATTTTACACCGGTTTACCGGGATTGAATCTATAAGGAATTTGTCGTACACCCTCCAAAAGAGACATCCAACTGCCTGTGGAGTTGATTCTCAATACCCCAGTGAGCACGGACTGCTTTTCCGATGACTTCGGCGGAGGCCTTGGAACTGGTAATGTAATACCGGGTTTAAGGAAAGCGTGAAGCCATTGTCTTACTTTTATCTGATAAGGCTCTGGTAAACCTGCGACCTAAAATAAGAAACAGCCCACGCCTATACAGGCGGAGAGCTATCGACTTATTCTCACTCAAAGTCAAAATTTACCAGATTTTAATTCAAGAGAACTAAGCCAAACACTTTCCATGTTTGTTTTATCGCAAAGGAAAGGATTTGTGGTGACAGCCGGCGTCACTTATGAAATGTTTTTTACTTTTGTGAAGAAAAAAAGTTGCTTTATGTCTCAGATTCATCGTTTTCTACGAAATCTCTTAATTGTGAATAAGATAAAGAACGATCCGTATATCAGTCTGCCGGCGCAGACCGGCTATATCCGGCAAGCAATAACCTTGCGCGGAATAGAAAATGCAGGTATCTCCCGGAGGACAATTCTGCGGGATATACAAAATATTCAGACTGATTTCGGAATAGATATTCAATACAGCCGCGAGCCGCGGGGTTATTTTATCGAACCGCTCTCGGTACGTTCGGATATTGAACAATTCCTGGATTCGTTTGATGTATTTACTGCCTTGAATATGGATGCGTGCGTTCCTGATTTTGTTTTTGCCGAGAAACATCGTCCGCGGGGGACACAGCATTTGTTTGCCTTGATGGAGGCAATCAAAAATGACTGGAGGATTCGGTTTTCTTATGAGAAATTTCAGGGTGAAGCGCTTTCTCAACGTTATCTGAAGCCTTATGCCTTGAAAGAGTGTCGCGGCCGTTGGTACGTACTGGGGCGAACCGCCGGACAGCAGGATATGAAAAGCTATGGCCTCGACCGGATAAGCAATCTTGTTATTACGGAAGAACGCTTTAAGAAGGAGATGTCTGTTGATATGGCGGAAAAGTTCCGCTACAGTTGGGGTATCTATTCGTCGGAAGAATATCCGGTGGAAGATGTCGTATTATCGTTCGATGCGGAAGATGGGCGCTATCTGAAATCCTTGCCTTTACACCATACGCAGGAAGTCATACGGGATACGGAAGATGAATTTGTCGTCAGGTTACGACTGAAAATAACGCTCGATTTCGTCATGGAGATACTGTCGCGCAGTTGGTCGTTGAAAGTCATCGAGCCGGCAACGCTTCGGAAGAAGGTATGCGAAATATATCAGGAAGCTTTGAAACGAAATATGCAGGGGGAGCCTGGTTAAATAAATATATACCGGACGAATCTGTTCGTTTTGTAAATAACATTTTGTTGCCGAAAGCAGCTTTAGGCTATCAGAAATGACTGATTCCGGCCTTTTGGCTGACGCTGCTTTTTTTAATAAGTAACAAGGCAGAAAAAAAACGGGCAAAAAAAGAAAAAAACAATACGATGACGCCGGCAAGTCGCTTAGATGACTTCAGAAAGCGTACGCAATGTTTTTAGTAAAGCATTATGATGATTCCGGGAAGACAATACGATTGTCTGGAAAAACCGGCATACAGGCCTGGAAATACCTGCCTGATAGTATAATTCTGCGTCCGGATGGCATAAATGGAACGACTGGTTTACTCAAAAAGAAGCATCATCTTCAATTGCCATTTTGTTTGCCGTAATATGGAAACAGCAGTAAACAGACGCTATTTTCTGCCAATTGCCGACGATTAGCTGTTAATCATTGAAAAAATCCATCTTTCCGTAAAAGCCCAACTCCTCAGGAGCAGATTATTTTCTGCAACGCTCCTGTCGCGCCCCAAAAAGCGTACGCATTAGACAGCAATTTTGTCAAAGTGATATTTTGACATTCCAAGCAGGTATGGCTGTAACTTCAGCGCCATTTTAATAATCGTATTCGTATTCATATTAATGAGTAATTCTTTTCCTGATCCAGCAGTAACAACAAGAACTTTTGCGTACCTTTGTAACCGTCGTAACTATTACGAACGAAATTAAGCGGAGAGCATGAAATTTCATAATAGAACAAGTGAGTTGGCAGAACTGAAACGAATACAAAATCTTTCGTTCAATGACCATTCCCGTTTGACTGTGGTAACAGGCAGAAGGAGAATTGGGAAAACAAGCCTTATCATGAAGTCGGTTGAAGATTTGACTACGCTAAAAGAGATTATGCACGAGTATAATCCCTGTTACACGAATGACGACCTGCTTGCTCTTTATTCTTTTACAGGTGGAGTTCCCAAATATGTAGAGTTGTTCTGTGATAATATTCCACTGACCATAGACAAAACGAAATTGATATCGTTGCTTTGAAACTGGAGAAGAATCAAGCGGTAGCAGCGGAAGTAAAACGGCAGAAGAAAAACTTCAAACCTGAATTGCTGGCTGCAAAGAAAGAATATATTTTAAGATACGATTATGAATTTAAAAGGAATACATGCCGGGCGACCGGCCTTTTTTCAGCTGGCATTACTGTTAGGATTGGTTTTGGCCGGCTCTTTACTTTCCAGCGTCATCACGCTTATTTTTGATCCGGCAGGCGGTAATATGCACGAGCCGGGGATGTTGCGGTTTGTTCAGGCCGTATCGGCTATCTGTATGTTTCTGGCGCCTGCCGTAACCGTGGCCCTGCTGTGCAGCAAAGAACCGGCAGCGTACCTTTCCGTCAAACCGTTTCCTGATATAAAAGCAGCGTTGCTTACGTTTGCCGGCGTGCTTTTGTTATCGCCTGCCATTACATTGACCGGCGTTTTAAATAAAGGCGTAGAACTTCCCCCGTTTCTGGAGCAGTTTGAAGAAGAAGTAGAGCGGCTCATGGCCATTCTTTTATCCGATACCGGCGTAATAGCTGTTCTCCTTAATCTGCTTGTTATAGCCGTTATAGCCGCCATAACGGAAGAGTTCTTTTTCCGGGGCGTTTTACAGAGAATCGTAGAGAAATGGGTTAAAAACCACCATGTCGTTATCTGGAGCGTAGCTCTTATATTCAGCATTATCCATATACAGTTTTCAGGATTGATACCCCGCCTGTTATTAGGCGCCTATTTAGGGTATCTGTTATATTGGAGTAAAAATATATGGGTTCCGGTATGGGCGCATTTTTGCAATAATGCAATCTCTGTTATAGGAATGGCGAATAGCGACCTGAAGGAAAACAGCTATATATCGGGAGAAGTCCCGGAATCGGAGATGCTGAGCTTTGTTGTTGTAGCAATCATCGCTTTTATCCTTTTTTGCTACAGTACAAACCATTTGCGAGAGCGTTTGCGGAGCGCTTAGAAATTCTTCTTCCTCAGCTGGAAGTCTTTGCCTAAATATTTTTCGCGTACGATTTCGTTGGCGGCCAGTTCTTCCGCCGTTCCCTGGAACAATACTTTTCCTTCGAACAGCAGATAAGCCCGGTCTGTAATACTCAATGTTTCGTATACATTGTGGTCTGTAATCAATATGCCGATGTTTTTATGCTTCAGCTTTGCTACGATAGCCTGAATATCCTGTACGGCAATGGGGTCTACGCCGGCAAAAGGTTCGTCGAGCATGATGAACTTCGGGTCGATAGCCAGGCAACGGGCTATTTCCGCCCGGCGCCGTTCGCCGCCCGACAATTGGTCGCCCAGGTTTTTCCGCACTTTAGACAAGCCAAACTCGGCTATCAGGCTTTCCAGTTTCTCTTTTTGGTAATCGTCCGGTTGGCTGGTCATTTCAAGCACCGAGCGGATATTGTCTTCCACCGTCATCTTCCGGAAGATAGACGCTTCCTGTGCAAGATAGCCAATTCCATTACGCGCCCGCTTGTATACGGGAAATTTGGTTATTTCCTCCTCGTTCAGGAATATCTTTCCTTCGTTCGGAGTCACCAATCCTACCGTCATATAAAAAGTAGTTGTTTTTCCCGCGCCGTTCGGGCCCAGCAAACCAACTATCTCACCTTGTTCTACGTAGATAGAAACATGGTTCACAACCGTACGTGTTCTGTATTTCTTCACTAAATCCTCCGTACGGAGCACCATCTGTTGTTTGTTGGCCATAACCCATCTTAAATTTGGTGCAAAGAAACGGAATTATTTCTTTATACCCGTAAATAGCAGGGGAAGAATGTTTGGCATTTTAATAATAAAATCAAAAATCACTCAAATAATAAAGATTTATCTCCTGATATTTATATCTTTGCAGTCTTATTTTTACCAATAACTTAGATATGAAACTTTTTAAATTCAGGAAACAACATCCACAAACATTATCAGAAACCCAGAAAGAGATTGAAACAGAAACTCCTTTAAACGTCGAACCGCCTGTTGTTATACCTCCCGTATCCCCTTTGCCTCCTGAAAAGGAAAAGGAAAAAGAGGAAGATAAGGAGGAAGAGGATATAGCAGACTTCTTTACCATTGACATATACGACATTTTTAAATATAACCCGATATCCGTAAGAAAAGGTAAAGGCGTTAACGGCTATCCGGTGGAAATATTTGAATTGGAACTTCCCGGATTAGAACTGTCTACCTTCTTCAAAGTTGAAATTCTCCACTATGAAAATAAACGGTATGATTTGGTTTTCGTCAGTAATACGAATGCAGCCGGCGATCGTTTGAAGAAATTTATCGACTTCTCCTGCAAAGTATTCGGCCCGGATTTTATGCAGAAAGGAAGCTTTAACGCCGATGACCTGCGGGATGCAACCCTTGGCGTATTCTCCCGTATCTGGTACAATAAAGCGCGCATAGAAAACACATCTTTCACCCTGACCCTGACCCTGTACGGCATAACGCCGGAGAAACGGGTTACGCCGTATTGATATTGCTTATCGCTTCCTGAAATTCGGAGATAATGTCATCTATGTTTTCGAGGCCAACGGATATCCTTACAAGGCCTTTCGATATATTTGCCTTTTCCAGTTCTTCGTCTGTAAATGAACGGCGAGAGGTCTTTGCCGGGTATGACGTTGTGGTAGACACTCCGCCCAGGCTGGGTGCAAACTTGATTGTTTTTAAATTCCTGAACAATGAATAAACGGCTTTTTCCCCTCCCGCAAGTTCAATACTTAACATTCCTCCAAACAAGTCGTTTTGAAAATTACGCAGAGCGACAGCCTTCGTAGCGGATGATTCAAGTCCGGGATAATATACGTTAGACACAGAAGGAAGGCCCTCAAGATAGCGGGCTAATTCCATTGCGTTTTGAGAGTGTTGCCTCACCCTCAGCTCCAACGTTCTCAAGCTCCGTACAAGCAGCCAGGCGTCGAAAGGGCTTAACGTTTGCCCATACAGCAAACCAACGGAATATACGCTGTCTATCGTTTCCCTGTTCGAAATGATGATGCCTGCCGTAACGTCACTATGGCCGCACAAATATTTCGTAGCGCTGTATACCACAATATCTGCGCCCAATACTAAAGGCTGGCATATCACAGGGGTACGGCTTTCATCTAATGGCAAATACCATATTTATGGTATTCTCTCTCTTGCTTGCCGGAAAAGCCGGCCTGATGGCATTTTGGAACGGATGTCCGATTTCTATCCAATTTCTGTCCGAAATGAAATTACCTGCCTTACAAATAGCCTGTACCTTTCCGTCAAAATTATAATCAATAAAAAACAGGAATGCCTATGGAACAGTAATGCAGCGAACAACGAATTTCGTAAACAGAAGAGAACGAACCTGACATTTATCTCATAACAATAAAAAAAATTATATGAAACAAAAGCCTTTGTTAACAACATTATTGCATGAAATAAACCATCTACACATAAGATCGAGCGCTCTTTTTATCTTTTTGTTACTGGTTTACATTTCATCCATTGGGGCTGCTTATGCAGAACATCCTTCTGCGTTGCCGCAGCAAAACCTCCGTACGGTAAGTGGTACGGTGGTTGATCAGAACAACGATCCGGTGATAGGGGCCAATATCGTTGAGAAGGAAACAACGAATGGCGTCATCTCGGATTTGAATGGGAACTTTAGCCTGCAAGTATCGCCAAACGCGGCGCTGGTTGTTTCTTTTATCGGATACGATATACAGGAAGTAGCGACAGGCAATCAAACGCAATTCAGGATTGTATTGACGGAAAGCTCGCTGGGGCTGGAAGAGGTTGTTGTAGTGGGGTATGGCACAGTATCGCGCAAGAACCTGACGACGGCTATTTCCAAGATTTCGGTCAGCGACGTGCCTAAAGTGGGCAACAGTACGATGTCTCAATTGCTGATGGGGCGCGCCGCCGGTTTGCAGGCTACGCTGGCCAGCGCACAGCCGGGCGGTAATGTAGACATTTCCATCCGGGGAGCGGGAGCGCCTATCTTTGTGATAGACGGCGTGATGGTTCCGGCCGATGCGCTCGAACCGGGTGCGGGAGGGCTGGTTACTCCGGCGTCTATTCAACGTTCGGGGCTGGCCGGTTTGAATCCGGAAGACATTGAATCCATTGAAATACTGAAAGACGCTTCGGCGTCTATTTACGGGATTGGCGCTGCCAACGGGGTGATTCTTATCACAACCAAGAGAGGAAAAGAAGGGCCTGTAAGCGTGAATTACGAAGGGAGCCTGTCTACGGTGGTTAATTACGCTTATCCCGATCCGCTTGATGGCCGGCAATACATGGAGTATGTGAACTTATTCAGCAAGGAACAGTATCTTTATAATAATAAACTGGCTCCTTACGGGCCTGCGCCTTACAGCAGCGGATGGTCGCCCCTGTACAGCGATTCGCAAATTGCAGCGGCGCAGACTACCGACTGGAAAGGGCTGATTTTGCGCAATGGCAGCGTTACCAATCATACGGTTACTCTCAACGGGGGGACGAAGAGCTTCAATTACTATGTGTCGGGCAATTACTATAACCAGCAGGGGTCGGTGGTTAATTCGAGTATGGAGCGTTTTGCCTTGCGAAGCAATATGGGGCTTACCCTGTCGCCGGCAGTGAAGCTAACCCTTACCATGAACGTAAACAACAACAGCTACCTCAACTCTACCGTGGGGGGAACGTCGAACGGGAAAGGGCCGGAAGCTGCCGGATCGCTCACCTCGGCTCTTACGTATCCTCCCTACCTGCCCGTGCGCGACGAAAATGGTAAATATACCGCTTTCCGCACCATACCGAACGCGGTAGGCCTGCTGGATATAGACGACCGCACGAACACCTACGGCACTTACGTGAACCTGGCCGCCGACTTTACCCTTATCAAAGAAATGCTCACGGCGCGCGTGCTTTACGGCAATAACCTGGAGAACGTACGCCGTTCTACCTACATCCCGTCCGACGTTTATTTCGAGCAAATGTATAAGTCGAGGGGCAACCTGGCCGAGAGCCGCCGGATGAATCAAACCCTCGAAGCAACCGTGATGTTCAACAGGCGCTTCTTTGATATGGTAAATACGGATTTGGTAGTGGGCGTAGGGCGTTACCTCAATTCGGCCAATGGCATGAATACTACTTACGACGGACAGTATGACGCTATCGGCAATGATAACCTCGGCTCTGTTTCCGGTTCGGTATCGCCCGGTTCGGCGCGGAGCGCAGACGAAAAGCGGTCTCAATTCCTGCGCGCCAGCTTTGACGTGCTCGACCGCTATGTGCTTGGGGTTACGCTTCGCCGAGACGGTACGGACAAATTCTTCCCTGACAAGAAGTACGCCCTTTTCCCCGCCGTATCGCTGGCCTGGAAGTTTTCGAACGAATCGTTCCTTCAGGAAGTGGAATGGATCAACCTCCTGAAAGTAAGGGGCAGCTACGGGAAGACCGGCAACGACAACCTGGGAACTGCCTTATACGGAACCTACGGGCCGTCGAGCGCTTACGTGATTTTCAACAACAGCTCTGCCAAGTACGTCCCCATCACCTTGCAGGGGTTAGACTATCCTGACGTTACCTGGCAGAAGACGATTATGATGAACGCCGGCATTGATTTCTATTTGTTCAAAAACCGTGTGTCGGGCAGTTTCGACGTGTTCCGGAACGATATTACCGACATGCTGGGGACGGCTAATACGGCGGGACTTTCCATGTTTGCCACCTATCCCATCAACGGCGCCCATCAACGGCGAGACGGCTGGGACGCCACCCTCAACACAAAGAACATCCTTTCGCCCGCCTTCTCCTGGTCGTCGGTATTGACGCTCACGAAATACCGCTCGCGCTGGATTGAACGTATGCCCAATTACGATTACAACCAATATGAGGTGCGCGGCGTGGTTACTACAAACGCCCGCTATTACTACGAGACCAGCGGCATTATCAATGCGGATAAAAGCAATATGCCGGCCTCGCAGCCGGAAGCGGCCCAATACCCCGGTTACCCGGTGATTGCAGACCAGAACGGCGACGGCGAGATTACTATCGACGATATTAAACTGATGGACCTCACGCCCAAGCTCTACCTGGGCTTCGGAAATTCGTTTACTTACCGTAATTTCGACCTCGACGTGTTTGTTTATTCGCAATTAGGCGTGAACAAGTATAACTATGTGTTCGACTGGGCCCTCCCCACAGAGCTGGCAAACGAGAACAGCAATGCGAACATCTACGTAGAACGGGTTTGGAACTCGCAGAATAACCCTGGCGGGACGCTGCCGGGCGTGGCGGCCAGCCTGGCTTCTGTTTCCCTGCCCGGAGGAGCCGGCACGGATGTACATTATCAGAACGCTTCCTTCCTGCGCGTTCGCAACATCACGCTGGGCTATAATTTCAAAGCCGGCAAGATTGCAGGCCTAAACAGGGTGGTAAGCAATATCCGCCTTTATGTGGATGCGCAGAATCCCTTTGTGATTACGAAGTTCGAAGGCTTCGACCCGGAAGTGTATACCGGCGGCAATTATAAAGGCGGCAAGGCCGAATATCCGCAAACAGCCACTTATTCGGTGGGTTTAAAAATCAATTTTAAATAATCTGTACGATGAAAAAGATAGTATTCAACACCATTATAGCGCTCTCGCTACTGCTTCAGGGCGGTTGCAGCAATGACTTCGACCCGAAGATTTACGGCAAATTATTTTCATCCAATTTCCCGCAAACGGAGGCCGACTATGAGTCGTACCTCATGTTCTGTTATCTCCCCTTCGGCAATACGTGGGGCTATACGCCTCCCGGGGGTTCCTGGCAGCACACGCTTTATATACCCGAAGGAGGCTTTGTGAGATTGTTCGACAATACGGCCGATATTGCCTGTCCCTGGACGGTGGGCAACTGGGGAGGCGGCTGGCTGCAACTGTCGCAAGCCAACTATAACAACTGCCATCTGTACGGACGCAGTTCAAGCGGGGGCAGCCCTTCGCACTTTGAGAAAGTGAGAGACGTTACCCGCTTTACCGAAATTATCGGCACGCTGGAGGCTGCAACTACCCTCCCGGACGAAACGCAGCGGCAGTTTATCGGCGAAGCACGCCTGCTGCGCGGCCTGATGATGTATTACCTGCTCCATATCTATGGCCCGGCGCCCGTTATCCTCAACCCGGAAAGCGTGGGCGATACCGGGGCGGAAGAGAACATGGCGCGCCCCTCGCTCAGCGAGATGGCGGCTTATATCTACGATGATATGGACTATGCGCAGCAAAACATGCAGAACACGGCGCCCAACGGACGCTATACCGCCGACTTTGCCCGTTTCTGCCTGATGCGCCACTGCCTGAACGAAGGCGAATCTATGCCGGGCTATTACGACAAGGCCATCGAAATGTACGAGGCGCTGAAAAACAGCGGGAAATATGCGCTGTTCACACAAGGCGGCGCTACGGCTTATGCCGGCCAGTTTCGCCAGGGCAATAAGTTTAACGCCGAAGTAATCATGGCGCTATCCACCAGCCTTTCGGGCGATGGAACCGACACTAAGGGCGATTTCAACCCGCTATCGTTCTACGTAACGCCGTCGGACGTGGCGCGTTATGCCGACGTGGCAAACACCATCCCTACGCCTTTCGAGAAACAGGGGGGCGGATGGGGACAATGTTTCAACGTGTCGCCCCTCTTCTACGATACGTATGAAGAGGGCGACGCGCGCAGGGAGGTAATCCTTGCCTCGTATGTGCAGAACAATGCCGAGCGCGTTGTCGTAGGCCGTGAAGACGTAGGCAGTAAATGGTCGGGGTTTATCCTCAACAAATTTCCCATCGAGATAGACAATGCCTTCCAGCCTGCCGACGTGCCCCTGGCGCGCTGGGCCGACGTATTGCTGATGTATGCCGAAGCGGTAGCGCGCAAAAACCAGGCTGTCCCCACAGGCGAAGCCTTGCAAGCCGTCAACAGCGTACGCGCCCGTGCAGGCCTGGCTCCATTGAGCGGCGCGGCCGTTTCGGGCTACGATGCCTTCATGAACGCCCTGCTCCTGGAACGGGGCCACGAGATGCTCTATGAAGGACATCGCAAGATAGACCTCATCCGCTTTAACAAATACCGCCGCAACTGTACGCTCTACAAGGGCATGACTCCCACCCACCAGTACATGCCCCTGCCCGACTACGCCATCCAGCAGGCCGAAAGCTACGGGAAGACGCTAAGCCAGGAGTTCGCACGCCCGGGATGGGAAGAAGACAGGTAGCGCTTCATATTTTTAACTGAAGATGTGCATAGATTGTATGGTAATTGTGGATGATACTATTGATGGAGTTGATTACGGCGCCCAGGGCTTCGGCCCGGGCTGTGCGGCCCTCTACGCCGGCTACGGTGCAAAACGCGCCCAGGGCATTGGCAAAGGCGGCAAAAGCCTTGTCGGTAAGGCGGCGGATATACTTCATATTGCCTTCCATGATGGCGACGCCCTGCTCATATTCGCGCGCGGCGTAATGGGCTCTGAACAGTTCGTTTGCTTCCCCCAGTCTATCCGCCGCTTCCTGCAGGCCGAGCGTTTCTACAGCCCCGGCATACTTCGGTAGCCTGAGGTCTTGCACCATATTGGTAAGGAGGGCGCTCGCCTCCGTCATGGAGGCATAGGGAGCCTCCTTGTAATTGTGGAGGATGAGGGATAAAATATTCACGGCCTTCTGCACGGCGGTATTTTTGTCGTACCGCGCCGATTCTACCTTCCATTTTATCAGCCGGAACGCATCCCTGCGATTCTTTCCGGCCTCCCGTACCATCGCGGTATAGCCCGATTGCCGGCTGCGCATGAAGATGTTCTCTTCCCTTTCAAAGGCGTCTGTAAACGCCTTCATAAGTTCACCCAGGCTTTCCATGCTGCTTTCGTGCGCACTCGCCACCCATATGATATTTGAGTAAAACTCCACGTGGTCGGCATTCCTCAGGTATATCACCAGCCTTCCATAGTTCCTTATAGCCTCCATCTGTCCTGCTGTTTAATTCCGCCTGTTGTTTCAATTCACAAATATAGTAAAAAAGCAATAGCCAACGGGTTGGAAATACTGAAAATAACTTATTTTAGAATAGCCAACCCGTTGGATATACTGAAAATAACTTGTTTTAGAATGACCAACCGGTTGGAAATACTGAAAATAACTTATTTTAGAATAACCAACCGGTTGGGAATACTGAAAATAACTTGTTTTAGAATAGCCAACCGGTTGGGAATGCTGAAATATATTCATTTTATAATAGCCAACCGGTTGGGAATATTGAAATGTATTCATTTCAGAATAGCCAACCGGTTGGGAATATCAAAAATAACTCATCTCCCGGTTCCTGCTATTATTCGATGCCCGCCGGGTAAAATCATACGCCCCTGTACGCTGTTATTACGTTTCAAGTCGTGCAAATCGAAATATACCACAAACAGGGGATTGCGGCAGCGCTAAGAACCCTTTACCTTCGCTTGAAATTGAAAAGAGAAAGAGATGAAATTACGTCGGTTTTTTTACATGTGTATAATCTGTAGCTGTCTGATTGGGACAGTGTATTGTTTGCGTAGATAAAAGCAGGTAAGGACGAACGTATTAAAAGCTGTCCGTGAGAAAACGGACGGCTTTTTTTGGCCTGACAGGGAAATAATAAACAAATAGAAATTATGGACAAAGCAGAAAACACGGCCCCGGGCAATCAGTTCCACCTCGTCTATACCGCCGGATTAGAGGCCTTGAGCAAACAGACAGGTAAAGCAATTGCAGACAATCGCCTGCCTGTTACGCCCAAACCGGCTGTTATGGCGCACGGGGCGCAGGGGAGCGATTATCTGGCTTTCTCGCTTCGCAATATCCCGGTGTTGTGGTTCTTCACAGGTTTGCACCCCCATTATCATACCCCCGGCAACGAAACCGCAACCGTCAATCTTGAAAAACTGGTTGATATAACCAAAGCCGTTTATTTGAGTCTTAACCTGCTAATCAACGAAAAATGAAAACGTATATTCCCCTTATCCTTATCCTCCTGTTCTCCTGCGCCAAAGATAGTGGAAACAGGTATTATCAATCGCTTGATTTCTATTCGATGCGCAGCGGCGGCTCGCTTACCCTGCTCGAAAAATTCAAAACCTGCCAGCAAACAACCGCCGTAACCTGCGGCCCCACTTGTGCGCTGATGGCGCTCGATTATATCGGCAAACTGGGCCATTACGATGAAATGACCCTGAAAGCCTTGCGGGGCGTATCGCAGGATACCACCTGCCTGCGGCATCTGCTGAATATCTTCGACGCCGTGGGAGAGGTTCGCTATGTATCCACTTTCGATTATGACAAAAAGGATATTACGCCGTCGCTATTGATTGATTTTTTGAAGGAAGGCGCTCCCGTCATTATCGGTACAAACGAATGGGGAGGGCATTGGCAAATCGTTATCGGGTATGATACAAGAGATACGGAAACCATCGAAGATGATGTGCTTATCCTGGCCGACCCTTACGACCGTACCGACCACTGCCCGGACGGATACATCGTTTATCCGCTGGAAAATTTATACAGCGGCAACTGGCGCAATTATTACGACCCCGATTTTGATTGGGGCCTTTTTGTGGCGGTATTTCCCCTGGCGCCGGCCCGGCAGACGGTAAAAAAAGAAGGGGAGCTTCTTGAAAAAGAAGGAGTTCTTGAAAAAGTCCGGGCCGTTGATGCCTACGTAAGGGAAACAAGAGGCTATTTGCACGAACATCCCGAACTGTCCGGGCAGGAGCTTGAAAATCCTTCATGAATTACAGGCCCAACTGACCGGGAAAATCATCTTTATTTTTGAAGAAGGCGAAGAAACCAATTCCGGTATCGCGGCCATGATTGAGGCGCTACGCCCATTGAAGATAGACGCCATCTACGGCAATCACCTGAAATCGTCTTTAGAAACCGGAACGGTTTATATCCAGGAAGGCCCCATCATGGCCGGAACCGGAACGATTGCCTTCGAGGTTGAAGGGCAGGGCGGCCATGCCTCGCGCCCCGATTTATCCATCAACCCCATATTTGCGGCGGCGAACATCCTGACAGGTATTTCAATTGCATGGAATAATCAGCGCGATATTACCAAAACGCTTACCTTAGGCGTATCCCAGATACATGGAGGAGAGGCCTGTAATGTGATTCCCAATTCGGTATTCATCGGCGGAACCATTCGTTTTTTCGATATCGAGGAAGGCGAAAAGGGCTTTTCCGTTTTGCAGAAAGTGAGCCAGGACATTGCACGGGCGCACAACTGTTCGGTCAGGTTTCACAGCAAGATGGGCAGCGGCGCCGAACATCATAACGACCGGTTCGACATAGACGAAGATGCACTGCAATACGGCGTGGGCGCAATGGCCCAGTTTGCCGTGAAGTATTTAAGATAAATTGCGGCACTT
>JAIRKZ010000186.1 GCA_031259845.1 Tannerellaceae bacterium | reverse complement strand
CTCGGATATCGGTATTTACCCTACAAAAAGAAAAAATCCGTAGTACACAAAACGATCTTCGAAAAAAAATATCCCTCTGAGTATAGGGATTTTAATTCATCATAAGCTGCAATGTGGGTTAAGAAAAATCTACTGCAAACTAAGGGATGTCTTTACAAAAGCGCTGTAATGGTTTGCCGAAAACATCCCAATGAAAAATCGGAAGGCTCGAAAACGCCTGGAAAAGGGGCTTCCGGGCGCTTGGAATGGCGCTGAAATAACTGTTTTTACCCTCCGTTTTTAGCAATCAAAAAGATACCGGACAGCCTGGTTTTTCTTTATTTTACAAGCGTTCGGACTTAATTTGCGCGCATATTGCTTATAGTATCTTTCTTTTTATGTCATTTTGTCAAAAGGCAAGTACCAAATGCAGCGCGTTTTCAGGAGTTATCCTGGATTTGGGTACAAATAAGCGAAGCAGAAAGGGGGTAAAATAACAAATGGACAAAAATAGCAAAAAGACAAAAGCTCTCGATAGAGAACATGCCTAACTTAAGCGTATCCTAAGAGCCTGTTTAAATTTCGGTTTTGTCTAAAGTTAACATACTTTGGAGAACACCATTTGTTATCGTTATTGAATTGAATATCGATGTAGTCAAATGCACCCCGTTCCGAGGATTTTTTTTATTCGCATGAAAAAAATGCTTACATTTACAACTTGAATAATATAATTAATTAAAATTTAGATACTATATGAATAAAAACATTTTTCTTTTAGCCTTAATTTGCGGGATGATGTATGCCTGCGGGCAATCGAAAGAAAGGCTCGTCCCCACTGAACTTCAATGCGAATACCAAACGGAACCGCTTGGCATAGACGTGTCTGCGCCCCGTTTCGGATGGCGGTTGCTCGATTCGAAACATGTCAGAGGACAGGCGCAAACGGCATATCACATGCTGGTGGCAAGCTGTCCGGATAAACTGACGGAAGCTGAAGCCGATATCTGGAACAGCGGAAAAATCAACTCTTCGCAGTCGGTTTTAGTGCCTTTCGGAGGGAAAAAACTGCAATCGAGCAGCGCTTATTTTTGGAAAGTACGGGTTTACGACAAAGACGGTAGTCCTTCGGAATGGAGCGAGCCGGCGCGTTTTGTAACCGGAATCCTCGACGCCAACGAATGGGACGCCGCCGCATGGATACGTCATCCCGAGGCTCCGAGAGTGAAACATATCTGGTTTCGCAAAAACCTTACGCTCGACGCCAACCCGGATGCAACGTTTATACACGTAGCTTCGCTCGGTCATCACGAACTGTATATCAACGGACAAAGAGCCGACGACCGTGTGCTTGCTCCCGCGCTGACGAACTTCAACAAACGGCTTTTTTACGTTACTTACGACATATCGAAATTGGTGAAAAAAGGCGATAACACTGTCGGCGTGTGGTTTGCATCGGGATGGGCAAGCTATAACTGTTTTTTGCAGACGCCTGCTCTCCGTGTACGGATCGATGGTAAAGATGTCGACGGCAAATCGTTGACGCTTGTTTCGGATGCGACATGGCGTTGCGCCGTCAGCAACAGCGAAGATACTCGTGAGACGTTCACTTTCGACAACAACGGAGGAGAAATTGTGGACGCCCGCACTTTCGTCCCCGAATGGAACAGTGTCTCGTTCGACGACAGTAAATGGGCTTATGCCGCAACGATGTCCGACAACGATTCCGTGTCGCTCGGAGCACACGACATCGACCCTTCACGGATTATCGACGTACTTGCCGCTCAAAAGATTACCGACGACGGTAATGGCATTTACAAGATTGATTTCGGAAAAAACTTTACCGGATGGTTGAATATCAGGTTCAACGGACTTTCGGTGGGCGATACGGTTGTTATCGGGTCGGCAGACGACGACGAGACTTTCGCCGACTTCAACATTTACAGTATCTTCGTATCGTCGGGAAAAGACGGAGAGACGTTTTCGAATCGGTTTAACTATGTCGCCGGACGATACGCCAATATCAAAGGATTGCGTCAGGCTCCGAAGCTGGAAGACTTCACCGCCTGCGCTGTCAGTACCGACCTGCGACGTACGGGAAAATTCAATTCGTCGAACGAACTGTTTAACAAAATCTTCGAAACCGACCTGTGGACGTTTCTCGCCAACACCACCGAAGGTTATACTTCAGACTGTCCTCACCGCGAACGCTGCGGCTACGGCGAAGTCGCCACAGCAACATCTTGGGGAATCGGGCTGCCCAATTACAACGCCGGAGCGTTCTACCGCAATGTTGTACGCAACTGGCGCGATGTGCAACTGCCCGACGGCTGGGGACGTCACACGGCGCCGCAACCGAACGATGTGCACTGGGGCGGCGCGATGTGGAGTAGCGCCGGCCTGAACGTCGCTTGGGAACACTATCTTCACTTCGGCGACAAACAAATACTCGAACTGATTTATCCGACAGCAATACGCTGGCTTGAATTTTTGAACGGACATGTCAACGATGGTTTATTGAGAAAATATCGCAAAAGCGACGGTCAGTTTCTTGGCGACTGGCTCGCTCCCGGTTCGCGTAACGAGTTCGGTTCAAGTCGTCAAGCCGTTTATTTCAACAACTGCGTTTATGCCATGAATCTCGAAACGTTCGTGAAGATTGCCGACTTGCTCGGCAAATCCGATGACGTTGCTTTGTACGGCGAACGGCTCGCTGCTTTGCGTCCTGCGATTCACGCCGGATTTTACGACCCGGACGCCGGATTTTATTGCGACGGAAATCAGGTGCAACAGGCTTTTGCTGTGATTACCGGCGTTGCAACCGACAGTATCCGGACGCGGGTGGAGGCTTCTATCGCCAACAACATGCTTAACGAAAAGAAATATTTCGACATGGGCAGTTCGGGGCTGGTTGTTCTGTTGCATTACCTTGCCGGCAATCCTGAAACGGCAAGTCTTGCGGCATCGATTCTCAATAAAACCGACTTTCCGGGATACGGATATTTCATCGACCAGGGCGAATCGACTTGGCCCGAAGACTGGAAAATCGACGTTCCAAGCAAAATACATACGTGTTTCACGGGTATCGCCGGATGGTTGACCAAAGGTCTTTGCGGTATTCAACCCGACGAAAAGAACGTGGGATACAAACATTTCATCGTCAAACCGTTTATTGTTGCCGAAGTTGACTTTGCCGAAGCGACAGTAGGCTCTCCGTATGGCGAAATCGTCAGTCGGTGGGAACGCAAGGATAGTAAAATCATCCTGTCGGTAACGGTTCCCCCCAACACTTCGGCAACGGTCTATATCCCCGCTTCTAAACCCGAACTGATTACCGAAAACGGCAATCCGCTGGATGTTGCCGACGGCGTCGTTCCGAAAGGCGTCGATAATGGCTACGCTGTGGTAGAGGTGAAGTCAGGGAAATATGAGTTTATACACGAATGAGGCTGTACTAAAAGTTAATTGAAAAGAGCATTTCAGCCTGAAATTTACCGTAATCTATCGGTTGAATCAGACGTACGCCTGTTGTAAGCGGGAAACTCATACGCAGTACATTCCAATCGAAAAGAAGATCGCCCCCAAATGAACTTTGTGTCGTATAATTTCCTTTTTTCCGGGCTTGATTGCGAGACAGGTCGTAGAAAAGATTGGTGCGGATTCGACGGATATACATGAGTTGGCAGATACTTATGTCGGGCGACATAATAGAGAATGCGTAATCGGCCTTGAAAGCTACTTGCTGGTGGGTCTGATACAGGTAATTGTATCCACGGGGGGTATCCAGCAGGCGTTTGGGTATATACAATGCTTTATTGTCTAAATATTGGTACTGGTATCCCAAGCGCAGCATGAGGCCATGGTTTCGGATCAGTCCCGGCCAGTATGTAGTAAGGCGGGCTGCGTATAAACTTCCGTAATTTTCCGTGTTGAAAGGGGTATTCAAATATTGTAAACGGAATTGGTATCCCCAGCGGGGTAAGATGTCGCGCTGAGCCATTTTGCGGTAATTGTAGAACCGGACTTCAGATAGTAAATATTGGAAGTTACGCAATTCGCGGCTTGTATATTGTTGATATTTATTGTTTGTAAAATAATAGCTTACAGAAGGTTGTATTCCCCGGACAACGTGATTGCGGGTTAAGTTGAAAGGCAGGTAAACCTGTGTTTCCGCTTCAAGCAGGTTTCGGTTTGTATAATAACCTTTGGTTATATCATTTCCTTCTTCGTTTTTCTCCCAAGCCATTGTAAAGGCCTTTCCTCCATAGTCTGCGTTCAAATTGATGACTGGGAACCAGCCTGAATAGCTAAAGGTCAGTTTACCATGATGATTACCTTTTCTGTAATACCAGCCGGCCTGCCCGATAGCCGTATTCAGGGTGTTTTGGGTCAGTATCATGGCGCCCGGTTTCACAATTGTACTCAGGTCGTCGGCGCTTGTATTCATCGCTTCGGTCACATCGTAATAGAAGGGGGCCCAACTATGTATTTTAAATGTATGCAATCCCTTACGATACGGTTCAGGATTGAAAGCAACAGGCTCCAACTTAGCCGAATCAATGTTAAACCGTTCCTGCGAAGCCAATGTTTCCGCCAGTGTAAATGGATACGGTTTATCGAAATCGGCTTTTTCCATGAATAAACTGTCTACGGATAAGGAGGCAACCCTGTACCCTTTGGCATGATAATCGGAAAATAGCAATTGTTTGCCGTCCGGCGAAAATGCCGGGTTAAAGGCTCCGAAGCGTGAAGACGTCAGACGACAGGTTTGTAAATCAGCCATATCTAATGAATAGATATTATTCGTTCCGTTAAGCCCCGATTCAAAATATAAGTTTCCGTTTTGCCATACGGGGGAGGTAATATTAACCGACGCCGTTTGTAACAGCTCATCCCATTGCCCTGTTTTAACATCCAGCCGGATCAGGTTTATGCCGGTATCATGAACCGCTACCGCTATGATATGTTCGTCGCCGGCAAAAGTCAATTCTTTTACAAACGCATTATCCGGTACCGGGTAAATGTGCAATTCTTTTCCGCTATTTGTATCTAAAAGTACGATTTGGGCTTCACCCTCCATGGTGAAACGGGAAACAGCCGCTTTCTGTCCATTGCTGTTAACGGAAGGGGTTAGATAACGTTGTTTGCTTGAAACCGTTTGGATACGCTTCGCTGTAAAATCATAGTATTTCAATACGGAATAGCTTTCATGCGTCCACCTGAGCCCGGATACTATTTCAGTCCAATAGACCCGGTTATTATTCAGCACAAGCCGGCTATTTATCGTACCGGTATAACTTAGCCGTTTTTCTTTTCCGTTTGTAAGGGTTACCAATGAATAAATGTCTTGAATACCGGATTTCACCGCCACAATCGTCGAATCATTTATGGCCTGCGGGTACATGTACGAAGTATACTTCTTTACCGTTGGCGAGATATACGCGGGGGCGCTATATCCTGTATCCTGTTTATTCCATTCTTCTTTCAGGAAAGCGAATGTTTGGTTAAAAAGTTGATCGGTACTTATCCCCGAATGATGTTTGAAAGCATTGGAAAACATGGGGATATCGAAAAAGTGCGTTACATAGCGGCTGGTTGTCTTATCCCAGATATCGCTTCCGAATGCGTGCCGGGCGAACGAAGTAAGGTTGTATCCCAAAGCATAAAAATCGCCGGTATAATCTTTATACGAACCCAGATACCATTTATCAAAAGAGAAAAACCTGTCTCCTTCCAGCATTTGGGCGCGATAAGGCATATTAAATTCCGGCAGGCGCCCTCTTCCCGCATTCGACATGCCTGTTTCTATTCCTACCGCATCCCCTTCGAGAAACCAGACAGGGAGGAAAAAGGCGGCAATACCGGTAGCCTGTTCGCCAATTAAATAATAGAGCGGCCTGAACATACCGTTCATTACTTTGCCGGTCTGGAAAACATGCCTCGATTCGTGTACGACAAGATGCTTATCCCACCTTTGAGGTTCGAGTTTAGAGGCCGGCGTTGTAATCAGTTCCATTCTGCGCGGAGCCCATGCCACCATTCCATTGGGCGACATATTCCCCGGGTGGAGGACAACCGGGAATTTCGCATACATCGGCTTACCGATTGTTTTCTGTATGTGCGGGTACGCATTTTCCAGGTAGAGCGCATACCGGTAAGCCATAGAATCAAGCCCCTGCGGATAAATCAGGTTATAGTATTGAAGCCTGGCGATATTCCATTTAAAACGGGCCGGGTCGGCGCCATAATTAACAAACTGAGCCTGTGTACTTATTATAAAGACAAACAGGCAAATGAGGAGAAGTAATATCCTGCGCAAATCGCGTATGGCTGATGACAACACTGTATATTTCATCCCGCAAAGGTCGCACTTAGGCGCATAATCTGCAAATTTAATCCCGCTTAATCTCTAATGAACAGTTATTATTCCGCAGCGGTCGGGCTTTACGGTGCAATCCCTTGCGCGGGCTTTCTCCTCCCTTGAAGTATAATTCGTTTGCTTGCTTCAAAAAGGCGTTTTGAACCATTCTAATTCGTTCATCTTACTTCTGTACTCTTGCGGCGAAACATAAAATTTCCGTTTAAAAGCAGTAGTAAAATGCGACTGGTATTCATATCCTGTCAAATCAGCTATTTCCTGTATTGTTTTGTCCGTATCCCGGACAGGTATTGGCCGGCAAGTTTCATCCGGTAGTCAAACAGATAGCCGAAGACGGTTGTCTCGAACAGCGTTTTGAAGCAGACGAATCCGAACATAATAAAACGGAATAGTAATTTTATGTTTCAAATATACATACAAAAAAACTTTATTTTTTTTCGTTGTTTTCAGTCAAAGGTATGTTTTCATTGTGGTTGCTATTTATTTATTTTACCTTTGCACCCTGTTATTAAACGATATAGTAATATTTAATACCAGTATTATAAAACAACTTATTATGGCAGATTTAAAAGAAAAACTTTTCTCTGAATTCCCTCCGCTCTCTACGGAAGAATGGATGGCGAAGATTACGGCAGACCTGAAGGGGGCTCCGTTTGAGAAAAAGCTTGTTTGGAGAACAAGCGAAGGATTTAATGTTAATCCTTTCTATCGTGCAGAAGACATCGAAGGCATGAAGACCACCGTATCTCTTCCCGGTGAATTTCCCTACGTTCGCGGAACAAGGAAAGACAACGATTGGAAGGTACGCCAAAACATGGATGTAACCGACGCCAAGGCAGCTAATAAAAAGGCCTTGGATTTGCTGCAAAAAGGAATTACATCATTGGGTTTTCATTTAAAAGGAGAGGATGTTAGCCTCGCCAATGTGGCTATGCTGCTGGAAGGTATTTACCCGGAAGCCGTTGAATTAAACTTCAAGACTTGCAACAGAAAGGCGGAAGAACTGATTGGTATTTTAGGCGATTACCTGAAGAGCCGGGGAGCCGACCCCGACAAATGTTTCGGCTCGGTAAGTTACAATCCGTTCAAGAAACCGTTGATAAAAGGTTGCGAAGCCGACAACTGGGTAGAACAGGCTGCGGCTGTCCTTAAAGCGGGGAAAGCGCTTCCTTCTTACCAGGTACTTGCCGTTGACGCTTGTTGCCTAAGCGATGCAGGCTCTTATATCACGCAGGAATTAGGATATGCCCTGGCTTGGGGGAACGAAATCCTTGCCAGGCTTACCGATGCCGGTTTCTCTGTGGATGAAGTGGCTGGAAAGATAAAGTTCAACTTTGGTATCAGCTCGAACTATTTTATGGAGATTGCCAAGTTCCGTGCAGCCCGTTGGTTGTGGGCGGAAATTGTAGCGGCTTACCATCCTGCCTGCGATAGCGTATCTAAAATGGTTGTACAGGCGCAAACGTCTAACTGGAACATGACGATATATGACGCACATGTGAATTTATTGCGCACGCAAACGGAAACCATGTCGGCAGCCATTGCCGGAGTAGACTCTATTACGGTTGTCCCGTTCAACGAAGCGTATGAAACGCCGGACGACTTCTCTGAACGTATTGCGCGCAATCAGCAATTGCTGTTGAAAGAAGAATGTCACTTTGATAAAGTGGCAGACCCGTCTGCCGGTTCTTATTATATTGAAGTATTAACCAGCTCATTGGCTGATGTAGCCTGGAAGCTATTCCTTGAAGTAGAAGACAGGGGCGGTTTTTATGCAGCAGTTAAAGTGGGCGATGTTCAACGCGCCGTGAATGCATCTTCCGCCGCACGAAGGAAAGCAGTGGCTACCCGCCGCGAAATCCTGTTGGGAACGAACCAGTATCCGAACTTTACGGAAACGGCTGCCTCCAAAATTAAAAGCGATACAGAAGGCGGATGTGGTTGCGGATGTGAAGGAGACGGCGCTATTCCGGCGCTTGATTTCTCCCGCGGGGCTTCCGAATTTGAAGCGTTACGCCTGGCTACGGAAAAGAGCGGTAAAACGCCGAAGGTCTTTATGCTTACCATCGGTAACCTGGCGATGCGGTTGGCCCGTTCACAATTTTCCAGCAACTTCTTTGGTTGTGCAGGATATAAAGTGATAGATAATTTAGGTTTCGAAACGGTTGAAGCAGGTATAGAGGCAGCCCTTAAAGCAGAAGCTGAAATCATTGTACTTTGTTCGAGCGACGACGAATATGCCCTCCTGGCTCCTGCCGCTTATAAGGTATTGGCAGGCAGGGCGGCGTTTGTAGTGGCAGGCGCTCCCGAATGTATGGACAGCCTGAAAGCTCAGGGAATTACAGAATTTGTCAATGTGAGGAGTAACGTTCTCGAAACGTTGAAAGCCTTCAACGCTAAATTAGGAATTGCTTAAGTAAAAGAATTATGAGACCGAATTTTAAGAATATAGATGTAAATACTGCCGGATTTACTGCTACAAACGTAGCAGAGTGGGTAAAAGCCAACGGCATACAAGCAGACTGGAAAACGCCCGAACATATCGAGGTGAAATCCGTCTACACAAAAGAAGACCTGGAAGGAATGGAACACCTGAATTATGCTTCCGGCCTGCCTCCTTTCCTCCGCGGCCCTTATAGCGGGATGTATGCGATGCGTCCCTGGACCATCCGTCAGTATGCCGGTTTTTCCACGGCGGAAGAATCGAATGCCTTTTATCGCCGCAACCTGGCTTCGGGACAAAAAGGCTTGTCTGTGGCTTTCGACCTGGCCACTCACCGCGGATACGACGCCGACCATGAACGTGTAGTAGGCGACGTGGGTAAAGCAGGGGTTTCTATTTGTTCGCTGGAAAACATGAAAGTATTGTTTGACGGTATTCCCTTGAGCAAGATGTCTGTTTCCATGACGATGAATGGCGCAGTGCTTCCCGTACTTGCCTTCTATATCAATGCCGGGCTGGAACAGGGCGCCAAACTGGAAGAAATGGCAGGAACAATCCAGAACGATATTCTGAAAGAGTTCATGGTGCGTAATACCTATATCTATCCGCCTGAATTTTCGATGCGTATCATTGCCGATATTTTTGAATATACGTCACAAAAAATGCCGAAGTTCAACTCTATCTCTATCTCCGGTTATCACATGCAGGAAGCCGGCGCTACGGCGGATATCGAGATGGCTTATACATTGTGCGACGGCATTGAATATCTTCGCGCCGGTATCAATGCCGGGATTGATGTGGATGCGTTTGCTCCCCGGTTGTCGTTCTTCTGGGCGATTGGGATGAACCACTTTATGGAAATTGCCAAGATGCGCGCCGCCCGTATGCTATGGGCAAAGATTGTGAAAGGTTTCGGGGCGAAGAATACGAAGTCTTTGGCGCTGCGTACCCACTGCCAAACGTCTGGCTGGTCGCTTACCGAGCAAGACCCCTTTAATAATGTGGGGCGTACCTGTATCGAAGCCATGGCGGCAGCGCTGGGGCATACCCAGTCACTGCATACCAATGCGTTGGATGAGGC
This sequence comes from Tannerellaceae bacterium, assembly GCA_031259845.1. Taxonomy (GTDB): domain Bacteria; phylum Bacteroidota; class Bacteroidia; order Bacteroidales; family Tannerellaceae; genus DFXE01. The sequence continues at coordinate 41,805 of JAIRKZ010000186.1, read as the reverse complement.
GATTGCATTACCTACGGATTTCTCCGCCCGTATTGCCCGTAACACACAGATATATATCCAGGAAGAAACGCAGGTATGCAAAGAGATTGACCCGTGGGCCGGTTCTTACTATGTGGAAACATTAACAAACGAACTGGTACATAAAGGCTGGGAGTTAATACAGGAAGTAGAAGGTATGGGCGGTATGGCCAAAGCAATAGAAACAGGCCTTCCGAAGATGCGTATCGAAGAAGCGGCTGCCCGTACGCAGGCTCGTATAGACTCGGGTACGCAAACGATTGTTGGCGTAAATAAGTACCGCCTGGAAAAGGAAGCCCCGATTGATATTCTTGAAATCGACAATACGGTTGTACGCGAAGAACAAATCAAACGCTTGAACGACCTTCGCGCCAACCGCGACGATGAAGCCGTAAAGAAAGCGCTGGCCGAAATTACGGAAAGCGTCCGTACAAAGAAAGGAAACTTACTGGAATTGGCCGTTAAGGCTGCTGGATTGCGCGCTACCTTAGGAGAAATATCCGATGCGTGCGAAGAAATAGCCGGCCGTTATAAAGCAATTATTAGAACTATATCAGGAGTGTATTCATCAGAAACAGGCAAAGACCCGGACTTCATAAGAGCGGCCGGACTGGCTGAGAAGTTTGCCGGAAAAGAAGGTCGCCAACCGCGTATCATGATAGCTAAAATGGGGCAGGACGGGCACGACCGCGGAGCAAAAGTAGTAGCAACAGGATATGCCGACTGTGGTTTCGACGTAGATATGGGCCCGCTCTTCCAAACGCCCGCAGAAGCCGCCCGCCAGGCTGTAGAAAACGACGTACATGTAATGGGGGTATCTTCCTTAGCCGCCGGACACAAAACGCTGGTTCCGCAAGTAATTGAAGAACTGAAGGCGTTGGGCCGTCCTGATATCATCGTAATCGCCGGAGGCGTTATTCCTGCCCAGGATTACGACTTCCTGTATAAAGCAGGCGTAGCCGCTATCTTTGGCCCCGGAACTTCCGTAGCCAAAGCAGCCGTACAGATATTGGAAATCCTGTTAGGAGAGTAACGTCTCTCTGACAGGGGTAAAAGAAAAAAAGCCATTCGGTATCGGATGGCTTTTTTTCTTTATGTGCCATCAGGCCGGGGTTCAAAGCCGCCCATCAACGGTTTCCCGTTTTAATATGCCTTTCACATCATAAATAACAGATGTTTGTTTCATAAAATCCGTAAAAGAGAGATGTTTAAATTCGTCGTGCGCAACGGCTAAAATGGCGGCGTCATATTTTTTGCCCGGTAATTGATTGACGACGGGTATACCATATTCATCCAGGGCGTTTTTTACATTCGCCCGGGGGTCGTAGACTGTAATATCCGCCTGATATTCTTTTAACGTATTGACAATGTCGGCCACTTTGGTGTTTCGTATATCCGGGCAATTTTCCTTAAACGTGAAACCAAGTATAAGTATGGATGAATGAATAGGCGAAATACTTTTTTTCAGCATTAACTGGATTACCCGGTTTGCCACAAATTCCCCCATGCTGTCGTTCAGGCGCCTTCCTGCCAGGATTATGCCGGAATGATAGCCATGTTTTTGTGCACATTGCGCTAAATAATAAGGGTCAACGCCTATGCAGTGACCGCCTACAAGCCCCGGCTTGAAAGGCAGGAAATTCCATTTTGTGCCGGCTGCTTCCAATACGTCGTGCGTATCAATATTTAATCTGTCACAAATAATAGACAGTTCGTTTACAAGCGCAATATTAATATCCCGTTGAGCGTTCTCAATCGCTTTTGCCGCTTCGGCCACCTTTATAGACGGGGCCAGGTGTGTTCCGCCCACAATCACGGAGGCATATACTTCATTTATCAACCTCCCTGCCCCGGCGGTAGAGCCAGAGGTTACTTTCTTTATTTTCTCTACCGTATGGGCTTTATCCCCGGGGTTGATACGTTCCGGGCTATAGCCGGCGAAAAAGTCTTCATTCAGTTTCAGCCCGGATATTCTTTCAATAACAGGGATACACTCTTCTTCCGTAACTCCCGGATATACGGTTGATTCATATACCACGATATCTCCTTCCGACAGGATATGCCCGATGCTTTCGCTGGCTTTATAAAGCGGCGTCATATCAGGCTTATGATTGGAATCGACAGGCGTGGGAACCGTAACGATATAAAAGTTGCAATCACGCATCACCTCCCTGTCGGTTGTACAGATGAAGCCATTCCGGATAGCCTCCCGGAGCTGTTCGTCATCCACTTCCAATGTTTCATCATGCCCAGTCATCAATGAATCTACGCGGGATTGATCCAGGTCGAAACCAATCGTCTTATACTTAGTAGAAAAAAGGCACGCCAAAGGTAAGCCTACATATCCCAGGCCGATAACCGCTATTTTTATATTATTGACTGTCATAAGGATTAATAATAGTACACTGTATACAAAATCGTATGCTATCTTAAAAACTCAAAAGGAGCCGGATTATTGTTTCAGGAAATATTCGTTTCATTTTTTTTCCCCGGAACAGGACAGCCCGGAGAGGCGATGCTTTCGGACTTGTCCGAAACTCTCAAATCTCTCCGGGTGGCGCTTTCGGACTTGTCCGAAACTCTCAAATCTCTCCGGGCGATGCTTTCGGACTTGTCCGAAACAAAACTTGCCGCGTGAAGTATAAATAAAAAGAGATGCCCCTTTGAGCATCTCCTGTATGTGGCCTATTCCCATTCGATGGTTGAAGGGGGTTTGGAACTGATGTCGTAAACTACGCGGTTCACGCCTTTTACCTTATTGATGATTTCGTTAGACGCTTTGGCTAAGAAATCATAAGGCAACTGCGCCCAATCGGCTGTCATGGCGTCTGTTGATGTTACGGCTCTCAGTACAACGGTGTTTTCGTATGTGCGTTCGTCGCCCATAACGCCTACAGAGCGGATAGGAAGCAGGATAGCGGCGGCCTGCCATACATCCTCATATAAACCCCATTCACGGAGCAGCGTGATGTAGATATCATCGGCATTTTGAAGAATATCTACTTTTTCCGGGGTGACGTCGCTGATGATACGGATACCCAGTCCCGGGCCGGGGAATGGGTGGCGCTTAATTAAATGGGGCATCATGCCTAATTCCATACCCACTTTCCTTACTTCGTCTTTGAACAGCAGGCGCAGGGGTTCTACTAATTTCAAGTGCATCTTTTCGGGCAGGCCGCCTACGTTGTGATGGCTCTTGATAACGGTTCCTGTTATAGACAGCGATTCTATAACGTCGGGATAAATGGTTCCCTGCCCGAGCCATTTGATGTCTTTCAGCTTATGCGCTTCTTCGTCGAAAACGTCTATAAAGCCCTTGCCTATAATTTTCCGTTTTTGTTCCGGGTCGGTTACCCCGGCCAGCGCTTTGTAGAATTTGTCTTTAGCGTTTATCCCGATAACATTCAGGCCCAGATGTTCGTAATCTTTCAGCACATTTTCAAATTCGTTCTTCCGTAGCAGGCCGTGGTCTACGAATATACAGGTAAGGTTCTTACCGATGGCTCTGTTTAACAAGACGGCCGTAACAGACGAATCTACGCCTCCGGAAAGGGCCAGGATTACCTTGTCGTCCCGGAGCTGTTCTTTCAGGCCGGCCACGGTCAGTTCAATAAAGGATGCCGGCGTCCAGTCTTTTTTACAGCCGCATATATCGAGGAAGTTATCAAGTATCTGCCTGCCGTCGGTGGTATGGAATACTTCGGGATGGAACTGTACGCCCCATGTTTGTTCCCCCTCTATATGGAATGCCGCCGCTTCCACGTCGCCGGTGCTCGCTATCACCCGGAACGGGGCGGGCAGTGTGGTAATCGTATCGCCGTGAGACATCCATACCTGCGACCCGGTATGAACTCCTTTCATCAGCGGATCGTTCATATCTATCCGGGCAAGATGCGTACGCCCGTATTCCCGCGAATTGGCATTTTCTACATTGCCCCCGGATGTATAAGCCATATATTGCGCTCCGTAGCAGATACCCAGCACCGGATATGCCCCCCGGACGGCGGCCAGGTCTGCCCGGAAAGCCTTGTCGTCGTATACGGAATAAGGGCTGCCCGAAAGGATAACTCCTTTTATATCGTTGGCGCCGCAGGGGAATTTGTTGTAAGGAACTATTTCGCAATACGTATTCAGCTCTCTGATTCTGCGACCAATCAATTGAGTTGTTTGTGAACCGAAGTCAAGAATAATTATTTTCTCGTGCATGGAGTTTTAAGTGTTTAATTGAGTGGGTAAAGTTAGTAATAATATTTTGAAGCGAAAAGGTATATCCCTCATTCACAAACGGTATTTGTTAAGACGGCTTTAAAATGTGCAAATGTACGTGAATACTTTTTCGATGAATTAATTTAGCATTACCTTTGTACGTTCATTTAGTAGTTTAAATTATATGAATTCAGGAAATAAAGAGAATAAGGAAATCAATAAATTGTCATTGCTTATCGTAGCAATCATCGTCTTGCTATTACTTATCGGCGGAGCCGTATACTACATCTATCACCAGAAACAGCAAATGTCTGATTTGGTGGCAACGTTCGATTTGGAAAAAGAATCATTAGCCGACGACTTTAATGAATTATCCCTCCAATACGAGGGATACAAATTCAGTGTGAATAATGATTCGCTTCTTACGCTGCTAAGCACCGAGCAGGCTAAAGTACAGCGTTTGATGGAAGAATTGCGTACCGTAAAAGCTACGAATGCCAAACGTATCAGCGAATTGAAAAAAGAGTTGGAAACCTTGCGGCGAATCATGCGTAATTATGTAATCCAGATAGATTCGCTGAATCAGGCTAACCAGCAATTAACAAAGGAAAAAGACCAGGCCGTAAGGAGATACCGGCAAGCGTCGTCTACGGCGGCTCAATTAACAAAGGAACTGGAAAAGCAAAACGAAAGAGTAACGCTGGCAAGCCGGCTGGATGCTACGGGGATAACGGTTACGCCCGTTAACGCCCGCGGGAAGGAAGTAAAGAAAATAAAGCAAATGGAGCAATTCGTGGTAAACTTCCGTATTGTTAAAAACATTACAGCCCCCGTTGGGGAAAAAACAATTTATGTCCGCCTGAAAAAGCCGGATGACGATATTTTAGTAAAAAGCCGTGCCGATGTATTCCTTTTTGAAGGAAAAGAAATCAATTATTCAATGAAAAAAACGGTAGAGTACGATGGCGAAGAACTCCCGGTAACCATGTATTGGAATATTGAAGAGTTCCTGTCTCCGGGCGCTTACCGGGTTGATGTTTTTGCCGACGGGAATTTAATCGGCCAGCGGAAGTTCGAGTTGGAAAAATAAAAAGCGGTCGTTTAGTTAAGGAAATACATAACCTGAACTCCTGACCTGAACTCATTGTTTTAATGCTTTATATCTGATTATTTACTGTTTTGTTTACCCTGGTTTCCACCGGTCACGAGGGTGACCGGTGGAAACGGATGAGATAACTATACGAAATTATCGTATACCCAAACAAAGAATGACAGCTTGTTTTCATTAATTCTAAACGAACAAACCGTATTAGCTAAGGAGACTTTTGACATCTTCACCCTCATTTCTTAGAGAAACGTCAGATTTTAATCTTTGGTTTATACATATCGTTGGCCGTTAATCCGAGTTCCTTTTTCATACGGATGCTGTATTCCAGGCCGCTTACCTCAGGCTTTACGTTGTTGGTTCCAAAGGTAAATTTTACGCCGGCGTCTTTTGCTTTTTGAAGAATCGCTTTATTGGGGATGTTGTATAGCTCGTTTATTTCGAGGGCTTTTCCGCTTTTGGCGAGGGCGTCGATGAATTTATTCATGCGCTCTTCCGTCCAGAATTCATCGTAACGGTCTTGCATCTGAGGGGGGAGGAAACATGGGTTTACATAAATATCCATCGGTTCCTGCAATACGCCGCAAATCTTATCTACTATCAGGTCCATATACTGTTGTTCGTTTTCAATCCAGGTTTCTTCCGGTATCCATATACGGCTGCGGCGCCCTTTGTTGTCTGTAAAGGTTAAGGCGTCGGTAAATACATAATCAAATTCATTACGAACCTCGGGCGAGAAGGTGGTTATCCATTCACGCCCTTCCGCCTGCATGGCAAGGATGAAAGGTTCGGAGCGCATTTCGTTGAGGAATTGCAATACTTCTACGTCGTTTGTGATGGGGAAACCTATTCCGCAGTTTGGAGCGATGACATAATTGATGCCTGTTTTGCGTGATTGTTTGGCAGCTTCTTCTTTTGTCAACCCGCCTTTGAGATGTACATGATAATCCAGCACAGGGAAATCCTCCTGGTGCAGCCGGATGATTTCATCTGTCTGTTCATTCGTAGCCAGGGCTGCCTGTTCGTTAACGTCTACGCCTCTTTCCTGTAAGTTCAGTGTCGTAACTGCGATGTTTTTGAATTGGATATCTCCGCCGCCTTCACTTACCAGTGCAAATGTGCCTTCGGAAAGTAACGTATTTGCATGGGAGGCTATCCGGTAAGGATTTTCAGGTTCGATATATTCTACCACGGGGCTTCCGTTTATATTTACGGTTACTTTTCTTCCTTCCGCTATAATATCCATTGTAAACCAGTTGTTTTCTTTAACGAAGCTCTTGGTAAGGTTACGTACGGAGACGAGGCTTCCTGTCATTTTCCACCACACGGGGGCTTCCCTGTCGTTATTGATGGCTACGCTGTATCCTTTGCTCAGGGCAGGGTTTGTATGGAACCATATAGCGCCTTTGCCACCCGGCGTAGTGCGTACTTCCATGCTTAACCGGAAGTTTTTATAAGCGCCTTTTTTAAGGACAGCCTGGGTATTTGCGCCCGATAGCGTCAATGTTTCATCGGCCACGGATACCTGTCCGGTAGTGTTCCATTTACTACTGTCTTTTCCATCAAATAAATATCCGTTTCCCGGCGAGGAACAGGAAGCAAGCGCAAAACAGCATGCGCTTGTTAAAAGAAGAAATACGTTTTTCATCGTTTTATGAATTTTATGTTATGTTTTATTGTTCAAAGTTACTTTAAATTTGTGATATGATATTTTTTTTTAAGAATTTAACGAGTGGATTGTGAAAGAGAGAAAATATTATTTTACATTTGTACATTCTCAAATAAACTTAAATTATACAGAAGCGCTATGCAGAACAGACGTGACTTTTTAAAGCGAGCTTCCCTTATGCTTGCAGGAGGTATGGTGATGCCTCAGTTATTAACATCATGTGGCGGAGGAGCCGCCAAACATATCGGATTACAACTTTACTCCCTTCGTGAAATGGTAAAAGACGACGGTATTCAGGCTGTATTGGAAACAGTAGCCAAAATGGGATACAACCATGTGGAAACCGCCGGATATGACAATGGTAAAATCTATGGGCTGGAACCGCTGGATTTCAAGAAAAGACTGGACGACCTGGGAATGAGATGTACAAGCGCTCACCTGAGCCAGGCGATAACCAAGGATACCGAAGCCGAAGTAATGGCTTGGTGGGACAGGGCGATAGAAGCGTACAACCAGGTAGGCGCTAAATATCTGGTGCAACCCTGGATGCCTATCAACGAGCAGACTACCGTTGACGACATGAAGATGTATTGCGATTATTTCACGTCGGTAGGTTATAAGACAGCCGCCGCAAGTATGGCATTCGGCTATCACAACCACGATTTTGAGTTCAAATATACATTCGAAGATAAACTGGCTTACGATTATTTGCTGGATAATGTTAGCAAACAACACGTATTCTTCCAGATGGACGTTTACTGGGTGATGATGGGCGGACAAGACCCTGTTAAGTACCTGAAAGACCGTCCGGCCCAGTTTAAGACAATCCATATTAAAGACGAAAAGGAAATCGGAGCAAGCGGCCTGATAGACTTCCAGCCTATCTTCGACCAGATGAAAGCAAACAATGTAAAAGACTGGTACGTAGAAGTAGAACAGTACACGAACAACAACCCCGTTGAAAGCGTACAGCAAAGCTACGACTTCCTGGCAAAAGCCGGTTACGTATATTAACCGGTATTTAATCAGGCAAAAAAAAGAGCCGGTATCCGTTAAGGTACCGGCTCTTTTTTGAACTTTCAGCTTTCTTGTTTTAGTGGAGATAAACCGCAAGCTGCCATAATATTCCCCCAGTCTTTTGCCAGGCTGTCCATGTCGGGATACAGTAAGTTGGCGCCTTCATTCCATAGTATCTCATCTTTTAAGGGGCCGGTGTTGACGGCTATGGTGAAGATACCGGCGGCAACGGCGGCCCGGATGCCCATGGGGGCGTTTTCTATTACGATGGCTTCGTCAGGTTGTACGCCTGCTTTTTCCAGTCCCATGAGGTAAGGTTCGGGATGAGGCTTTCCGTGTTGCACATCGAAAGCGGTTACTGTTTTCTCGCGTTCAAAGACGCCGGGGAACGTATGGTTTAGTTTATTAATCAGGCTATGTTGGCCGGAACCGGTCACTATCAATGTTTCCAAACCATAAGCTTTTACTTGTTTCAATACCTCCTGCGCTCCTTTCATTACATGGCCGCTGTTATATTTATTGAAGAGGGCTGCTTTCTCTTCATAGATTACTTCCTTTTCTTCCGGTGTAGCTCCGTGGCGGAAGGTACGATAGAATAATTCATCAATCGTACTGTCTCCGGTGCACCCTTCAAAAAGGTAGAAATCTTCCGGCGTAGCCAATAAATTATATTTAACAGCCGTTTCGTGCCAGGCGCGTGCATGGGAAGGCATGGAGTCGTAAAGCACTCCGTCCATATCAAATAATACAGCTTTGGGAGAAAGACGGGGCGGAACTCCTTTACATGACATATCCCGGTTTTTTTAGCAGGGCGAACATATTCTTTTTGTAGGCTTCTACGCCGGGTTGGTCAAAGGGGTTTACTCCCAGCATATAGCCGCTGATTCCGCAGGCTTTCTCAAAGAAGTAGAATAGCTGGCCGATGTAATAGGGGCTTACCTCGGGCAGGGTGATTTTGATGTTGGGTACGCCGCCGTCTACGTGGGCTAAGAGCGTTCCCAGTTCCGCCATTTTGTTTACTTCGTCTACACGTTTGCCGGCGAGGTAATTCAGGCCGTCTAAATTTGCCTCGTCTGTGGGGACGGTTACTTTATAGGCGGGGGTTTCGATGGAGATAACGGTTTCGAAGATAGATCGTTCGCCCTCTTGTATCCATTGGCCCATGGAATGTAGATCGGTTGTTAAGTCTACGGCTGCGGGGAAGATGCCTTTGTGTGTTTTGCCTTCGCTTTCGCCGTAGAGCTGTTTCCACCATTCGGCTATGTAGTGCAGTTTGGGATGGAAGTTTGCCAACAGCTCTATTTTCTTTCCGCTCTTATATAGTTCGTTGCGGACGGCGGCATAGACAGACGCTATATTTTCCCGGAAGGGTACGCCTTCGCCCGTTGCCGTTTCCATGGCGGCGGCTCCGGATACCAATTCGCGGATATTGACGCCTGCCACTGCGATGGGCAACAGTCCTACCGGGGTAAGCACAGAGAAGCGGCCGCCTACGTTATCGGGGATAACGAACGTTTGGTAGCCTTCCCTGTCGGCCAATGTGCGTAAGGCGCCTTTCCGGGCGTCGGTAACGGCTACGATACGCTGCCCGGCTTCATCTTTTCCCACAGCCTCTTCCAACTGTTTCTTTAAAATGCGGAAGGCAAGCGCCGGCTCGGTGGTGGTTCCCGATTTGGAAATATTGATAATACCGAACTGTTTCCCTTCCAGCATTCCGGATAGCTCGTACAGGTAATCTTCACCGATGTTGTGGCCGGCATAAACGATTACCGGGTTCCGGCGGTCTCTCTCCAGCCAGTCGAAGCTGTTGTTCAGCGCATCTATAGTTGCTTTGGCTCCGAGGTAGCTTCCGCCGATGCCGATTACTACTACTATTTCGCATTGCCGGCGAAGCGTGCCGGCTGTGTTTTCTATTGCGGCCAGCGCTTCGTCTGTGATGGAAGAAGGGAGGTGCAGCCAGCCCAGGAAGTCGTTTCCTGCGCCTGTTCCCTGATGCAATTGATTGATGCACTCCGTTACTTTGTTTTCCTGAGCGTATACCTGCTCTTCTGTTACAAAGCCCAAGGCCTTGTCGATGGTAAGACTAATACTTTTCATGTGGATTTGTTATTTAAACGTTTCCGTCAGCTTACGGATAACCGTAACCGGCGGTTTCTTTTCGTATAATATGTCGTATAAGGCGTCGAGGATAGGCATGGGCACTTTGTAGCGCTTGTTGATTTCGTAGATGCACTTGGCGCCGTAGTAGCCTTCGGCAATCATTTCCATTTCCAGTTGGGCTGTCTTAACCGAATAGCCTTTCCCTATCATGGCGCCGAAGATGCGGTTGCGGCTGAAACGCGAATTGGAGGTAACCAGCAAGTCGCCCATATAAACCGAATCGGTTATATCCCGTTTCACATCGCTGACGGCTTCTACAAACCGGCACATCTCCTGGATGGCATTGCAGAGGAATACCGCGTGGAAGTTGTCGCCGTACTTCATGCCGTGGCAGATACCGGCTACGATGGCGTAGACATTTTTCAAGACCGAGGCATATTCGATACCGGCTACGTCGCGGCTGATAATGTTTCGGAGGTAATGGTTGCGGAATACTTCCGAAAGTAATTGGATATTATCGGTATCGGTACAGGCAAGGGTGAGGTACGACAGGCGTTCCAAGGCGATTTCTTCTGCATGGCATGGGCCGGCTATGACGGCTATGTTTTCTGCCGGTACGCCATAGTATTGGGTGAAATAGTCGGTTATCAGCATATTTTCGTCGGGCACTAAACCTTTAATGGCCGATACGATGAACTTGTCGCCGAGGGGCGTTTTCACCTTTTTGAGGTGTTGTTTCAGGAACGGGGAAGGGGTAGCGAATATCAGTGTGTCGGAGTCTTTGATCGCTTCGTTGATATTTGAATAGAAGCGTATCTTGTCCGTATCAAACTCAATACTTGAGATGTAGCAGGGGTTGTGCCTTAACTGCTTAAACTCTTCAATCCGGTCCGGGCGGCGCATATACCAGTTGATGCCGTCTTCGGCAGACAATACAATCTTTGCCAAGGCTGTAGCCCAACTTCCGCCCCCCATAACGGCTATTCTTCCAGGCTGCTTCATATAGTTATTTTGAGGCGTTTGCTGTCTTTTCGGGACGCATCTGGGGGAAGAACAATACTTCCTGTATGCTCTCCTGCCCGGTGAGGAACATCGTGAGGCGGTCCATTCCGATACCCATGCCGCTGGTGGGGGGCATGCCGTATTCGAGGGCGCGGAGGAAATCCTGGTCGATAAACATCGCCTCGTCGTCTCCCTTTTCGCTCAGGCGGAGTTGATCCTCGAAGCGGATACGCTGGTCTACGGGGTCGTTTAGCTCGGAGTAGGCATTGGCTACTTCTTTGCCGCAGATCATGAGTTCGAAGCGTTCCGTCAGCTCCGGGTTATTGCGGTGTTTCTTGGTGAGGGGCGACATCTCTATGGGATAGTCGGTTATAAAGGTGGGCTGTATGTAGGCGCCTTCGCATTTGTCGCCAAAGATAGCGTCGATGAGCTTTCCCTTGCCCATTGTGCCGTCTTGTTCTACGCCCAGCTTCCGGCAGGTTTCGCGGAGCTGGAACTCGTTCATGCCCGTAATGTCTACGCCTGTATTTTCTTTGATGGCGTCGATCATGGAGATGCGTTTGTAGGGGGCTTTGAAGTCTATCTCTTTCCCGGCATAGGATACTTTGGTTGTGCCGTGTACGTCGAGGGCTATCTTTTCAAGCATTTGCTCGGTAAATTCCATCATCCAGTGGTAGTCTTTATAGGCTACATATATTTCCATGACGGTAAATTCGGGGTTGTGGGTGCGGTCCATTCCCTCGTTGCGGAAGTTACGGCTGAATTCGTATACGCCTTCGAAGCCTCCTACGATGAGGCGTTTTAAGTAAAGCTCGTTGGCGATACGAAGGTAAAAGTCGATATCCAGCGCATTGTGGTGGGTAACGAAGGGACGCGCAGCCGCTCCGCCGGGGATGTTTTGCAAAACGGGCGTATCCACTTCCAGGTATCCGCGTTCGTTGAAGTAGGAGCGCATGGAGTTGAATATGCGGGTGCGTTTGATAAAGATATCTTTTATGCCATCGTTTACCAGCAGGTCTACGTACCGCTGGCGATAGCGCTGTTCGGGGTCGTTAAAGCCGTCGTATACAGTGCCGTCTTTCATCTTTACGATGGGCAGGGGGCGGAGCGATTTGGCCAGCACGGTGAGCGAGGCGGCGTGTACGGATATTTCGCCCATCTGGGTGCGGAATACGTATCCTTCAATGCCTACATAGTCGCCGATGTCAAGCAGTTTCTTGAATACGGTGTTGTAGAGTTCCTTGTTTTCCCCGGGGCAGAGATCGTCGCGCGAGATGTATACCTGTATCCTGCCTTCGGAGTCTTGCAACTCCATAAAGGAGGCTTTTCCCATGATTCGCCGGCTCATGATTCGCCCGGCAACGCTTACGGGGCGGTGCGGGGCGTCGTCTTTAAAGTTTTCTTTTATTTCTTTAGACCATGCGTTGGTTGCATACGCCGCTGCGGGATAGGGTTCGATGCCCATTTCGCGGAGCTGCTCCATGCTTTTGCGTCTGAAAATTTCCTGTTCACTTAGTTCTGATGGATTCATTGCTTTTGCTATTTGAATAACGTTCGTGCAAAAGTACAAAACTTTTTTTAATCAGAAAACCCGGTGGAGGGGGCGTCTTCCTTTATTTAAAAATTAGTTATGACATTTAATCAAGTAAATCGCGGGCCAAAGTAACGTAAAAAAAATGAATAAACCTCTCAAGGGGTATCTTTTTATTTTTTTATCTTTGCCGCAGAGTCTAACAACATGAAAAGTAAATGAAAAAATTAATCCTGCTTATTATTTGCTGCCTGAGCCTTCCTGCCGTAGCGCAAAAAACTCCGAAATGGATGGAGAAATCAAAGAAGGCGGTTATAACAATTACTACATTCGACAAGAATGATCGTAAGCTCCATACAACAAACGGGTTTTTCATCGGCGAAGACGGGGAGGCGCTATCCGGCTATTCGGCTTTCAAAGGAGCGGGCAAGGCTACCGTTACCGGTTCGGACGGGGCTGTTTACCGGGTTGCTTCTATTATTGGGGCGGATGATTTGTATGACGTTGCGAGGTTTAAGGTAGCTGTCGATAAGAAGGTACCATTCCTTCCTTTAGCTTCCGAGCCGCTTGCGGTAAATACGCCGGCCTACCTGCTGTTGTTTGCACAGGGGAAAGAGACGCCTTTCAAAGAAGGAACTATATCCGAAATCAGCAAATTAAAAGACCCCTATGGGTATTACCGGTTAAACATCCTGCTGGAAAGCGGGCAAGAGAATGCCCCGTTGCTTCTCTCTTCGGGACAGGTGTTCGGACTGGCGCAACAAGACGCCTCCGGCAAAAAGGAACAATCCTATGCCGTTTCTGCAGGGTATGTTAAATCACTGAACGTTACGCCGGCCGACGCTTTTAATTCCGTCTATACCAATATAGGTATCCGGAAGGCTTGGCCTGCTGATATTGAACAGGCTTCCGTTTCCCTTTTCTTACTCGCCGCTTCACAGGATGCCGCCACTTACCTGGAGACGCTTACTGATTTTATTACAGCATTTCCCCGTGCGGAAGACGGCTACCTGGCCCGCGCCTCCCATTATGCTGCGAACAGGAAGGCGCTGGCGGCTACCCCCGGCGAAGAAGGCGTTTACCTGGAGCGGGCGCTTGCCGATATCCAGGCTGCTGCCCGGTACAGCAAAAAACAAGGGGATGTGCATTACAACCTGGCGAAACTGATTTACGGCGTAGCAACGAGCGATACTATCGTTACAGACAACAATTGGACAATCGGCGCCGCCCTGGCCGCCCTGGTGAAAGCCATAGAGGTGGAGGATTTACCTGTTTACAGGCAATTGGAAGGCGATATTTATTTCTACCTGGGGGAGTTTCCGTCCGCTTACGCTTCGTATATGAAAGTGAATGAAAGCAGCCTGGCGTCGCCCGACAGTTATTATTTTACGGCAAAGGCCCTGGAAAATATACCGGGGGCGCAGATAAGCGACATCATTGCGCTGCTGGATAGCGCCGTCTTGCGAATGGGTACGCCTACTCCTCCCGGCGCAGCCCCGTATATACTGGAACGTATTGAGTTTAAAACAAAACTGTCCCTTTACGACGAGGCTCTGGAAGATTTCGACTTGTATTATACGCTGGCCGGCGGACAGGTAAATGACAACTTCTACTATTTCCGCGAACAGGCTAAGTTCCATAAAGGGGATATGAAGGGAGCTTTGGAGGATATCAGGCAGGCGATACGGCAAAACGGGCAATCACCCGCTTACTTTGCGGAGGAGGCTGCCATCTACGTTCGTCTCCAGCAATACGGCGAAGCCCTGGAGAGTGTACGCAAAGCATTGGATTTGGCCCCGGACTTTGGCGCCTGTTACCGCCTGAGGGGTATCTGCTACATCCGGATGGACAGAAAAGACGAAGCCTGCGAAGCGTTTGGCAAAGCGGAAGAACTAAACGACCCACTCGCCAAACGGCTAATCAGGGAGCATTGCAAATAAACAGGTTTTATTTCAATATCGCATCTATCGCGTTTAATTCGTCCGGGGTGAAATCAAGATTCCGTAACGCTTTCAGGTTATCTTTGAGTTGTTCTGCCGAGCTGGCGCCGATGAGTACGCTGGTGACGCGGTCGTCTTTCAGTAGCCAGGCCAGGGCCATCTCTGCCAGCGTTTGACCGCGGCTGAGGGCAACGTCGTTCAGTTTACGCACTTTGGCTATCACTTCTTCCGTTACCTGGTTTGCCTGAAGGAAACCGGTAGGGCGGGCAGCCCGCGAATCCTCAGGGATACCGTGCAGGTAGCGGTTGGTCAGCAACCCTTGCGCCAGGGGTGAAAAGGCGATTACGCCCACGCCCTCTCCGGCAAGCAGAGGCAGGAGTTTAGGCTCTGCCCAACGTTCGAACATCGAATACTTGGGCTGGTGAATCAGGCATTTTACTTTGTGTTCTTTCAGCGCAGCCAGAGCCGCTTCTGCCTGTGTATCATCATAGTTGGAAATACCGGCGTACAGGGCTTTACCTTGCCGCACGATGTCTGCCAGCGCACCCATGGTTTCTTCTATGGGCGTTTGCGGGTCGGGACGGTGTGAGTAGAAGATATCCACGTAATCGAGGCCCATGCGTTTGAGGCTCTGGTCGAGGCTCGCCATCAGGTATTTACGGCTTCCCCAGTTGCCGTATGGGCCCGGCCACATGTCGTAGCCCGCTTTTGTTGAAATGATCAGTTCATCGCGATAGCGGCCCAGGCCTTTTTCCAGTATACGCCCAAAATTCTCTTCGGCGGAGCCGTATGCCGGGCCGTAATTGTTTGCCAGATCGAAATGCGTAATTCCATTGTCGAAAGCCGTATGGATAATCTGGATGAAATGACTGAATACGTCTACACTCCCGAAGTTGTGCCACAGTCCGAGGGAAATAGCCGGCAGGCGTATCCCGCTCCGTCCGCAACGGCGATATATCATATCGTCGTACCGTTTTTCATTTGCTTTGTAATAATCCATGATTTCTTATATTAGTTAGTAGTTAGCTTTCAATCAAACATCTGGCGGAATTTATTGAATATCCTGTCTTTTGCCGTTTTCTGTGGCTGGAAGTTGGGCGAGTTGTCCAGTCCGGCCAGCGTAGCTTTTTCAGAATCGGTAAGAGTTTCGGGGATATAGACGGATACGTTAATCAGTAAATCGCCTGTTCCGTAACTGTTTATGGCTGGAAGGCCTTTATTGCGGAGCCTGAGTACTTTGCCGGGCTGTGTGCCGGGGTCTATCTTTACTTTGGCCTTGCCGTCTATGGTGGGCACTTCTACATTTCCGCCCAGGGCGGCTTGCGGGATGGTGAGCAGCAGGTTGTATAGCAGGTCGTTTTCGTCGCGAATCAGTTCCGGGTGCGGTTCTTCTTCTATTAATATCAGCAAATCGCCATTTATACCGCCATGGCGCGCGGCGTTGCCTTTCCCGCTCATGGAGAGCTGCATGCCTTCGGCTACGCCTGCGGGGATGTTGAGCGTTATTACGTCGTCGTCGCGTACGATGCCTTCACCGCTGCAAACGTGGCATTTCTTTGTGATAATCCGGCCTTCGCCGTCACAGGTGGGGCAGACGGACTGGGTTCGCATCTGCCCTAATATGGTATTGGTAACGCGGGTTACAAGGCCGCTTCCGTGGCATGTATCGCAGGTCTTTGTATTGTTCGTGCCCTCTGCGCCGCTTCCGTGGCAGGCTTTGCAGGGGATGTGTTTTTTCACCTTTATCTTTTTCTCTACGCCTTTGGCTATTTCACTGAGGGTCAGTTTTACTTTTACACGCAAATCCGAGCCTTTGTTTACCCTGCGTTCGCTTCCACGCGAACTGCCAAAGCCGCTGAAACCGCCAAAGCCGAAGTGGCCTCCGAATATGTCGCCGAATTGCGAGAAGATGTCTTCCATAGACATGCCCTCGCCAAAGCCTCCGCCACTCGAAGCGCCTCCTACGCCGGCATGCCCGAACTGGTCGTAGCGCTGGCGTTTTTGCTCATCGCTTAGCACGTCGTAAGCTTCGGCGGCTTCTTTGAATTTTTCCTCGGCATCCTTATCGCCCGGGTTTTTATCGGGGTGGTACTCTATAGCTTTTTTACGGTATGCTTTTTTTATTTCTTCCTGCGTTGCATTTCTTCCTACGCCGAGCACTTCGTAATAATCTCGTTTTGCCATGTCTGTATTTTTCTTTTCCTTCTATTTTCCTGATTATTCGCCTACTACAACTTTTGCGTGGCGAATCACTTTGCCGTATAGCGTATAGCCGGTTTGCAGCGTGTCTATTACTTTTCCCTTCTGGCCGGCTTCCGGCGCGGGTATGGTGGCTACTGCCTCAAACATTTCGGTATCAAAGGGTTGGCCCGAAGCGTCGATGGGCTTCACTCCCTGCCGGGTGAGGTAGGCCGAAAACTTACTGTAAATAAGCTCGACTCCTTCTTTTACGGCGTTAATATCTTCGGCCGCCTGTATATTTTGCAGGGCCCGTTCAAAATCGTCCAATACGGGGAGCAGGTCTGTAAGGGCGGCCTCGCCTCCGGTTTTAATCAGGTCTGCCTTCTCGCGGAGCGTACGTTTCCTGTAATTGTCGAACTCTGCCATCAGGCGCAGGTGCGAATTAGTTAACTCATCGTATTTCTTTTGAAGCGATTCACTTTCGCACGACAGATTGTCATCTCCGGCTGGTTCTTCTGACGTATTTTCTACTGTGTCCTGTACATTTGTCGTGTCTTCGGCGTTCAGAAGCTCATCTTTGTCTGTCAAATCCATGTTCTCTTTATGTTCTTTAGTGCTCATGACCTGTTGTTATAAACGTTTACACATTATTTTCTATTTCTTAGGGTAATAAATGCTTATCAAATATGTTGCCAAAGTAGGAAAAAACACTATATTGTCATTGTTTTTCCGGCATTATGGGGCGGCACGGCGGTTTAAAGGGGTTTTATATAGTGCGCGGGAAGGTTTTGTGCATGATGGAGGATTGGCTCCGGAAGCATAAAATAATGTACAAAACCGTCTCCCGCGCGATATATGGATACTAAAAAGAGAAACGCGCAAGGATGTTTCATGGGAGAATCACCGAAGGATCATCGAAGGCGCAGGCCGGGGTAGGGCAGGGGGCGTGCAAAATGACCGTTGCCGTAGATTTACGTAAGTCCTTTGGTTTTGAAATCTAAAAAATAAATATATCTTTGTACGGTCATTTGTATAATATAGCTGAATATTATGTTAAAACGAGGTATCTTTACGCTCTTATTTTTGTATTCCTGCTTCGTGTCGATGATGTGGGGACAGAACCCTGTGTTATGCAGAACGGGCTTTGTTTGCGAAATCAGCCGGTCGGCCAATTGGGGACTGGGAAAGCCCGTTGTTACAGCCATTTATCCCTATTCGCCTGCAGAGGCCGTTGGCCTGAAAGTGAACGACATCATTGAATCGATAGACGGGATTCCGGTGACAGACATCCGGGGGGAAGATATCCCGGGACTGCTGAATCCTGCCGAAAAAAGCGAGGTGACGCTTACCGTTACAAATATTGGAGCGTCTGACAAGCAGTTGGTTATAAAAAAAGAATGTAAGCGGAGCGATGCCATCGCCGAAGACCAGTTGGCCGAGGCTTTTGCCATGTACAGCCTCGAAAGCACCAGCGAACGGCGGTTTACGTGTCCTTTCCTTACAACAAGTACGGGCGATACGATTGATTTTTCTTTTTTTAAGACTTTCGCCTTCAGCCCCATTGACACGGATAACCAGAAGCTGGAGGAAGCTATCAACGCTTCGATTGAAAAAGAACTGGTGAAGAAAGGCTTGTCTATCAATGTCGCCGAGCCGGATATACTGGTACAGACGTTTTATTATTTTAAGAAAAACCCGAATTACAAGGGTGGAAACAAGATAGTGACCAACAAGTTGCCCGTTTTCCGTTACGACCTGGCGGAGAACCGTATGCAGCGGTTTCCCTTCCTTGCGAGTTCTGCTGCCGAGGCCGAGGCGCAATACCTGTTGCAGCTCGGTTTCAGGCTGATAGACCAGCGGTTTGTGCGGGGGCGCGTCTTGTGGGAATGTGAGGCAAACGAGATGCTCGAATCCCCCCTTCGCCTGGAGAATTATGCCCAGGTGCACGTGCCCCTCATGTGCATGCAGTATCCGTATGCCAAGTATAGCCGCAACGTGCAATACAAAATAAACCGTAAAGCTTACAATTACACAGGGATAAGTTACGATATAAACAAGCTTGGGCTGGTAATGAGCGTAGATGCAGGTTCGCCAGCACAGGCCGCCGGCGTGATAGCGCGCGACGTAATAGAGAGAATAGACAGCCATGTGCTGGATTATACCTCAGACGAGCTTACGGCTGCATATAAGCAGTTTATTACCAATACAATGAAGTATCGCGACCCTAAAACGATTTTTACCGACGCCAACGGTTTCCAGTACTGCATGTACTGGGATAAGCCCAGTTATGCGCAGGTGGCCGAGGCAGTGCAGCATCCGCGCAGCATGGCGCCCTTTTCGTACCTGTATAAATTTACCCCATATATAAACCCGTCGGGCGTAAACGCCTGCACCTTCCATATCAAGAGGGGGAAGGAAAAGGTAGAGGTGATGATTCGCCCTACCGTTCACGAGGAAGTGATGATCGAAATTAACTAAAAGAATCAATCTACGCGTGATATATCCTTCCAATTTCGAGCAGAAGACCGGCTTTGATAAAGTAAGGCAATTCATTTCGGAAAAATGCCTGAGTCCCTTGGGCGAAGAGAGAGTTGCAGAGATGGCTTTCTCGGCCGATTTTGTTGCCGTATCCGTGCAGTTAGACCAAACGGCCGAATTTGTGCGCATCCTGCACGGCGGCGACGAGTTTCCTGCCGCCTGGTTCTTCGATATGCGCTATCCGCTCAAACGCATCCGTCCGGAAGGGACGTTCCTCGAAGAGAAGGAACTGTTCGACCTGAAACGTTCCCTGCAGACGATTCACGACATTGTGCGTTTCTTCCACGTTGCCCAAGGGGAAGCGACTGCCTGTCCCGCCCTCGCGGCCCTGGCTGCCGGCGTGAAGGTATTCCCGCAGCTGGTCGGGGGGATAGACGCCATAATAGACAAATACGGGAGGGTAAAAGACAACGCTTCGCCCGCACTCCTGCACATACGCCGGGAGATAGCCTCTACGGTGAGCGGTATATCCAGAAGCCTGCAATCCATACTCCGTAGCGCCCAGGCGGAGGGGCTTGTAGACAAAGACGCCGCTCCCGCCATGCGCGACGGCCGTTTGATGATTCCCGTAGCTCCCGCCTACAAACGCAGGATACGGGGCATTGTACACGATGAATCGGCCAGCGGGAAAACGGTCTTCATCGAGCCCGAAGCCGTAGTAGAGGCCAACAACCGCATCCGCGAACTTGAAGGAGAGGAGCGGCGCGAGGTAATGAAGATATTGACCGGGTTTACGAGCGTAGTCCGTCCTCTGGCCCCGGATATACTGCAATCTTACGGTTTCCTGGGCGAGATAGATTTTATCCGCGCCAAGGCTCTCTTTGCCGAAGATATCCATGCCATCCGCCCGGATATGGAAGACCGTCCGCTGGCAGACTGGATCAGGGCCGTACATCCGCTCCTTTACCTCTCGCACCGCAAGCAGGGCAGGGAGGTGGTTCCGCTGGACATCATGCTTACGGAAGAAAACCGACTGCTCGTTATCTCAGGCCCCAATGCCGGGGGGAAGTCTGTATGCCTGAAAACCGCCGGGCTACTGCAATACATGCTGCAATGCGGCCTGCCGGTTCCCCTTTACGAACGCTCCAAAACCGGTATCTTCTCCCATATCTTTATAGATATCGGGGATGAGCAAAGTATAGAAAACGACTTAAGCACCTATAGCTCGCATCTTCTTAATATGAAGTTTTTTGTGAAAAACTGCGATAGCAAGACGATGCTCCTCATAGACGAGTTTGGCAGCGGGACGGAGCCCCAGATTGGCGGCGCCATTGCCGAAACGCTGCTTGCCCGCTTCAACCACAATAAGAGTTTTGGCGTAATAACTACCCATTACCAGAACCTCAAGCATTTTGCCGAAGCGACCGATGGCGTAGTAAACGGGGCAATGCTTTACGACCGCCACCTTATGCAGCCCCTGTTCAAGCTCTCCATCGGCCATCCCGGCAGCTCGTTCGCCATCGAGATTGCCCGCAAAACGGGCCTGCCGGAAGACGTTATCGCCGATGCCTCCTCTATCGTAGGCTCGGACTACGTAAATATGGACAAGTATCTCCAGGACATCGTACGCGATAAAAGATACTGGGAAACCAAGCGCCACAACATCCGCCAGCAGGAAAAGAAACTGGAAGAGCTTGCCGCCCGCTACGAAGAAGGCCTCGATACGGCAGACAAACAGCGCAAAGACATTATCCGCCAGGCAAAAGAAGCGGCCGAACAGCTTATAGCCGCCGCCAACGCCAGGATAGAAAGCACCATCCGCGAAATAAAAGAAGCCCAGGCCGGGAAGGAACAAACCCGGCAAGCCCGCAAAGCCCTTGAAGACTTTAAGGCCTCCATTCCCGGAGTGGCAGAGGCCGCCTGCGGGGATACCCGCCAACCGGACAGGCTAAAGAGGCGGCAAGACCCGAAACGGCAAAAGCAAAAGACCGCCAATCCTCCCCTGCCCGGTAAAGAGGCGATAGAGGCAGGCAGCAACGTGCGCCTGAAAGGCCAGACATCCGCCGGGACGGTGCTGGAAGTACGCGGCAAGCAGGCGCTGGTGGCATTCGGTATGATTAAGAGCTCCATACAGATAGACCGCCTTGAAAAAGTAAGCAAAGGACAGGTAAAAGAAGCCGCCAGGAGAAGCGCCTCCGCCGGCGCCCGGAGCGCAGACGAGATGCGCGAGAAAAAGCTGAACTTCAGGCAAGAGTTAGACGTCCGGGGCATGAGGGGCGACGAAGCCCTGCAAGCCGTGACCTATTTTATTGACGACGCCATACTGACAGGCGTTTCGCCCGTCCGCATCCTCCACGGAACCGGCGGCGGTATCCTGCGGCAGTTAATCCGCGATTACCTGCATGCCCTGCCCGGCGTGAGGAACTACCACGACGAACACGTACAATTCGGAGGCGCAGGCATTACGGTTGCAGAACTGGAATAAATCACACCCTTCCGCGTAACGGTCGCCAACATTTTTGCGGCTTCTGTTGTTACATATACAGAAACCAAAAAAATACACGTATGAATGATTTATGTCTTGAGGAGACAAGTATGTGTTTCCGATCAGAATTGTTTGCAGACCAGTCAACCGGGTTCAGGTATTATACACTTGACGAAAACCAATTGTTTAAGGCGGACAATAAAGAGTATGTACATTTCTTTTTCCTGCTGGAAGGGGAAGTAAAGATTAGCGGAACCCGGAGCGCCAGGCCTGTGATAGCGCCCAACGAATTCTTTTTTATACCCGACCACCGGTTTGTATGCCATTCCGTGAAGGAATCAAAATTTCTTCTTTTCTCTATTAACAAATCCCATTATCAAACGAATAAGGCGATGTATGCAAGCATACATCCTGTGATTACGGCGTTCGGAAAACGGTGTTCGCCCTTTACGGCCCCGCCTTTGCTTTCCATGTTTGTAGATATACTGGCCGGCTACATGGAGGGCGGCCTCGACGATGAATCTCTGCAAACGCTCAAACAGATAGAGTTATTCCTCATCTTGCAAACGCTTTATCCCGCAGAATATGATAATGGCGCCGTAGCGTGCGGCGGGTTGTCATAATCTTCACTATCTTTGCAGCCTTACTTTATTTCACAGCATGATAAGTTTTTTACAAATAGAGAAGCTGACAAAGAGCTTTGGCGATTTAGTACTCTTCAGCGATATAACATTCGGTATTGCCCAGGGGCAAAAGATAGGGCTGATAGCAAAGAACGGTTCGGGAAAGACCACCCTGCTGAACATCATAGCAGGGAAGGAGGATTACGACGGCGGCTCGGTGGTGTTCAGGAGCGGCTTGCGCCTGGGCTACCTGGAGCAGTCGCCAGCCTTTCCCGCCGGCCTTTCCGTGTTGCAGGCCTGCCTGTATAGCCCCGGCCAGGCCGCCCACCCAGCGGACGGAGACCGGGCGAAAGCCTGGGAACGCGAGCAAAAAGCCCGGCAATTCCTCTCCCGGCTAAAGATAACCGATGTAAGCCGGAAGGCAGAGGAACTCTCCGGAGGCCAGTTAAAACGGGTAGCCCTTGCCGCCGTATTGGCCAGCGAACCCGAACTGATTATTCTGGACGAGCCGACGAACCATTTAGACCTCGAAATGACCGAATGGCTCGAAGGATACCTCAAAAGGCAAACCATCAGCATCCTGATGGTAACGCACGACCGCTACTTCCTTGACCGGGTGTGCAACGAAATCATGGAAATAGACCGCCTGCAAATCTTCCATTACAAGGGAAACTACAGCTATTACCTCGAGAAGCGGCAGGAAAGAATAGACGCCCAAAACTCGGAAACCGAACGGGCCGGCAACCTGCTCCGTAAAGAGCTGGAATGGATGCGCAGGCAGCCGCAAGCCCGCGGAACAAAAGCGAAATACCGTATAGACGCCTTTTACGAATTAGACCGCAAAGCCCGCCAGCAACGCGAGGCAGGCAGCGTAAACCTCGACGTGAAGTCGTCGTATATCGGCTCTAAAATATTTGAAGCCGTTCATGTAACGAAAAGCTTTGGCGATACAAAGATTGTAGAAGATTTCAACTATACGTTCGCCCGCTACGAGAAGATGGGTATCGCAGGTAATAACGGGACGGGGAAATCTACCTTTATAAAAATGCTGGTAGGCGAGGTAGAGCCAGACGAAGGGCGCTTCGATATAGGCGAAACCGTCAGGTTCGGCTATTACAGCCAGGACGGGCTACAGTTCAACGAACAGATGAAAGTGATAGACGTTGTACAAGACATTGCCGAATATGTAGACCTGGGAGAGGGGAAAAAGCTGAGCGTTTCCCAGTTTCTGAGCCACTTCCTCTTCACGCCCGAAAAGCAACACAGCTACGTGTGCAAACTAAGCGGGGGCGAAAAGCGCCGGCTCTACCTGTGCACCGTCTTGATGCGTAGCCCAAACTTCCTGGTATTAGACGAGCCTGCAAACGATTTAGACATCGTAACCCTGAACGTGCTGGAAGAATACCTGTGCAATTTCAAAGGCTGCGTGATAGTGGTATCCCACGACCGCTATTTCATGGACAAAGTAGCCGGCCACCTCTTAGTATTCAATGGAAATGCCATCCTGAAAGATTTCCCCGGCAATTACACCCAATACCGCGAATGGAAAGACGCACAGGAACAAGCCGGCAAAGACGCCCAGGCCAGCCGGAAGAAGCCATCCCCCGCCCCGGATAAACCGCTCCGGAAGGAAGCGGAAAAGAAGAAACTCACCTTCAGGGAACAGAAAGAGTTTGAAGCATTGGAAGCCGCTATCGCCTGCCTGGAAACAGAAAAAGCAACGCTGGAAGCCGCCCTGGGCAGCGGCACGCTAAACAATGGCGACCTCCTGGCCAAATCGGAGCGAATCGCCCGCGTGATAAGCGAGATAGACGAGAAGACAATGCGCTGGCTCGAACTGAGCGAATTTATCTAATCATCCGGGCATTGCCCGAAAATCCAAATAAATAGTCAATACAGGTTTCGGACAATGCCCGGAAGCCCCAACGAGCGCTCAATGAAGGTTTCGGACAATGCCCGGAAGCCCCAAAGAGTACTCAATGAAGGTTTCGGACAATGCCCGGAAGCCCCAACGAGTACTCAATGAAGATTTCGGACACTGCCCGGAAGCCCGAACGAGCGCTCAATGAAAGTTTCGGACAATTTTTCAAGGGATAAATGCATATTTCACGTAAATATGTAATATATTTAGGCGATAAATGAACAGGGAACGAAAGAATACAGTCAGCTTATGAGTTCTGTAAAGAAATTTTTGAGGCTTGTAGATAAATTGCGCAATGCCGAACACTTTGGCTTTTATGAATATATCGTCAAGGCATATACGCCCTACGAGCCGCTGTTCGCGGAGTTGGCCGGCGTATGGAAAGCCTTCCACTCGCTGTTTACGAAAGAAAACGAGATATACAAGCGTAACCCCAGGCAGTGGGAAACGGCCTCTATCCGCTCCGCCTGGCTGAAGACGAGAAGCGCGTTCCTGCTCATCAAACGGACGGTAGAAGCCGCCTCGTACGACACAGACGAGGCCGCAAAGGCCGCCTCCGGAAAGCTCGCCTTCGTACTCGGCAATTACAGCAGGATACCGGCGGTAGCGATGAACGAAGTCAGCGCTTTAGTGATTAACCTGATACAAGACTTGAGGCAACCCGCCACAGCCGCCGCCGCGGAACTCCTCAGGCTGGCCCCGCATATCGGACGGCTGGAAGACGCGAACGAAGCCTTCCGCGAGCTTTACCTTACGCGCGCCAAAGAGCAGGAATACCTGGCCATACAGGGCAACATGCAGGAGATACGCCCCCAGGTAGACGCCGCCTTTGCCCGGTTTGCCCAAACGCTCGACAGCGCCCACACGATAGCCCGGGTCACCGGACAGGCCGCCAAAGCCGCTACCCTGGCCGAAGTGATAGAAAGCCTGAACGCTATCATCCTCCAATACAAACACACCTGCGCCCGCCGCCGCCCCGGCCACGCATCCGCCAGGAGCAACGACGACAACTGAGAAATACGTTTTCGTTAATTGATTTGCAACCAGGTTGCACGATTTTTTGTTTTATATTTGCATACGAAAAGAAGAGATGAAAGAAAAGCTTTCCATAGTATCCATAGCAATAGCAAGTTTCATTTTACTGGCCTTTGCCGTTGTATCCCATCATCATCATGAAGGATTGCCGTGTATCGTTACAGAACACAGCGGCTTGCCCGGCGGCGAAGAAGGAACATGCATCGTAGAATCCGAATACACCGCCCCAAGGGCAACCGGCGAAATCAAATGCAGGATAGTTTCCTTCCGGGATTACGATTCCGGTCATTTATTCCCCGCCTTTTTCCTGGCGGCAGATTCGCAGCCTTTCGCTATGCAGATTCCACCCTCCGGCAATACCTGCGGGAAACACATCTTACTGCTCTGTAAATCATCAGAGGCAAACCGGTTCCACGGTTTGCGCGCCCCCCCTTCCGTTATTTCCTGAACCGCTTCGCCGGCTTGTAAACTGCAAAGCCGCGCCATCCTGTACATTAAGCCATGTACGGAGCATAACGTATTAATATATCCATAATAAAATGAAAACATATATAACAGCATTATTTATTGCTGCCGCTATCGCAGTAACCGGATGTGGTTCCGGGCAAAACGGCAGCCGGCATCCCGAAGATACGCATAATCATACGGAAGGCCACAACCATGAAGAAGAAAGTGAACATGCAGACGAAATAGCCTTCTCACGCGAACAGGCAGAATTAGTGGGCCTGACGACAGAAACCGTTTCTGCCGCTACGTTTCGCCAGGTTATCAAAACCAGCGGGCAGATACAGGCGCCGCAGGGCGGTGAAGCAGTCGTAGTGGCTACTTCCGCCGGGATTGTCTCTTTCGCCAATCCATCCGTAGCGGAGGGCGCCGCTGTGAATGCAGGCCAGCCGGTGGCGGTAATTTCGGCTAAAAAGTTGCCCGAAGGCGATCCGTGGGCAAAGGCAAAAATAGCCTGCGAAACGGCCCTTAAAGAATACCGGCGGGCAGAAAGCCTTGCGAAAGACCGGATTATTCCGGCAAAAGACTTTGAACAGGCCAGGTTACGCTACGAAACGGCCAAAACAGCTTATGAGGCGCAGGCGTCTTACGTTACCGGCGCAGGCATAAGCGTAGCCTCCCCTATCGGCGGATATATAAAGAGCCGGTGGGTGGCGCAGGGAGAATACGTTTCGGTGGGGCAGCCCGTTGTAACTGTTTCTCAAAACAGGCGCCTGCAACTGAGGGCGGAAGTGCCGGAGGCGCATTTCAAGGCGCTGAAGCATATCAGCAGCGCCCATTTCCGTCCGGCTTACGACGATGCAGTATATAAACTTTCCGATTTGAACGGGCGTTTGCTGTCGTACGGTAAATCGCCGGGCAACCAGGATTTCTATATCCCGGTAACGTTTGAGTTTGACAACACAGGCGATATCATACCGGGCGCATTTACGGAAGTCTACCTCCTGTCAAGCCCCCGCGAAGATGTTATTTCCATACCCGTAGCCTCTGTTACGGAAGAACAGGGGCTGCACTTCGTATACCTGCAATTAGACGAAGAAGGTTATAAAAAGCAGGAAGTAACGCTTGGACAGGATAACGGCGAAAGGGTGCAGGTGCTTTCCGGGCTGAAGGAAGGAGACGAGGTGGTGGTTAAAGGCGTTTACCAGGTAAAGCTGGCTGCCACGTCGTCTATTATGCCGGAAGGACATACACATTAACACACACTGCAGTATGTTGAACAGGATAATAAAATTCTCGCTACACAACCGGATAGTTGTGCTGGCGGCATGCGTCTTATTGATGCTGGCAGGAACCTATACTGCCGTTAATATGGAAGTGGATGTATTCCCCGACCTGAATGCGCCTGCGGTGGCGGTGCTTACCGAGGCCAGGGGGATGGCGCCCGAAGAAGTGGAACGCCTTGTGAGCTTTCCCGTAGAAACAGCCCTGAACGGAGCCACCGGCGTGCGCCGCGTCCGCTCGTCGTCTACTGCCGGGTTCTCTATCGTATGGGTAGAATTTAACTGGGGAACGGATATCTACCGCGCCCGCCAGATAGTGTCTGAGAAATTGGCGGTTGTAAAAGACGCCTTGCCCCCCAATGTGGGCAACCCCACCCTGGGGCCCCAGTCGTCCATATTGGGCGAATTGATGATTATAGGGCTTACGGCAGATTCTGTTTCGTTGCAGGATTTAAGAACGCTGGCCGACTGGACAATCCGTCCCCGCCTGCTCTCTACCGGCGGCGTGGCGCAGGTTACTGTGACAGGAGGCGAAATCAGGGAATACCAGATATTGCTCAATCCCGCCAGGATGAAGCGCTATGGCGTAGGGCTGGATGAAGTGATACCGGTAGTTTCAGGGATGAACCAGGATGCCGCAGGCGGCGTATTGTACGAATACGGCAATGAGTATATCATCCGCGGGGCGCTTTCTACCAATAAGGTTTCGGCCCTGGGGAAAGCAGTGGTAAAGACCGTGAACAGCATCCCCGTCCTCCTCGAAGATATTGCAGAGGTAAAGGCCGGCGATAAGGCGCCCAGGCTGGGCGTAGCTTCCAGCAACGGCAAGCCGGCCGTATTGATGACCATCACCAGGCAGCCGGCTACAAGCGCCCTGGATTTGACGGCCCGGCTGGATGCGTCGATTGCCGAACTGCGGCAAACGCTGCCCGCCGGCGTAAAGGTATCTACCGATATTTTCCGCCAGGCCCGTTTTATAGACAGTTCAATCGGTAACGTGCAGAAGTCGTTATATGAAGGCGGGATATTTGTCGTAATCGTATTGATTATCTTTTTGATGAACGTGCGCACCACACTCATTTCACTCGCTGCCATTCCCTTATCCCTGGTATTTGCCATACTCTCCCTCAAGGTTATGGGATTAACCATTAATACGATGAGCCTGGGCGGTATGGCTATCGCTATCGGTTCGCTTGTAGACGATGCCATAGTGGATGTGGAAAATGTCTTTAAGCGGCTGCGGGAAAACAGGCTGAAGCCCCCGCAGGAACAGCAGGCGGCGCTTAGCGTGGTGTTCGAGGCCTCTAAGGAAGTCCGTATGCCTATCCTCAACTCTACCCTGATTATTATCGCCAGCTTTATCCCCCTGTTTTTCCTTTCGGGCATGGAAGGGCGTATGCTTGCCCCGCTGGGTATCGCCTTCATTATGGCGCTGGCGGCTTCTACCATCGTGGCCTTAACCCTTACGCCTGTATTGTGCAGCTATTTATTGGGCAGGCAGGCAAAGGGGGATAAGCCCGCGGGCGAGCCGTTTGTGGTTCGCAAGCTCAAGGCAGCCTACGGGAAGGCGTTGGAGTGGACGCTCCTTCATAAGGGATGGACGCTTGGCGTTACCGGCGCCGTGGCGCTGGCTGCCATATTTGCCTTTTCTACATTGGGGAGGAGCTTTCTGCCTCCTTTCAACGAAGGTTCGTTCACGGTCAACGTAAGTACGATGCCGGGCATATCGCTTGAAGAATCAGACAGGATAGGGCGTATAGCCGAAGAAATACTGCTCTCCGTACCGGAAATACAAACCGTGGGGCGCAAGACCGGGCGGGCCGAACTCGACGAGCATGCGCTGGGGGTGAACGTATCGGAAATTGAGGCGCCTTTCGTAACGGGCAAGCGCTCTAAGGAGGAAATATTGGCCGAAATACGCGGGAAGATGAAGGTGTTGCCCGGCGTGAATGTAGAGATAGGGCAGCCTGTGTCGCACCGTATAGACGCCATGCTGTCTGGCACGCGCGCCAATATCGCCATCAAACTGTTTGGAACCGACCTGAACAGGATGTTTTCGCTGGGAAGCCAGGTAAAGGCGGCCATCGAAGGTATCGAAGGCATTGCAGACCTGAATGTGGAGCAGCAGGTGGAACGCCCGCAATTAAGGATTGTGCCCAAAAGGGAGGTGATGGCCAAATACGGCGTTACCCTGCCCGAATTTGCCGGGATAGTGAACGTGATGCTGGGGGGCAAGGTGGTTTCGCAGGTGTATGAAGGCAACCGCTCGTTCGACCTTACGCTCAAGGTAAACGACGAAAGCCGCGAAACGGCCGCAAGGATAAGGAACCTGATGGTAGACGCCGGCGGACGCAAAATACCCTTGGGAAACATTGCAGAGGTGATTTCGGCTACAGGACCCAATACGATAAACAGGGAGAACGTGGCGCGGAAGATTGTTATCTCGGCCAACGTGGCAGGGCGAGACCTCCGCGGCGTGGTGAACGATATTCAGCGGACGGTGAACGAAAAGATAACCTTGCCCGAAGGCTACCACATCGAGTACGGAGGGCAGTTTGAGAGCGAACAGGCCGCCTCGCAGATACTGCTCATCGCATCGGCCTTCTCCGTTGTGGTGATATTCCTGCTGCTCTATGCGCAGTTCAGGAGCGTGCGCCAGTCGGTCGTGATATTGCTCAACCTTCCGCTGGCCCTCATTGGCGGGGTGTTTACCCTGTTTTTCACCGGCGGCGTGGTGAGCATCCCCGCTATCATCGGTTTTATCTCGCTCTTCGGTATCGCCACCCGCAACGGGATGCTCCTCCTCTCCCGCTATAATGATTTGGAGGCCGGGGGATGCAGCCGGATGGAGAGCGTGGTGCGCGGCTCGCAAGACCGCCTGAACCCTATCCTGATGACGGCCCTCTCTTCCGGCCTTGCCCTTATCCCCCTGGCCCTGGGAGGCGATTTGCCGGGCAACGAAATACAAAGCCCCATGGCCAAAGTGATTCTCGGCGGACTGCTCACCTCTACGCTCCTCAATGGATTTATCATCCCTGTGATGTACCTCATAACCGGCCGCAAGGCTACCAAACATGATTCATAATGAAAACGATTATACTGACGGCAGGCCTCTTTTTCGCCTCCCTTACATTAAACGCACAAGACGCACAGGCGCCGGCCCGGTCTGTACTGGCCCTGATAGAAGAAAACAATACCACGCTCCAGTCGCTCCGTGAAGCCGCCGGGGCGCAGAAGCTGGAGAACAGGGCGGGCATCTTCCCCGATAATCCCGAAGTGGGCTTCAGCTACCTCTGGGGCAACCCCGCATCAACGGGCAACCGCACGGACTTCAGCCTCGTGCAGCGTTTCGACATCCCCACCATCACCGGCATGAAGCGCAGCCTGGCCGCCGGACGGGACCGCCTGGCGGAATGGCAATACAAAGCAGCCCGGATGGACATCCTCCTCCAGGCCAGGCGCTATTGCATTGAGCTGGCCTGGTATAATGCGCTGGCAGAAGAGCTGGACGCGCGCCTTGGGCATGCCGCAGCCATCGCATCCGCCTGTAAGGAGCGCCTGGACAGGGGCGATGCAAGCCTGGTGGAATACAACAAGGCGGAGCTGAACCTCTCAACCCTCCGGGGCGAAATAGCCCGCGCGGGGGTGGAACGCGAAGCGCTGCTTTCGCACCTGGAAAGGCTGAACGGCGGAATCCCCGTAGAACTGGCTGATACCCGGCTGAACGAAGGCGAACTCCCGCCCGATTTCGACGCCTGGTATACCCAGGCCGGGGAAAAAAGCCCCGTTCTGGCCTGGGTAAAGCAGGAAGTGGAGCTGGGCAAAAAGCAAGTGTCTCTAAGCCGGGCAATGGCGCTGCCTTCCTTTTCGGCAGGCTATATGAGCGAACAGGTAGTGGGGCAGCGCTACGGGGGCATTACGCTGGGCGTCTCTGTCCCCCTGTGGGGAAACAGGAACAGGGTGCGGCAGGCCAAAGCCGCCCTCAAAGCCGCCGAAGCAAGGCAAACAGACAGTCGCCAGCAGTTCTACAGCCGGCTCCAAGGCCTCTATAAGCGCGCCCAGGGCCTCCGCAAGACAGCCGCCGCCTACCGCCAGGCCCTCCTCCAGGCCGGCAACGCCGCCCTGCTCGGAAAGGCCCTCGAGGCCGGCGAAATCTCCCTCCTCCAATACCTGCAGGAGATGAGCCTCTACTACAACACGGTAGACCGGGCGCTGGAGGCCGAAAAAGAATACAGCCTCGCCCTGGCCGAACTGTGGGCCGTGGAACTGTAAGCACGCGCAAGGACTATTGCGGGTTGCGCCCAAGCCTCCCCCGCGCCGGTGATAAACGGGCCAAACCTTGCCCGATGGCTCCCCCCCGATACGCCCGGCGACGGCGTCCCCTCCCTGGCTGTAGCCTCGCAGGAAGTACTTTCCGACACGGTGATGTACGTTTACCCGGCCGACGTTGCCGCTTTTGCCAGACTCTTTACCCGGCTGCTGCGGGAGGCGTGCTTGTGCTCAAGCAGGCCGGCGAAGCGCCCGTGCTATTTCCCGTAACAGGCTTTAAGGCAACGGGCGATGGCGGCGCGGATGCGGTTAAGGCTCTTGAAGTAGCCTCTCCGTCGGCCAACCATTCTTTCATCTCCCCCTTCACAGGCGAAGGCTCCTGCGAGGCGTGGGTAGAAAAAGACGGCGAAGAGCTGGCCCGCTTCACCGGCATGGCTTATCCCCTCATGCTGGTTCTCGACGCAGGCCCGGCGAAGGCCTGACGGCGAAACCCCGGCTGGCAAAGGCCGCCGGCGAAACGGATGTCCCTGCAAGTCTCCTCCTGTTTCGGGGGGGGGCTTGCAGGGACAATGGCGCAACGGTGGAAATTTGTTCAACGCTGATGGGGTAAAGCAGTTTAACTGATGTTATATTTGCAGCATCGTAAAAACAGGAAGTTATATGAAAAGCAGGACGGTTATCGTATGGTCAATCGTATTAGTGGTGACAGACCAGGCTGTTAAATGGATAATCAGTACAAACTATCAGCATGTAACGGTGGAAATCATACCGTCTTTGCTGGACTTTAAACCAATACTTAACAACAAATCTTTTTATTGGCTGAGCTTAATGAATATCTATGTCGGGCGTTGGGCGCGTATGGCTACTGCTGTTATCTTTTCTGGTATATTATGCCTGTTTTATCTTTATATGAAGGGAATATTCAGGAATAAAACATGCCTTGATGTTGCTTTTATCTTTGGCTTTGCAGGAATGTTGTGTTCCCTGAGCGACAATATTTTTTTTGGCGGGAGCTGGGATTACGTATATCTAAAACCCTTATTTGTTTTTGACTTGAAAGATTTATACCTGAATGGCTTTGCTGTTTTTTCCACAATATCCTGTTATCAGAACCGTACGGAAACCAGCGAGATAAAGATGAAAGGCATCATCTCTTTCCTTAAATACGGCCATACGGCGAAAAGACCGGACAGAAGCCATGAAGATATGGCGCCATGAAATATGCAGCGGCCGTTTCCACCGTAACGGGTGAGCGAAGAAAAATCGTACCTTTGCCTGTAATCAAATCATAAGATATATGCGAAAAAGATTATTATCTGTTTTAATGGCATGCGCCGGAGTGGCCGCTATGGCTTCGGCGGCAGGCGAAGGGAGGCTGCTGCGCTTTCCGGCTACCAATGGCAGCGAGATTGTTTTCTCGTATGCAGGCGACTTATACAAGGTATCGCTTAACGGCGGGGAGGCTTCGCGGCTCACCTCGCATGTAGGATATGAAATGTTCGCCCGCTTCTCGCCCGACGGTAAAACGATTGCCTTCACCGGGCAATACGACGGCAATACCGAAGTGTATACCATCCCCTCAAGCGGGGGCGAACCCCTGAGGCTCACCTACACCGCCACCAATGCCCGCGACGACCTGGGCGACCGCATGGGGCCTAACAACATCGTGATGGGCTGGACGCCCGACGGCAACAGCATCGTTTACCGAAACCGTATCAGCTCCGGCTTCGACGGCAGGCTATACACCGTAAACAGGGAGGGCGGATTGTCGCAGCCCATACCCTTGCCCGAAGGAGGCTTCTGCAGCTACTCGCCCGACGGCGCCCGGCTGGCTTACAACCGGGTAATGCGCGAATTTCGTACCTGGAAATACTACAAAGGCGGCATGGCCGACGATATATGGATATACGACCCGGCCCGGCAAACGGTAGAAAACGTCACCGCCAGCGACGCGCAAGACATCATGCCGATGTGGGCCGGAGACAACATCTTCTATATCTCAGACCGCGACCGCACCATGAACATCTTCGTATACAATACCGCCACCCGGCAAACCGAAAAGGTGACCAGCTTTACCGAATACGACGTAAAGTTCCCCAGCATACACGGCCATACCATCGTGTTTGAAAACGGCGGGTACATCTACAAAATGGACGTAGCCGCCCGCCGCCCGGAGAAAGTATCCGTCACCCTTTCGTCAGACAACGTATACGCCCGCGCCGGTATAAAAGACGGCGCCGGGTATATCACCGCCGCCAGCCTTTCGCCCGGAGGGGAGCGGCTGGCCGTAACTGCCCGCGGCGAAGTGTTCAACATCCCCGCCGGTAAGGGAGTGGCCAGAAACATCACCCGCACGCCCGGCGTACACGAGCGCAACGCCCAATGGTCGCCCGACGGCAAATGGATAGCCTGTATTTCAGACGCAACGGGCGAAACGGAGCTTTGGATGCAAGACGCCGCCGGGGGCGAACCGCTTCAGCTTACCAAAAACAATGACACCTATATCCGCGACTTCGAGTGGAGCGCCGATTCGAAAAAGATTGTCTATACCGACCGGAAGAACCGCATCAACCTGCTCGACGTTGCCGCCGGGAGCGTTGCCGTCGTTCTGCAAGACCCCTTCGGCGAAATACGCGGCGTGCATTTTTCGCCCGACAACCAATGGCTCGCCTACGCCCGGATGGCTGCGAACGATTTCAACATCATATACCTCTATAATATCGCCGATGAAAAGGAATACCCCGTTACCGACAAATGGTACGATTCCTACTCGCCGGCCTTCAGCGCCGACGGCAAATACCTCGTCTTTACCTCCATGCGCGACTTCAATCCCACGTACAGCAACACCGAATGGAACCACTCTTACAGCAACATGGGAGGCGTCTACCTGGCCCTCCTCAGCAAAGACACCCCCTCGCCCTTCCTCCCGGAAGACGCCGCAGTGAACGGTGAAAAAGAAAGCAGGGAAAAAGGAAAAGAAGCGTCGTCCGGCGCGAAAACAGCCGCCCCCGCCGTGACGTTCCACCCAGACGGCATCGCGGAGCGGATTGTAAAACTGCCCCTTTCGCCCGGAAGGTACGGCAACTTCTATTCCAACGGCGAGCAAGTATATTACTCCAGCGGCGCGAACACAAAAATGTTCGACCTGAAAAAGCAAAAGCAGGAAGACATTGCCGACGGCGCCTCGATGCACGTAGAACCGGGCAGCAAGAAAGCCTGCTTCATCACCCCCCTCCCCCAACTCTTCGTAACAGACATCCCCACGGGAAAGGCAGACCTGAAAGAGGCCGTGAACGTAAGTAATATGAAGATTACAACCGCCTGCCCGCAGGAGTGGAACCAGATATTCAACGAAGCCTGGCGGGCCATGCGAGACGGGTTCTATCTGGAAAACATGCACGGCACAGACTGGCCGGCCATGAAAAAGAAATACGAAGTATGGCTCCCTTACGTAAAGAATCGCCTCGACCTGAATTACGTAATCGGCGAGATGATTGGCGAACTGAACGTAGGACACGCCTACATCAACCCGGGTGAATACGAGAAAGCCCCCCGCGTGCAGACCGGCCTTCTGGGCGCCGGAATAACCCGCGACGCCGCCACCGGCTTCTTCCGCTTAGAAAAGATATGGCCCGGCGCCTCGTGGAGCAGCCGCCTGCGCTCGCCGCTGGCCGAACCGGGCGTCAACGCCAAAGCCGGCGAATACATCGTGGCGATAGACGGCGTGCCTGCTAACAGCGTGAAGGATATGTATTCGCTCCTGGCGGGCAAGGCAAACGTACCGGTAGAGCTGTCGCTCAACGACAAAGCGCAACTGTCTGGCGCACGCAAGGTGGTGGTAAACCCGCTGGCCGACGAATATCCTTTACAGCATTACAACCGGGTGCAGGAAAACATCCGCAAGGTAGACGAAGCCACGAACGGCCGGGTGGGCTACATCTACATCCCCGACATGGGCGTGGAAGGCCTCAACGAGTTTGCACGCTACTTCTACCCGCAATTGGATAAGGAAGCGCTGATTATTGACGACCGCGCCAATGGCGGGGGAAACGTGTCGCCCATGATTCTGGAACGTCTCGCCCGCGAACCTTACCGCCTCACCATGAGACGGGGTTCCACACGTACGGGAACCATCCCCGACGCCGTGCAGGCAGGCCCCAAAGTATGCCTCATCAATAAATATTCCGCTTCCGACGGCGACCTGTTCCCCTGGGGATTCCGCGCCCTGGGCCTGGGTAAGCTCATCGGCGTTCGCACGTGGGGAGGCATCGTAGGCATCAGCGGTTCCCTGCCCTTTATCGACGGAACAGACCTCCGCGTACCTTTCTTCACCAGCTACGACCCCAAAACAGGCGACTGGATTATCGAAAACCACGGCGTAGACCCCGACATACCGGTAGATAACGACCCCGTGAAAGAATGGAACGGCGAAGACCAGCAACTTGCCCGCGCCATAGAAGAGGTGATGAAAGACCTGGAATCGCGCAAACCCTTCCCCGGCGTCCCGGCGCCCCGGATGTGGAATAAATAAGTCCTTTTTTTTCACTATCTTTACAACCAAAATACAAACAAATCAAAAGAAGCGATTATGAGTTTCAGCACAATGAGCTATCAAATCTTTGAACAAGCGATAAACGATTATCACCTGACAGACCAGGTAGACGCCCCGGTAAACAATCCCTACGAAGCAAAAAGCATCGAATACTACCTCTACCTGAAAAACTGGATAGACACCGTTCAATGGCATCTGGAAGACATCATCCGCCGCCCGGACATAGACCCTTCGGAGGCCCTGGCCATCAAACGCCGGATAGACAAGTCTAACCAGGACAGGACAGACCTGGTGGAGCTAATAGACAGCTACTTCCTGGATACGTACAGGGAGGTAAAGACATTGCCCGGCGCAACCATCAACACCGAAAGCCCGGCCTGGGCGGTAGACCGCCTCTCTATCCTCGCCCTGAAGATATACCACATGCAGCAGGAAGCAACCCGCCCGGACGCGGAACCGGCGCACAAGGCTGCCTGCCTGCAGAAGTTAGCCGTCTTGCAGGAACAGAGGAAAGACCTCTCTACCGCCCTGGCCCAACTGCTGGACGATATAAAAGAAGGCCGGAAGTACATGAAAGCATACAAGCAGATGAAGATGTACAACGACCCTGCCCTGAACCCTGCGCTTTACGGTAAAAAATAATGGCGAAAATCTTAGTTATACGGCTCTCGGCGATAGGAGACGTGGCAATGACCATCCCGGCGATATACGCTGCCGCAAAAGCAAACCCGGCAGATTCTTTCGTAGTGCTTACGCAGGCCTTCCTTATCCCGGCGTTTATGAACCGTCCGGGAAATGTGGAGGTAACGGGTATCAGCATTACCGGCCCGGAGAAATCATTCTGCGGATTGTTCCGTTTCGCCCGGGCCTTCTCGAAGTACGATTTCGACGTCGTGCTCGACCTCCATAACGTACTGCGGACGATGATTATCCGCACGCTCTTCCGCCTGAAAGGGAAGAAAGTATTCGTAGTAATCAAGCCCCGGAAAGAACGCAGGCAACTGACAGCCCGCAATAACAAAACGCTGAAGCCCATCCGACCCGTAGTAGAACGCTATGCCGACGTATTCAAAGCCGCCGGCATCCGTTTGGGCGGAAGCTTTCATTCGCTCTTTGACGAACGCCCCGCCAACCTTTCCCTGCTAACGGAAAGGTTTGGCGAAAAAACCGGCAAGTGGATAGGAATAGCCCCCTTTGCCAAACATAAGGGCAAGATATATCCCGTTGACCGGATGAGGCAAATCGTAGAAGCTTTGTCGAGGCACGAAGACTACACCCTCTTCCTGCTGGGCGCCAAAGGAGACGAAGAGTTTATCCTGGAGCAATGGGCGCAACAGTTTCCGAGGGTTAAAATGGTGGCGGGGCGCTACTCGCTCGACAACGAATTAGCGCTTATCAGCCGCCTCGACGTGCTGCTTTGCATGGACTCCGCCAATATGCACTTCGCCTCCTTAGTAGGGACAAGGGTGCTGTCTGTCTGGGGAGCCACGCATCCATACGCCGGCTTCTACGGCTATCGCCAAAGGCCGGAAGACGCCATACAGGTAGCGCTGGATTGCCGCCCCTGTTCCATCTTTGGCGAGAAACCCTGTTTCCGTGGCGACTGGGCTTGCCTTACCCAACTCGCCCCCCAGCAAATCATTGACAAAATAGAAGAAACCCTCTCCGCATGAAAGTAATTATTAACCCGGCCTATGAACAACTGGCCGCTTTTGTGAACACAATCCCCCAACGGTTCGATAAAGAAGGAATAAGCATCCATAAAGGCAGGAACGAAATAAAAGTGTTCAACGTTGAAGGCGCAATCATAAACGTAAAACGCTATAAAGCGCCTATATTCATAAACCGTTTGATCTATACCTTCATCCGTCCCGCAAAAGCCTCCCGCGCTTACAGCTATGCCTTGAAACTACGCTCTATGGGCTTCTACACGCCCGAACCGGTGGCCTGTATCATCACTTGCAAAGGAGGCTGTATCTGCCAGACCTACTTCATAAGCCTTCAATCGCCTTACTCCCGGAATATGTATGAATTTGGGAAAGGGCCGCTTTCCGGGCGGGAACATATCCTCCGCTCATTAGCCCATTATACCGCCCGCCTTCACGAAGCAGGGATTTATCATAAAGACTTCTCGCCGGGAAACATACTTTTTGAAGATACCGAAGAAGGCGTCCGCTTCTGCCTGGTTGACATAAACCGTATGGCGTTCAATCCGGTATCCGTCAAGAAAGGATGCGCCAACTTTGCCCCTCTCTGGGGCAAGGAGGAAATGTTCCGCCTGATTGCCGGCGAATATGCCAAAGAGAGAAAGGCGGATAAGGAAGAATGTACCGCCTGGATTCTATATTACCGCAATAAATTCTGGAATAACTACAAGAAGACGCACGACATAACCTTCGAGTTATAACACGCGCCTGTAAACCTCCATCAGCTCGCCGGCCAACGTATTATTGGCAAAAGCTTTTGAATAGGCAAGGCCTTTTACGCGCATGGAACCGGCCAATGCCTTATCCGTTAACACCATCCGGAGCATGTCTCTTAATTCATCTTCATTATACGGATCGGTATAAAGGGAACCCGGGCCTCCCGCTTCTTCAAGGCACGAACCCGTAGCCGCTATAACAGGCACGCCCGACACCAATGCCTCCAAAATGGGCAGCCCGAAACCTTCGAAAAAGGATGGATAGACGAACACCTCCGCCATCTGATAAAAAGCCGGCAGATCGGCAAAAGGGACATCTGTAAGGAAGCGAACCCTCTTCCGGATGTTGTTTTCTTTAATATAAGCCTCAACGGTATCCATGTATGGCGTACGCCGGCCTATCGAGAGTAAAGCGACATCTTCCCTTAATCCTTTAAGAGCCTTTACGATGAGCAGCAAATTCTTCCGTTCTTCAATACTCCCTACATATAATATGTAGGAATGTGGCAGCGCATATTTCTCCCTTACCGCCGCTTTTTCTTCCGCCGAGACTTGGCCGTAAAAAGCAAGGTTGCACCTGGAATAAACAATGTCTATCTTATCCTCGTCTATCGCAAAGAAAGATATAATATCCCTTTTTGTCTGCTCGCTGACGGCTATAATCCTGTCAGACTGCAAACAGGCCTGTTTGAATTTATAAGCATATATCCTCCTGTCAATAGCGCTGTATAAATGGGGATAGCGCAGGAATATTAAATCATGTACCGAAACGACGGAAGGGATTTTACTTTTCCTTATATTGAGAGGCAGTTCATTGCTTAGCCCGTGAAAGAGGTCTGCCTTGTCTTTTCTTACCTGTGTAGTGACCGTAAACGTCCGCCAAAAAGGAGGAAAGAGTTTATCCGCTCCCGTTGGGTATCGGAAGGATATGGCCCGGCTTGGCTGCAACTGATTGCGCAACTTTACATTGCCGGGACCGGGAGAATACAGGAAATATTCGTTTTGCGGATACTGTTCCGTAAACGAATTAATGATAATCCTTCCATAATTGCCCAGCCCGGTTCCATTATGGGTTATCCGTTTTGCATCAAAGCCTATTTTCATCATCTGTTTAATTTAATAATGTCTGATATATCTTCCAATATTGGCCGGCTGCTCTATCCCATGAGAATTTCCCTGCCTGGCTCTTTATCATTTCTGCCGTTATAGCCGTTTGATACATCTTCATTCCCCGTTCAAATTCCTGCTGCATTTCTTCCCTGTCGAAACTGTCATTAAAATAAACGGCAACATCCCCGCCTATTTCCGGTAGCGCTGTATGGGATGATAAAAAAACAGGCTTTCCATACGACATTGCTTCAACAACCGGCATTCCGAATCCTTCGGCTATAGAGGGGAAAAGAAACGCTGCGCAATTTTGCAAATACCAATGCTTCACTGCCTCGCTTACCGCTCCGATGATATGTACCCTGTCCGCCACTCCCCAGCGAGCGGCTTCATCCATAATAACCTTTTCATAGGAAGAGATATTTCCGATAATCAGCAAGGTATAATCATTATTCTGCAACAGGCAGGGCAAAACATGAAAGTTCTTTTTGGCAAGAACGGTTCCCAATGCTAAGAGAAATGGCTTCCGGGGCGAGAAATCGTGCGGCGCCCGGACAGCCCCGTCATATACATTACAACCATTGTATATTACATCAATATCTTTCCCATGCGTGTCCATATACGTAAGGACGTCTTTTTTTGCAAATCCGGAAATGGCCACCAGCTTATCTGCAAGATCAATATTATGTTGCAACCGCTTCATTCCGGCTTCCAATCCTTTCTGGTTTCTGTCGTATAAAAAGTTTAAGTCATGGATGGTCAGCACCTTTTTTTGCTTGCCGGAAGACGGCATGTACCTGTCTAACTGAAAGGTTGAATGCCATATCTTGCACTCGTCCGGCAGCCTGAGATAATACGCATGCCAGAAACGCTTGCTGAGTTTAGCCATGTTGGGAGGAAGAAATTTTTGCACTCCCGGCTGAGCAAAGACGCTTAAGGCATCCCTCTCCTTCAGGTCTCTTCTGTACAACGCATTGACCAGATTCAAACAAAAATGAAATAATCCCGTATTGGGTGTTTTCATTCTACTACAATCTATTACAATTTTCGAACACATACTATTCTTTAGTTTTGACGTTTCTCTTTTTATCTAAGTTTAACGGCAGCCATTTATTTCATCCGAAACAAGAAGATTTCACTTCCTTCCGAAGTCTGCCGGTATTTCGCCCCATCTGGAGGTTTCCCATTTAACGATGGGAGTGGTATAATCGTTTTCGCGAAGCCATTTTTCGGCTCGTTCTATTAAATCGAAGACAGGCTCGTTCGCGGGGGTACGCTTCAAGGTTGTTTTGCTTTTTTTATTCTTCACCCATAGCATGGCATTCATACTGTCGGTATAGATGGGGAGGTTGCTGTTTCCTTTTTTCAGCAGGGCCAACCCATGCACGAGTGCAAGAAACTCGCCTATATTATTAGTTCCCTGCTTTAACGGGCCTATATGAAACAGCTCCTGCCCGGTACGGACGTATACGCCCCGGTATTCCATATCTCCCGGATTACCGCTGCAAGCCGCATCAACCGCTATACTCTCCGTATTGGGCGACCCGGCAGACTTTTTTTTAACGCTATAAGGGGAGGCCTTGTGTGCGCCGGCCTGTTTCGGACGGAAAGTATATCCTTTCTCCAATGCGTCTGCGGCTTCCTGACGGGATGCAAACGATTTATACTTTGCGCCTTCCTGCCCGTCTACCTGTTTTTTACAATCTTCCCAATTGTCGTAAACGCCCGGATTCAAGCCCTTCCAAACTACATAAAACTTACCTTTCGCCATACGCTTCCTTCTTTAGCCCTTCCTTCGGTTTGCTTTATAATTCCTTCGATTGAGACATGTTTGGATCACCTTGAACAGATACTGTTGTCTTTTCTTCTAAAACATCTTTTATTGTTGAAAGGTTCATCTTCAATGGATTACAATTATTTGTATAAAAAATTTATTAGTTTTCGCCTAAAATATTTTTTTCATGTATGAAATTCATGTTAGAATTGCGCGATAAAGTTAATAATTAAACGTGTGATAAAAAATGGGAGTAGTAGAAAAAAGCAAAAATGACATTTAGAGACTACTATTTTTATTTGGCCGACTATAACGAAAACGTTATCTTTATGTCGTTAAGTTAAAGCTCTTTGAATTTGAATGGAAATATAACTTACAGTTATTCTTCAATTACTTCAGTGTTCTTAATGTTTCGGAGCTGGCAAGGAAGATACGGGCTTAAACTTAACAACCTGAATGAAAGGTCTTTCTTAATGGCAAGGCCTTTTTTGTTTCGTCTCTTGCGTGAATGATTGTTAAAAAGTAGTCTCGCCGGGACATATATCATATCTGATTATTAGTTGTTTATTTAATTTATTCCCTACATTTTCCCTACAATCGTTATTTTGACTGATTCATTAGAAAATCTATAAATTTATCCTTA
>JAIRKZ010000171.1 GCA_031259845.1 Tannerellaceae bacterium | reverse complement strand
GTTTTTATTGATTTTGCAATCCCACTTCTTGTAAAAGCATCTTTTAGATATTTACTTATATCTCCGCAAGAGGCTACGTACGGTTCTCCGCTCCGGCTATCGAAATAGTCTGCAATTTTTCCAAATACGACTATATCTATTACCGACAAACGATGTTTGGCAATAATTGCCGGTATTAATGATTCGCTTCTCGTTACGTATCTCGCTTTACCTGTGTCCCTGTATAGGCGATCTCTCCCTTCTCTTTCTATATCAGTCATTAAGCAGTTTTTCTGTATTGATTTTGATAACCTGGGTGCGGTGTCTCCCCTCTACCTGTATTATGCCGGCCTTCTCCAACTTTTTTATGTGATAAAATACATTTACGTGCTTGCCGGCTTGGATATGTTTAGCGATATCCCTATATTTGTCGAATATTATCCCGCTGGGATAAAAGTACAGTAGCTGCTGCAATACTGCGAATGTGCTGTTTGTTACTCCTAATTTCCGGCTTAATGTCAATCCTTTTAAAAACTCATCGTTCATTTTGTATACTTTTTTTAGTTTATATATTTATGAATAGTGAGTTTTGCCTTACTTGGTTTGAACACTCGTACATTTTTTCTATCTTTGCATAGTTTTTTGAGTTCTAATTTCGTAATCATTGCCGCTATATAAAATTTATATAGCGGCTTTTTCGTTGTTAGACAAACATTTATCCGTTGAGGGGCTGGGAAAATCATTGCCGGGCCGCCTCAACAAAGCAATAGCAAACAATATGGATGAGGATGAAGAACTTTATAGACTGATGAATGATGAGGATGATTTCTACATGGGAGACGATGAGGGCGACCTTCCCGAAATAAAAAATTATAGCCCGGCAGAAACAAAGGACGTTAACCCGCCCGGTTGTTCCGGGTGCTGCGTTCTGCTTGCTTTTGTTGGGCTGGTGGCCGTATATTTGCTTTTATGATATTCGGTATTCGGAATATTGCGCTTGGATTTGGACAGGGTTGTCCTTTGGATCGTCTTGTGGTATTGCATAAAATTACAAAAATACAGTAAACGGAAAGCCTGATTAAATCAGCGTTTTTGTATATCGTTTACTTGAGATTGGAACTTAAATAAATGCCTATTGTACGTTTATTTTTTCGCCTGGATAAGTGTCTGTGTTACAATTATTTTGCTTCCAAGAATAAGTGTCTGCGGTACAATTATTTTGCTGTGTGGTTGGGTAACTTGGTTTCAGGAAAAAACGAAACTGAAAAAATCGGGGTCGAAATTATATACGGTATCCGTGCCAGAGAGGGTACCCACCCTCTTATTTTTTTTATTTTGGTTTAACGGATTGATAGTAATTGCTTCCATATCGTTTCATTTTATTTGTTATCGCTCGGTTTATGTTTCATTTTGTTTGTTTATGTTGCTGTTTGCTTTCATTTTGTTATTGCTTGCGTGTCTGTTTCCGTTCAGGTTCCGTTCAGGTTCAGTTCCGGTTCCGTTTTCGGGGCCGTTCAGTTCCGGTTCTGTTTCCGTTAAGGTTCCGTTTCGGTTTTGGGGTGTTCCGGTTCTCCGTTCAGTTCAGGTTTTGGTTCAGGTTCAGTTTCGGTTCCGTTCATTTTTGGTTCAGTTTCGGATCACGGTTCAGTTTTGTTTCCGTTTCCGTTTTGGTTTCAGTTTCTGTTTCCGTTTCCGGTTTCCGTTTCCGGTTCGTTCCGGTTCCGGTTCGTTCCGGTTCTGTTTCCCGTTCAGCCTGTTTGTGCAGTTGGTTTTTCTGTTACTGCACAAAGCCCCTTTGCCAGTCTGATTATTATTCCGACCCGCGTTTAACTTTATTTATAGATATTTACGCTTGGGCATTATATTACTTTTAAAATAAATACTCACATTTGCGCAAAACAAAGGCTCTTTGATTATTAATTTGTGCAGTTAATTTGTGCAGTTTTAGCGACAAGACTAACGGAAATGGTTCATTATGAGAGCGTTATGAGATGAGAGGGTTAAAACCTTACGTTTTAACCCCATAGTATTCGTAGCCTGAGCGCTTATAATCAACGGCATTCAGGATAACGATCATGTTTTTGAGTTTGTTCTGTTTATTGTCGAGTTCGCAGATATAAAAAGAAAGGCGAGAATAACTCCCCGCCTTAAATGTTTTCACAACGGAATAATCCTTATTGTGACAAGTTTTCATTTTGTTCTGCAAAGATATATTTTCTTTTTGGAAAATCCATGAGATTACTAAAAATAATCAGGGCAACCGCACCAAAATTAATTTCGCCAAAAGAGTTTGTATGAAGATGTCAAGTGCGCTTTTGATGCGGTGTCCTGAAATAAATACGCGGGTTAGCCCGGATATTACTTAAAGGTTTCCTCCAGCCATAAAGTAAAAAAACGATCGTAGACGAAATAGTTTCCTTCATCATCTTTTAGTATTAAAGTCTTGTCGATCAAAGATTTTAGC
The DNA here is from genome assembly GCA_031259845.1 of Tannerellaceae bacterium. GTDB lineage: Bacteria > Bacteroidota > Bacteroidia > Bacteroidales > Tannerellaceae > DFXE01. Next base: position 18,642 of record JAIRKZ010000171.1, on the reverse strand, counting down.
GCTAGTTTCACGCTGCTCGCAGCCGTTAAATGATGTTTTTGAAGAAATGAAGTTTGAAATGGGGCATTCACTTTCCGTTCTTTGGCAATAGCTATCAGCAGACGTAATTGCCCTTTCGTAAGCAATTCACAATAGGTTTTATATGTGGCGTTTTCTTCCTGCAGCACATCCGAAACGATTTTATTTACATCGCTCTCCGAATAATCATCTTGCAAAAGAGAGAACAATTGATTGAGTATAAACTGAATATACCACGTATGCCCTAAAACCGTATTATAAACGGTTTTAAATATCAAACTGTCCAGATGTTTTCCATATTGCGCAAACAAGTTTTCGGCAAACAGACTGTACGTTGCCAATGGAATTTCTCTCAATCCGATTTTTTGTGTACTCTGATAAAAAGGACGGTTCACGGATGAGAACATGGCGTCCATCAAATGTTTTTTGCTTCCCGCGAAGATAAATTTCACCTGATCGGAAAATTGTATATAGGAACGCAATAAGGCTTCAACGCCCTTTTCGGGATATTCGGTTATCTGTTGAAATTCGTCAATAGCAATATAACACCGCTTACCCGACTGCTGCAAATAAGCAAAAATTTCCTGTAACCCACTCTGGACTTGTTCGGGACGGATGTCTAATGTAACAGTTGGAACACCGGTAAACGTATCAAATGAAAAAGCCGGACGAAAACTTTTAAAAATCCCGGAAATATGCTTTAATGTTTTCTCCGAATAATTGTCTAATTTCCCAAGTATTGTTTTAGCGAGTAATTGTACAAAATCCGGTAAATTTTGAGTAGAAAAGATATCAACATAAAAACAGTAAATCTCGCTTTTGTGTGCTTTCAGGTGATAGAAAACATGATGTATCAGTCCGGTTTTTCCGAAACGGCGAGGACTGATAAGCGAAATATTCCGGTTGTTGGACAATGCCAAGATAATTTTCTCCGTTTCTGTTTCTCTGTCACAGAAATAAGCCGGACTGTAATATCCCGCCACCAAAAAAGGATTATTTAGCATTTTTTCTTTCATCCGGCAAAAATAAACATAAAATATGAAACATAAAACATGAAATTCATAAAACATAGTTACAATCGCCCTTCCAGTTTTTCTTTTCTTATTATTTTCCGGTTTGCCCGGTCAATAATCCTGTGATCGAGAGAGGATAAATAAATACGCGTGGTTTGCTCGGATGTATGCCCCATTCCCTCGCTGATTATCGGTAATGAAATACCTTTACTGCGCGCTATCGTTGCCCAGGTATGCCGGGACACATAGGTAGTCAGATTCTTTAAAAGTCCTAATTGCTTCGATATCTTCTTCAGGCGTTGATTTTGATTACGGAGAGCTGTTTCGTATTTTATTGCCTCTCCATCCCGGTAAAGCAAGGGTAGTAAATAATCGCTCTCTTTTGTCATTTTCCCATAACGCTTGATTATTTCGGCCATACAAGGTTCCACTCCTACCAGGATTTGTTGTCCTGTTTTTTTTCGCTTATAGGCAATTACACCATTTATGATACTGTCTTTTTTTAGATTGGCCATATCTATAAAAGACATTCCGCGCGTATAAAAACTAAACAGAAACATATCTCTTGCAAAGGCGAGATTAGGTTTTAGTTGAAATAGTTGCAGTTGCCGGATTATTTTTTCATCAATCGCTCTTTTCTTTGTTCTTGCTACACCTGTATAAACTGTTGCGAAAGGTTTTCCCGGGGGAATGACTTCCTCTATAATTGCCTTATTATAAACCGCTCTTAGTATACGCATATAAAACGAAACCGTATTCATCACTATGCCTCTTCCAACAAGATAGTCTTCAAACAATTTCAATTCTTTTGTTGTAAGTTCTTCCAATGGGATATCCGTTAAGTTCCTGTATGCTGAAAACCGCCGTAAGGCTATGACGTATTTCCTTGCTGTATTTATCTTGTTTTTGTCTTTCAATTCTTGTATTTTGCGCTGCATAAATACAAATAACATACTTTTCGAAGGTTGTTTACGAAATTTACGAAGAAAATACTTCTTTATTGAGATCATAATTATATAAATTAAGAGGGTATTACCGAGATGGGTTAATTTGATTATGGATTAAAAGATTAACCGAATTATTAGACCTTACATATATTTATAATAAAAGAGAGGCCAAACAACTGGTCTCTCTTTTACTTTTGAGAATCAGAGAAAATTACTTAACTCCTCTGATTATTTGACTACTATTGTTATTACTTCAACTTCTTATATCCATAAACAGCCAGGTTACCCAATTCTTCTTCGATGCGGAGAAGCTGGTTGTACTTAGCCATACGGTCTGAACGGCTTAATGAACCCGTCTTGATTTGGCCCGAATTAGTAGCTACAGCAATGTCGGCAATCGTAGCGTCTTCCGTTTCACCCGAACGGTGGGACGTTACCGACGTATAGCCGTTGCGATGCGCCATTTCAATAGCATCCAATGTTTCGGTCAATGAACCGATTTGGTTTACCTTAATAAGAATAGAATTTGCACAATCGCTTTGGATACCTTTCTTTAGAAAGTCAACGTTCGTAACGAACAGATCATCGCCTACCAACTGGCATTTTGAGCCGATAGCCTCCGTCAGCATCTTCCATCCTTCCCAGTCGTTTTCGTCCATACCGTCTTCAATCGAGTCGATCGGGTATTTGGAAACCAATTCCGCCAGATAAGCCACTTGTTCTTTAGCAGAACGTTTTGCGCCTTTTACCCCTTCGAATTTAGTATAGTCGTAAGCGCCTTTCTTATCATAAAATTCGGACGAAGCACAGTCTAATGCAATTGTTACATCCTTTCCTGGTTCGTATCCGGCTGCTTTAATGGCGCTTAAGATAGAATTCAAAGCATCTTCCGTACCTTCCAATGTCGGAGCAAAACCGCCTTCGTCGCCTACGGCCGTACTCAGCCCACGATCGTGTAAGACCTTCTTCAATGCATGAAATACTTCGGCTCCCATACGTAAGCCTTCGCGAAAACTACCTGCGCCTACCGGACGAATCATAAACTCCTGGAATGCAATCGGAGCGTCTGAGTGAGAACCGCCGTTAATGATATTCATCATAGGAACTGGCATTACATACGCATTTGTTCCGCCGATATAACGATAGAGGGGTAAATCCAGATAATTAGCAGCCGCTTTAGCTACAGCTAAAGAAACGCCCAATATAGCGTTAGCTCCCAAGTTGGATTTTGTTTTTGTACCGTCGAGCTCAAGCATCTTGTAATCAATTTCACGTTGATTTAAAGCGCTCATCCCTAAAATAGCAGGAGCAATTACTCTGTTTACGTTATCAACGGCTTTCAGAACACCTTTGCCACCATATCGTTTCTTATCGCCATCGCGCAATTCGATTGCTTCATTTTCGCCGGTAGAAGCGCCTGAAGGAACGGCTGCCCGGCCAAAAGCGCCTGAAGCCAAAAGAACATCTACTTCAACTGTAGGATTCCCACGAGAATCTAAAATTTCCCTACCTAATACTTTTACGATTTCCATACATTTCTATATTTTAATAATGATATGATAATTGAGGCACAAAGATAACCAAAATAATGGGATAAATAATAAATGATAAATTGATTAATGACAGAGTAGTAAAAAGGTTGTAAACAACAAAAGGGGAGCCGACATCACGTCGCCACCCCTCCCTTAACTTAAACGCCAAAACTAAATCTAAACAAAAAACACAAATAATGATAATATCCTATCTCTCTTTATTTTTTCTATCATTCTCCCTGTCGCCTTTCATAAATTCGCGCGCGAACTTACGTTCGGCATCTCTGTATTTACATAATTTCCCGGCAGGAAGGACTTTTTTAAATTTTTCGTAATACTCCTTTTCCAACGTTGCTTCCTTTATACCTACGCCTAAGCATTCATCTATTACTTCCGCACATTCACTATCAGTTGGATTTTTCTTTGATTTTATTTCCCGGGATAATTTTCGACATTTAAAGCCCGCCTCATATTTTTTTTGTTGTAACTCCTCACAAAGAGGCATAAACGCCGCCGCTTCTTCAGGTGTAAGGGATAGTTCCGCAGTTATAAAAGCACTTCTTTGTATCACAAAAGACTCTTTATCAAAAGCCTTATCAGACTTACCTTTATCCTGAGCATTTAACCCCAATGGGGATAAAATCAATACTAACGCAAATATAATAATAAATATTTTATTCATACAAGAAATATTACAAAAATATGCTAAAAACCTTATTTTTTCGTTCAATTTATTCATAAATCTCCATTTCTTCTGCTAAAATATAACTTGCATACTGGGATTCGACATATTCTAAATAATCCTCATCTACCTCTGCCTGGCGTGCGGAAAGTATAGCGGATGGATCGCCAAAGCCGATAATAGCTTTAAAAAACAGGCCCAATCCGGCAAAAACGGCAGCCATATAAAACCATGGACGTAAGTGTTCCATCATTGTAACCCTCTTCGGTTGCTCATATTTCTTTTCAGGAAGCCGGTTCATTATCTGAGAAGTGAAATTCTCAAAATAACCTTCCGGCGTTTTGAAAGGACTAGGCCTCTTCCGGCGTTCCGGATTATTTAATTCCTTTTTCATGTTTTTTTTGTGCTTTTTATGTTCTTTTGACAACTGAATAGTTCAAAGGTTTAAATGTCTTTTGTTAAATACTTCTCTATTTTTTTTACAGCATGGTGATAGGATGCTTTCAGGGCGCCGACAGAAGTTCCCAGCGCTTCCGACATTTCTTCGTACTTCATCTCATCAAAATACTTCATATTAAATACTAGGCGCTGCTTTTCCGGTAAGGCAAGAATAGCTTCCTGCAGTTTCAATTGTACGTTATCGCCGTCAAAATAGTCGTCTCCCTTCAAACGCTCTAATAAAAACACATCCGTATCATCTATCGATACATTATTCATACTGCGTTGTTTGTTCAGGAATGTGAGGCATTCATTGATCGTTATCTTGTATAACCAGGTAGACAACTTTGCGTCGCCCCTGAAATAATCAATATTCGCCCATGCTTTCAGAAATGTATTTTGCAAAATATCGTCTGCGTCGTCATGGACTAACACCATTTTTCGTATTTGCCAGTATAATTTCTCACTATACATAGCTACGACTTGGGCAAAAGCATCTCTTTGGCTGACCGGGTCGCGCAGGCGCTCTACTAGTTCATCTTCTTTATAGGGTTGCATTCATTCATCTTTTGGCTGTAAATATATGAAAAACTTCTTACTTTTGTTTATCAAACAAGAGTTATGGAGCTTTACACAATATTAATTGCATTCGGGCTAACGATGGTTGCTGGGTTATCCACAGGAATCGGCAGCATTATGGCCTTTTTTACCAAACATACAAATACTAAATTCCTATCCGTTTCATTAGGTTTTTCTGCCGGAGTAATGATCTATGTTTCATTTATGGAGATGATGCCCGGAGCGAAAGAAAATCTTACCGGGCGCTTTGGCGAATGGGCAGGTACTTTATACATGTTGCTGGCCTTTTTCGGCGGAATGTTATTTATCAACCTTATCGACTTTCTGATCCCGGAAGATAAAAATCCGCATGAAATGCGGGATATATCCGAATTAGATAAAAAACAGTCCGGACTAAAAAGAACCGGGCTTCTGGTAGCCCTTTCCATAGGCATCCATAATTTCCCCGAAGGCATTGCCACCTTTACATCTGCTTTAAATAGCCTGGAAGTAGCGCTTCCTATTACATTTGCCATTGCTATCCATAATATTCCGGAAGGAATAGCTGTTTCCGTTCCCATTTATCAGGCTACCGGCAATAAGAAAAAAGCATTTTGGTTATCCTTTCTTTCGGGAATGGCAGAGCCTGTCGGCGCATTCGTCGGTTTCTTGATCCTTATTCCCTTCTGGACGCCCTCCATAAACGGTTTAATATTAGCTGCCGTTTCGGGTATCATGGTTTTTATCTCTATGGACGAACTTCTCCCCAGCGCTCAGAAATACGGAGAACACCATCTCTCCATCATCGGCCTGGTAACCGGCATGGCAATTATGGCAACAAGTTTGTTCCTTTTTATTTAGAAAGACTTCCCGAAGTAGTATGTATTTTTGAGGTGAAAATAAAAAAAGGAGGAAGAAACAAGCGTCTCTCCTCCTTTTTCATTTTCACTTTAATTAAATTACATCATGCCGCCCATGCCGCCGCCCATACCTGGGTTCATCGGCATTGCAGGGGTATCTTCTTTCTTTTCAACGATAACACATTCGGTAGTCAGGAACATACCGGCGATAGACGCTGCATTTTCTAATGCTACGCGAGCTACTTTGGCAGGGTCGATAACGCCTGTCTTGCAAAGGTTTTCGTAAACGTCCGTACGGGCATTGTAACCAAAATCGCCTTTTCCTTCTTTTACTTTCTGAACAATTACAGCGCCTTCTTTACCGGCGTTGAACACGATTTGACGAAGCGGTTCTTCAATAGCGCGTTTAACGATTTCAATACCGGTCGTTTCATCTTCGTTCTCGCCTTTCAGACCTTCCAGTTTTTCGATAGCACGGATATAAGCTACGCCGCCGCCCGGAACCGTTCCTTCTTCAATGGCTGCACGGGTAGCGCTCAAAGCGTCGTCCACACGGTCTTTCTTTTCTTTCATTTCAACTTCAGAAGGAGCTCCTACATAAAGAACAGCCACGCCGCCGGCCATTTTAGCCAAACGTTCCTGCAATTTTTCTTTATCGTAATCGGAAGTAGTTGTTTCTATCTGAGCTTTGATTTGGCTGATACGTCCTTGGATATCCGCTTTATCGCCAGCGCCGTTTACAATCGTCGTATTGTCTTTGTTTACCGTTACTTTTTCTGCCGTACCCAACATATCTATGGTAGCGCCTTCCAGTTTCAAACCGGTTTCTTCCGAAATAACAGTTCCACCTGTCAAAATAGCAATATCTTCCAACATTGCTTTGCGACGGTCGCCAAATCCGGGAGCTTTCACAGCACAGACTTTCAATGAGCCACGTAGACGGTTAACCACTAAGGTGGCCAACGCTTCGCTGTCGATGTCTTCGGCAATGATCAGCATCGGGCGACCGCTTTGTACTGTTTGTTCAAGGATTGGGAGAAGTTCTTTCAGTACGGAAATCTTCTTGTCATAGATCAGGATGAATGGATTTTCAAGCTGAGCTTCCATCTTTTCGGTATCCGTTGCAAAATAAGCAGAGATATAGCCACGGTCAAACTGCATACCTTCCACTACATCAACATAAGTTTCGATACCTTTTGCTTCTTCTACAGTGATAACGCCTTCTGTTTTTACTTTTCCCATGGCTTCGGCAATCAGTTTACCGATGCTTTCGTCGCCGTTTGCGGAAATTTTAGCTACATTTTCTATTTTTTCAAGGCTGTCGCCTACAGCTTCCGCTTGTTCTGCAATACTTTCTATCACTTTGACAACCGCTTTATCTATACCCCGTTTCAGGTCCATCGGGTTGGCGCCGGCCGTTACATTTTTCAAACCTACGCCAATAATAGACTGAGCCAATACCGTTGCGGTAGTTGTTCCGTCGCCGGCGTTATCGTTTGTTTTGGAAGCAACTTCTCTTACTAATTGAGCGCCCATATTTTCATACGGACATCCCAATTCTATTTCTTTGGCTACCGTTACGCCGTCTTTTGTAATCTGCGGTGCGCCGAACTTCTTTTCGATAATCACGTTACGGCCTTTCGGGCCCAATGTAATTTTAACTGCATTTGTTAATTCATCCACGCCTTTTTTCAAGAGGTCGCGGGCTTCCATATTGAATTTAATTTCTTTTGCCATGATACTTTTATTTTTTTAGATTTACAAATTAAGATTAGATAATTGCCAAAATATCAGATTGGCGCATAATTAAATATTTTTCGCCATCCAGTTCTATTTCCGTTCCGGCATATTTGCCATATAACACCGGATCGCCGGGTTTCACAACCATTTCTTCATCTTTCGTTCCGTTTCCTACGGCTACAACTTCACCTTTCAGCGGTTTTTCTTTTGCTGAGTCAGGAATAATGATTCCACCTACTGTCTTTTCTTCTGCTGCAGCGGGCTTAACCAGCACTCTGTCTGCTAATGGCTTAATCTTCATTTTCTGTTATTGTTTAATTGTTAATAATTAATTATGTAAATTTTCTGTTTTGTCTAATAACTTACGAATACTGTGCCAATCCTTCAAAACTGACAAGATGCTATCTTTCCTGACACCTACGTTGTCGTTTTGTCAGCAACAAAACATTTCACTAATTCATCGATTGTTACTAAGAACTGTTCTCCGGTGACCATATTCTTCAGGTTTATTTTCTTTTCCGCCATTTCGTTTTCGCCGACAAGCGCCACAAAGGGTATTTTCTTTGCATCGGCATAGCCCATTTGTTTTTTCATTTTAGCAGGCTCGGGATAAAGTTCCGTTCTGATACCTGCCGCACGAATTTCAGACAATACCGGGAGCAGATAGTCCGCTTCCTTTTCTCCAAAATTAACAAACAGCAATTGAGACGTTATCAACGAATCCGACGGATACAGTTCCAGTTGGTTCAGTACATCAAAAATACGGTCGGCGCCAAAAGAGATACCTACGCCCGAAACGCCTTCCATGCCAAAGACGCCTGTTAAATTATCATACCGCCCGCCTCCGGTGATACTGCCTATCTGCACCTCCGCTGCTTTTACCTCAAATATGGCGCCTGTATAATAATTCAAACCGCGGGCAAGCGTTAAATCTAATTCTAAGGTAAGAGGCAGGTCAATCGTTTTGAGTTTTTTCAATATAAATGCCACCTCGTCAACCCCCTTCAACCCAATCCCGGATGAAAGTAAAATATGTCTCAATTTCGCGATCTTTTCCTGATTGTTGCCTTCTAACCGGATAATCGGCTGTAAATCATAAATCGCTTTCTCACTTAGTCCTTTCGAACGAAGTTCTTCATTTACATGATCCAAACCTATCTTATCTAATTTATCTATGGCTACTGTTATATCTATAATCTTCTCCGGCTCGCCTATAATTTCTGCTATTCCGGAAAGTATTTTACGATTGTTTATCTTAAACGTCGTACGAATACCGAAGCGTCTGAATACCTCGCTTGTTATTTGTATTAACTCAACCTCGTTCATTAACGAATCCGAGCCTATCACATCCACATCGCATTGATAAAATTCACGATACCGCCCCTTCTGCGGACGGTCTGCCCGCCAGACAGGTTGTATCTGGTAACGTTTGAACGGAAAACTAATCTCATTCCGGCGCTGCACCACATAACGTGCAAAGGGAACAGTCAGGTCGTAACGCAACCCTTTTTCGGAAGCTTTCATTGTAAATTTCTGCGGATTACGGGTCAATAGCTCTTCATCGGTTATCCCATTGAAAAAATCGCCCGAATTTAATATTTTAAACAAAAGCTTGTCTCCTTCTTCCCCGTATTTCCCCATCAAGGTAGAAAGATTCTCCATCGCAGGCGTTTCAATCTGCTGATACCCATACAGGTGAAATACGTCGCGAATCGTATTGAAAATATAGTTTCGTTTCGCCATTTCTTCCGGCGAAAAATCCCGTGTCCCTTTAGGAATAGAAGGTTTCTGCATTTCTCATCATTTTTAATTCAACCGCAAATGTAATACTTTCCAGCCGAACAGTTTAAAAGTAACTGCCCTTCTTTCAGTTTTCAGGATATTTATAACTTATGTTGTACCGGATATATTATAAAGCCATGGCACGGCACGGTTTCCAAAATCCGTTACGCGTAAAAAAAAGAGATTTACAATTGCTTGTAAATCTCTCTGTCTTAACTGTCGGGATGACAGGATTTGAACCTGCGGCCACACGCCCCCCAGACGCGTACTCTACCGGGCTGAGCTACATCCCGCTTTTTAATTGCGGGGACAAAGGTAGGATATTTCGGTTATATTCCAAAGTTTTCACGGTAAAAATCTAATGATTCTGTTATGAGTTTTTTATTTGTTTCCTGATTGATGCAGACTTGGCCTATGTCGGACAACAGGGTGAAATTGATTGTTCCTCCTTCGTTCTTTTTGTCGTGTGTCATAAGTTCATATAAGGTGTCATAATCTTTACAGTCAAAAAAGAATATAGGGTAGTGTTCTTTTATGTAATGTGTTATCCGGGTCAGTTTTTTTGAGGGGAAACGGCAGTGTTTATAGGATAAGTAAAGTTCGCAGATTAATCCGATGGCTACGGCATGTCCGTGCAGCAAAGGAGCGTTTTTCTGAAAAGACAGGCTTTCAATAGCATGGCCTATGGTATGGCCGAGATTCAGCGCTTTGCGAATACCTTTTTCTTTGGGGTCTTCTTCTACGATACGTTCTTTGATTGCAACGGAGTCTTTTATGAGTGTTGACAGTTGATGGTTGGCGGTTGGCAATTCTTCGTTGAGGTCGAAATGCAGTATTTCCTGATAGTTTTTTTCTTCGCTGATCAATGCGTGTTTTATCATTTCCGCATAACCGGACAACAGGTTGTTTTTGTCTAATGTATTCAGAAAATTACAATCAATGAAGACGCATTCGGGTGGATAAAAGGAACCTATTTCGTTCTTTAACCCGTTGAAATTAACACCTGTTTTTCCTCCTACTGCCGCATCTACCGAGGCCATTAACGTGGTGGGGAGGTTGACTGTTTTTATTCCACGTTTGAATGTCGCTCCGGCAAATCCTCCCATATCCGTGATCATTCCTCCGCCTAAGTTGATCAGTAAAGAGTTGCGTGACGCTCCGTTGCTTGAGAGAAAATTCCATATAACAGCTAATTGTTCGATATTTTTATGGTTATCTCCCGCTTTAACGGTGATTACTGCTCCTTTTTGTATCAGGGGGATATTTTGTATGGCGGGATAACATTTTTCACGGGTATTTGTGTCGGTAAGGATAAATAGTTTATCATAATCCGACGCTTCAAGAAATACCTGTAATTCCGTTTTAATATCCGTTGTTATAACCGTTTGGCGTTGCATCATTTCAACCCTGCTGTTTCTATTATCCGGTCTACTGCAATGGTCAACCCATCCGGGTTTTTACCTCCGGCTGTGGCAAAATGGGGTTGTCCGCCGCCACCGCCCTGAATATGTTTGGCTACATCTTTTACTAATTGAGCAGCATTATAGCCCTCCGCCACCAGGTCGTCGCTGAGCATCACCATTAATGTACATTTATCTTCTTCAACCAACCCGGCAACCAGCACGAAACTGTCTTTCATTTCTCCTCTTATCTGAAATGCCACATTTTTCATTATCTCGACAGGGCCTTTGGTTATGGTTTTTATTAGTTTTATGCCGTTACGGTTTGTTGCATGCGCAATAAGTTCATTCTTTACCTGTATTACTTTTTCTTTCAGGTAATCCTCCAATTGTTTCTTCAAATCGGCATTTTCATCAACAAACTTCTTTATCCCTTGTACGAGGTTCGGCATATTGTTGAATAACGCACGCAATTCCCGGATAAGGCTTTGTTGGGCGTAAAAGAAATCGTCGGCTCCTTCGGCGGTTACCGCTTCAATACGGCGAACGCCGGCTGCAATAGAACTTTCTCCCACAATACGCAGCGAACCTATCCGCCCGGTAGAAGGCGCATGCGTCCCACCGCATAACTCAATAGAACTGCCATATTTAACAACACGTACTTCTTCTCCGTATTTTTCGCCAAACAAGGCCATAGCGCCCATTTCCTTAGCTTGCGCGATAGGTAACGAGCGATGTTCTTCTATCGGATAATCGGCGCGTATCTTTTTTCCTACTAATTGTTCCACCTTTTTTATTTCTTCGTCTGTTACTTTCCGGAAATGGGAAAAGTCGAATCGTAACGATTCGGGCGATACATAAGAGCCTCTCTGTTCAACATGTGAGCCTAACACTTCCCGTAACGCTTCGTGTAGTAAATGGGTTCCTGTATGGTTACACTCGCATTGTAAACGTTTTACTTCATCTGTTTTTGCGATGAATGAAGTCGTAAGGTCTTTTGGCAAATGCTCTGTGATGTGTACGGTGAGGTTATTTTCGCTTTTCGTGTCCAGAATAACAATCTTTTCATCGTCGGTCAAGAGCCATCCCGTATCGCCGACTTGCCCTCCTTTTTCAGCATAGAAAGGCGTTTGGTCTAACACAATCTGGTAAAGTTCTTTATTCTTCTGCTTTATTTTACGGTAACGAAGAATCTCTGATTCGCTTTCAAAGAAATCATATCCTACGAACCGGCTTTCTCCTTCTTTCAATATAACCCAATCGCCTGTTTCTACGGCAGCGGCATTGCGTGCCCGTTCTTTTTGCTTCTGCATTTCTGCATTGAACGCTTCAATATCGGCATCCATCCCTTGTTCCCGGAGAATCAACTCCGTTAAGTCCAACGGGAAACCAAAGGTGTCGTATAAAGTGAAAGCATCTATGCCGCTCAACGTCCTTTTGTTTGCCGCTTTCGCTTCTTCTATTTTTTTATCAAGTAACCGGATGCCTGTTTCCAATGTGCGGAGAAATGATTCTTCTTCTTCTTTTATCACCTTTTCGATCAACGATTTCTGTCCGATTAGTTCAGGGTAAGCATCCCCCATTGTTTCAATTAAGACAGGAAGCAATCGGTACATGAATGCTTCGTGGCGATCAAGAAATGTATAAGCATAACGCACCGCCCGGCGCAGGATACGGCGGATTACATAACCGGCTTTTGCGTTGGATGGCAGTTGCCCGTCGGTTATGGAAAAAGAGGTTGTGCGGATATGATCGGCTATTACGCGCATGGCAATGTCTTTCTCTTTGTCTTCCCCATAAGCGAAACCTGTTAATTGGGTAATCTTTTGGATAATCGGTTGAAAAACGTCCGTATCATAATTGGATGTTTTTCCCTGTATCGCCATACAAAGCCGTTCAAATCCCATGCCCGTATCAATCACTTTGGCCGGCAGCGGCGTCAATGAACGGTCTGCTTTCCGGTTGTACTGCATAAATACGAGGTTCCATATCTCAATCACCTGCGGATGGTCTTTATTAATCAAATCCGCTCCCTTTATTGTTTTCTTTTCTTCTTCCGGGCGAAGGTCTATATGTATTTCGGAACAAGGGCCGCAAGGGCCGGTATCGCCCATTTCCCAGAAATTATCTTTTTTATTTCCATTCAGGATATGATCTTCGGGAAGATATTTTTTCCAATAACCTGCGGCTTCATTATCGCGTTCCAATCCTTCGGAAGCGCTGCCTTCAAATACGGTTGCATACAAATTTTCAGGATTGAGTTCCAGCACATCCGTCAGATACTCCCAAGCCCAGGAAATCGCTTCTTTCTTGAAATAATCCCCAAAAGACCAGTTTCCTAACATTTCAAACATCGTATGATGATACGTGTCATGGCCTACTTCTTCGAGGTCATTATGTTTCCCGCTTACGCGAAGGCATTTCTGCGAGTCGGCAACACGTGGATATTTAATGGGAACATTGCCTAAAATGATATCTTTAAACTGGTTCATACCCGCATTTGTAAACATCAATGTAGGGTCTCCCTTGATTACCATTGGAGCGGAAGGAACTATTTGATGATTCTTTGATGCAAAAAAAGATTTGAACGACTCGCGGGTCTCTTTAGCTGTCAACATAATTATGATAAATTGTATTACTCGTTAATAATCCGAAAAACGATTTGCAAAAATACTGCAAATTATTATTTTTGCAGCTATATCATTATAAAATATTCAATGGGACTTTATAGAACACGCAAATCATACTACATATACGACCCCAATACGCTTAGTTACGACCGCGTCTATCCATCGGCAAAAGACCGTATTTTTACTATTATCCGCCATTTAAGTACGGGTATTGTCGTAGGGTTGATCTTTTTCTTTGTTTTGATGCGTTTTTTTGAATCTCCGATGGAATCGCAATTACGGAAAGAAAACAGGTTGCTCCAAACGCAATATGAAGTATTGTCGTTACGGCTGAATAATGCTTTTGAGATATTAAACGATGTTCAGCAGCGTGATGAAAATTTATATCGCGCTATCTTTCAGGCGGCGTCGATACCGGAATCTATCAGAAAGTTAGGCTTTGGCGGAGCCAACCGGTATGAACACCTGATGAGCCTCCCTAATTCCGATTTGGTAATTGCCACCACACAGAAAATGGATATGCTTACCAAGCAGTTGTACGTGCAGTCCAATTCGTTGGAAGAATTAGTAAATATGGGGAAAACACAGGAAGAACGCGCAAAATGTATTCCTGCTATTCAACCCCTGTCCAATAAAGACCTTAAGCGTACGGCTTCCGGTTATGGTATGCGTATTGACCCTATTTATCGTACGCCTCGCTTTCATAAAGGCATGGACTTTTCCGCCAGGACGGGAACGGAGATTTATGCTACGGGCAATGGCGTAATTATATTCGTCGGATGGAAGCAGGGATTTGGTAATTGTATTATGATAGATCATGGGTTTGGTTATGAAACTTTATATGGGCACATGAGCGCGTTCAAGGCGCGTGTCGGCCAGAAAGTAACTCGTGGCGAAGTCATCGGATTTGTAGGAAACACGGGAAAATCTACCGGGCCGCATTTGCATTATGAAGTGATTGTACGCGGAAGGCATGATAATCCTTCCAAATATTATTTTATGGATCTTACGCCCGAAGAATACGATCACATGATTCAGATTGCAGAAAATCACGGGCAGGTAATGGATTAATCTTCTTTTTGCGATGGCGTTAAAAAAGGATAAGGATTTAAAAATATATTCCTCTATCGGAGAGGTAGCTAAAATGTTTGGCCTGAATGAATCTACTTTGCGGTTCTGGGAAAAAGAGTTCGATTTTATTCACCCTAAAACCAATGACAGGGGGATTCGTTTTTATAAAAAAGAAGATATTGAGTCTGTCAGGCTTGTTCATTATTTAGTGAAAGAAAAAGGGATGACGTTGGCTGGCGCCCGGCAGAAATTAAAAGAGAATAAAGCAAATACGATTCGTGAAGAAGAAATTGTCCACAAACTAAAGAAGATCAAAGAAGAGTTACTCTCTTTAAAAAATGCGTTTGATGCGATAAACCCGGTTGAATAATATTTTGCGGGGAAAAATTACTTTTGTATCGAATTAATAACAAATAAAAGAAATGGAAATTACAGGAAAAATTATCGCCGTGTTACCGGAACAGGGAGGTGTAAGCAAAATCGGAAACGAATGGAAAAAACAGGAATATGTATTGGAAACGTATGACCAATATCCAAAGAAAGTATGTTTTCAGTTATTCGGGAATGATAAGATTGAACAGGCGGCTATTCAACCGGGGGAAGATTTAACGATTTATTTTGACATAGAGAGCCGCGAATATAACGGGCGCTGGTTTACGAATATTAACGCATGGAAAGTGGAGCGTGCCAATACGGGAACTCCTGCTGCTGTACCGGACTATTCCGCATCTGCCGCCGCTCCGGCGTCTTTTGTCCCGGATTTTCCGCCCCCCAACCCAACAGACGACCTGCCTTTTTAATCGGCTACACGTCCAACAGATTTGATGTTCTTTATTTTGGAAAGAGTTAAACATAAACGTTGAATATCTTCCACATCATGTACCTTTAACTTTATCCTGCCTTCAAATACGCCATCCTTTGCTTCAATCAGGAGGCGTTGTATGTTTACATTAAAATCATTGGATATGGTTTGAGTAATCATATTCAGTACGCCTAAAGAGTCAATGCCCTGTACTTCGAGCGTAGCTTCGAAAGAGGTGTTTTTATGGCTACTCCATTCAGTAGACACAATCCGTTCGCCAAAACTGCTTTTCAGCCGTGTTGCCATAGGACAGGAGCGTTTGTGTACTACTACATTGCCATCATCGTTGATAAAACCGATAGCATCGTCGCCGGGAATAGGCTTGCAACATTTAGCTACAATATAATTATGTCCGAAAGCCTGTTCGGTTAATATGTAGGGTTTGCTCTTATCTATTTTGGGCTTCTCTGTTGCTTCCTGCGGTTTTTCTTCTTTTTCCTTTTTGTTTTTAGAACCTATTGTCAACACTTTTATCAGCGGATTCCACACAGATTTAGCGCTGCTTTTGTCTATGAGCAGTTTCTTTAAGTTCTCGGGTAATATTACGCTCCCTTTTTCTACAGAATAGAAGAAATCTTCCCGTTTAGGAAAACCAAAAAATATGGCCAGCTTATCCATCCTTGCCGAATCCGGTTCTATTTCGGCTTTTCTAAAAGCCGAAACAACCTTTTCCTCTCCTTTCTTTGCTTCCTCTCTTTTAATCCTCCGGAGCGAAGTTTCTATTTTAGTGCGCGCTCTTGCCGTAGTTACAAAATGTAGCCATTCCGCTTGTGGTTCCTGCGAACGGGATGTGAGTATTTCTACCTGGTCGCCGCTTGACAAACGATAGCTAAGGGGCGTCAGTTTATGGTTCACTTTAGCCCCAATACACATATTTCCTACATTCGTATGGATTGCATAGGCAAAATCCAGGGCGGTAGCTCCTTGTGGGAGCGTCTTAAATTCACCTTTAGGAGTGAATATGAATATTTCGGAGGCATACAGGTTCATCTTGATAGTATCAAGGAAATCCAGCGCGTTCGGATCAGGATTATCCAATATCTCTCTGATAGTTTGCAGCCATTTGCCTAATTCGGTATCTTCTTCTATTTTGTCTCCTTTGTATTTCCAGTGGGCGGCAAATCCTTTTTCCGCCACTTCGTCCATACGCCGGCTACGGATTTGAATTTCTATCCATTGACCGTCGGGGCCCATTACGGTAAGGTGTAAAGCCTGGTATCCGTTTGCTTTGGGGCGGCTTACCCAATCCCGTATCCTGTCCGGCTTGATACGGTATATATCCGTAATAGCCGAGTAAATATCCCAACAGAGGTTTTTTTCATCTATATTGGGCGCCGGTTCAAATATGATGCGTACGGCAAATAAATCATAGACATCTTCAAACGTAATGTTTTTGCTTTGGATTTTATTCCATATAGAGAAAGCGGATTTAACGCGGGCGCGCATTTCATACGTAAGCCCCATCCTGTCTAATTTAACGCGTACGGGTTCTGCAAAATGTTCAAAGAGCGTATTACGTTCTTCCTCCGTAGCTTTTAATTTATGGTGTATTGATTCGTACTCTTCCGGATGTTCATATTTAAAGCTAAGGTCTTCCAATTCGGTCTTTATGGTAAACAAGCCTAAACGGTGCGCCAAAGGTGCATAAATATAGAGTGTTTCCCCTGCAATTTTGTATTGTTTGGCCGGAAGCATAGACCCTAATGTGCGCATGTTATGTAAACGATCGGCAATCTTAATCAAAACCACGCGGATATCACTATTCATCGTAAGGAGGAGCCTCCGGAAATTCTCAGCCTGCACCGACGCCTGTTCGCCAAACTTACCTCCCGATATTTTAGTAAGCCCGTCTACTATCTGGGCGATTTTTTCGTCAAACATGTTCTTTATGTCTTCAACCGTGTAATCGCAGTCTTCCACCACATCATGCAGCAAGGCCGAACAAATGGAAGTAGACCCTAATCCCATTTCGCTACATACAATGCGGGCAACCGCCAAAGGATGCATAATGTAGGGTTCTCCCGAACGGCGCCGAACATTGGCATGCGCTTGTTTGGCAAAGAGGAAAGCTTTTGTTATCTTTTCTACTTTACGCCGGTGATTCGAATGGATATAATCGTATAACAGAGCTTCAAATTCTTTTACTATCATCTGCTCGTCGAGCTTCATTTGCTCTTGTTCTGCTGTATTACTCATAAAAAAGCGCCTCCTCTACTGTTTTGTGAAAGAGAGCAAATATATTAAATATTTGTTTATGTTCACACAGAAACGATTTCAATATTTTTTCTTTCCAGCTCCAGCAGTTTTTCTTTTCTCCAGATTCCCCCTCCATAACCGGTAAGGGAGCCATTTGTCCCAATCACCCTGTGGCAAGGCAGAATGATGGAGATTTTATTTTTCCCATTGGCATTGGCTACAGCCCTTACGGCAGATCGTTTGCCTAAGCGTTCGGCTTGTTTCGCATAAGTTGTCGTACTGCCATAGGGTATTTGCAACAGGCTGAGCCATACTTGTTTTTGAAATTCCGTACCGGCTAAATCCAGCGGAATATCGAAATTCCTGCGTTCCCCCCTGAAATATTGCCCTATCTGCTCTCTAAGCGTGTTGAAATGAGGATTATCGCCCTGCACAAGCGGCGCATTGAACGAGTCGCTCAATTGCCTTAATTCCAGTTCAAGCAGTTTGTAATCGGTAAACTCAAACATACAGATACCCTTATCGGTTGCAGCAGTAATCATCAATCCCAAATCCGTTTCAATATGCGTTATATTTACAATCGGAAATGTGTTATAAAACATGTCTTTTCCCATTTTTCATCGTATTATTCTCACTACAAAGTTCAACCTTTATTACTTTATATGCAACCGAAAACGCAACAATTTCTTTTTTTGAAGTAATCATTTTGTTCTGTCTCTTAAAAAGAGATGTATAGAAAGACACCTTATTTCGACTGCAAACATACGATATTTTTTCAAATAGTATTCAAAAATAAGCCCTTTTTGCTGTTTTCTTTCTCGATATAACTGTTTTTATTCCGTCTCTTTTTAAGAGACGGAGAAAAACAACGATAGATTTTCTTTTTTACAGGTTGCTTTTGTGGGAGTGACGA
>JAIRKZ010000057.1 GCA_031259845.1 Tannerellaceae bacterium | reverse complement strand
ATTGCAGCAGGATGTAGGGGGACAGGACGAATCCTAAGGGGCCGGAGCGGCGGATAAGGGCGTTGGCGAAGCGGAAAAGGAAGGAAGCGGGCGCACTTTTCCGGCGTACGTTATAGAATCCTTTTTGGATGGTTAATTCGTAGCCGTACAGTTCTAATAAATCGCGGTAGTAGCGGATGGGAAGGATGCGTTCGGCCCAGTTGCCTGTTTCGGGGTCGCAGGTATTGTATTTGTCTTCGGGGACGGGCGGATGGTTCAGGGCTATCGTTTTCGCTATATCTCCATACGTAAGCCCGCGCGTACATTGGCTCCAGGCTTCTACCTGTTCTTCGGTGAGGGCGGGGTACGTTTCTTTTATGAAATTCTTCCGGCGCATATAATAGCCGGGCGTTACGGCCTTGCCCTGCTCGCAGTCTTCCATAAATTTATGCAGCCTGCGTTTTACCAGGGGGTTATAGGGGGTGGAGGCGGTTGTAAAGAGCAGGTGCATCTCAGGGTTGATCTGGCGGAAATGCTGGAAGAAACGTTCCAGGTCGTAAACGTGTTCAATCAAATCAGCGCCGATTAACAACTGGGGCGTTAGTTGCCGTGCCTGGCACTCCTTCACCAGGCCGTCGGAATCTCCCTGTAAAATAATATCGGGGCCAATGCCCAGTTGTTGCGCCAATACGCTGACGGTTTCTACGGATAGCGGATTGAGGTCTATATAAACCACTTGCTTTATGCCGGCTTCCTTAGCCAGCAGGCTGAGGAAGCCGCTTCCCCCGCCGTAATCTATGAGCGTAATCTCCGAAGCAGGTATCCCGGCAGACAGGATGCCTTTGTAGATACAGTCGGCGTAGATTTCCAGATAGTATGGAAGCGCCGGGTATATACGCCGGATATAGCGCTTATTGTAATCGCTGATGGGTAGGGCGTCGCAGGCTACCTGTTGCAATCGGGCGGCCAATGCCCGGCTTGCCTTTGTCAGTTCACTTCTCTCCATAGATCATTTGGATAAGCCTTCCGGCCTGATGTTTATTTGAATAAGCGGGGATAAGGAATTGCGTCCTCCTGGCGGTTTCTTCCGGCGTAAACGGCTCCGCCAGGAGGCGGGCGCAGGCGGCAATCATTTCCCCCGGCGTATCGGCGATATGGCAAAGGGGGCTTAACCCGCTTCCGGTAAGCATTGCTTTATTTACGACGATGTGCCGTCCGGCAAAGAGGCTGTTCAGCAGTTTCAGTTTCAAACCGGTCTCCTGAAAAGTGACCAGCAAATGAACCTGGGCTTCTTTAACGAGCGCCGCCATCCGCTCTTCCGCAGGATTGGCTTCCAGGCGGATATGGGGGTATGTGGCAATGGCGCTTTTCAAACGGGCAGAGGGCGCCATTCCCGCAATAACGCATGTACAGCTTAGCTTGCTGAACACATGCCTTACAAGGTAAAGGGCGGCCTGTTCATTCTCTACTACCGATAGTTTCCCATGATAAAGGATAAAATCCGATTGTCCGGGCGCAGCCGTTACTTCGTAGCCGGGATGGAAAGAGGGCATAAACTCAATCCTTTTCCCGGGAAACGCTTTCCGCAGATAGTCCGTATCGGCCATCGAGACCGCCAGCGTCAGGTCGGCCTGCCCGATTATCTGCTGATAGCGCCTGAACCGCCAGGCTTCGACAAGGAAGAACGCCTTTTTCACTACCTCCGTACACGATTGCGCCAGCATACGATAGTAATCGTGCTCTATATTGCTTTCCCTGTACACCTTCAAGCGGCCCGGCAAATGTTTGTTGTTCATATAGTAGCACGAATGTAATCCTTCAAACAAGACCGGATAATCGTTTGCCGACAGGTTCTTCAGCAAGCCGGCATGTTTGCGGCTATAAACGTTATACGGGAGAACGGACAGGTTCGCCGGCCATCCGGTACGGCGTTTATAATAATAAACGGCCTGGCACAATTCATCCAGCTCCCGCGCCGGCGGCCGTTCGTATTCAAAACAATGCAGGATGATTTTTACTCCAGCGGCGTGCAAGGCTTTTATCTTGTAATAGATATCGATTATGCCCCCGTAGTTGGCCGGGTATGGAACGTTCAGCGCAACGATATTAATGTATTTATCCATGATACGCCTTTCTTTCCTCTGCCAGTTTTTCGAAGATACGCATAAATTGCCCGGCCTGTTTGCTCCGCGAAAAAGACCCTGTCACTTCGCGATCTGCCTCTACCGCAGTGTATCCTTTTTCTTCCCACTCCTTATAGCGGGCGCGTATAAAGTCGCAGGCTTCGTGCGCCGTCCGGGCAGAGGCGCCGGCATGGGCAATCCGTATGGTTTCTTCCAGATAACTTTCGTCGCTTCGTACGCACAGCAAGGGTTTTTCTACGGCCAACGACTCGAATAGCTTGGTAGACATAATGCCTTTAGGCCCGGAGCCGCCGGCTTTATTGGCCAACTGTAACAAAACGGAGCTCCGGTTTAATATCCCGGGAATCGCATCGCCCGGCACATACCCGAAAAAGTCCATGTACTCGCCAATAGCGTATTCCTTTACCAAAGGCCGGAGCATTTCGCGCGAAGCCTCGTCGGTATACCACCATACGCGGAAGGTGGCGGGGGAGATATGCCCCTCCCCGGCTAATTGGGCTATGGCTTCGAAGAGCGGCCGCGGGTCGCGCGTTTCCAAACTTACCAGGCGCCCGGTGAACGTCATCCGGAAGGCAGGCGTTACGATTTGTTCGGGATAAAACAATTCCGGGTCGTACCCATTGTATATCAGTTCTACCCGTGGATTATACCGTTTCATCATCTCCACATGCCAGGGAGAGACCGTGGTTATATAATCCGCCTGGCGTAAAGCGAGGTTCCGCCCTTTCAGTAATTTCCGGCGAAAGGCTTTCACTATCAGTTCGTCCAGCCAGGGAAATGTCTTAAACGAATGGGAGATATAGCCATCAGACACATATTGTTCGATGATATCCCTCGTATCGGCTACGAAAGGGAGGTTGAAGCGTTTCGCCACTTTCCGCGCCGCCGGTAGCGGGAAGGTACGGTATGTGGCGCCTATTATCCCGTCGAAATCCCCGTTTTTCAATAGCCGGGAGGCTACCTTTATCATCTTCCGGTCTTTGTAATCAAAGAAAAAATCGAGTAAAAAGATGGTTATCCATTCTATCCGGCGGGCCATCCTCCCGCTTGCCTTATAGTAATTGATGTATGTAACCTCGGCATAGCCCGTGAGGAAAGAAAAATTATCGTCGCTGATCTGTTCCGTCACCACTACTGCTTTCCAGTCGCCGGCGAGGTACTTGCAAAGGTATCCCATACGCGGGGCGAAAGCCGGGGGGAACATGTCGCACAGAATCAGTATTTTCATCGTTTGGCCAATTCGTCCGTTAAGGCGGCATACAAGCTGCGATGCCATGCCGCTGCGCCCTCGCGCGTTTGTAATTCCGATACCGTATCGTTGTGCCATAGCATAACGAGTTCCCCGCCCGCCTGCTCTATCCGTCCAATCAGGCGGAGGCAGTAATCGAAGGCTTCCTCATAAGACAGGTTCATATATTTCGCTTCGCTGAGCGCCACGTCCATCATCGCGAGCGGATGCAAGATAAGCGAAGATACATGTTTGTTGGCCGGGTTAATCCAACGCACCGGACGCGACGTCCCCAGACGGAAACCGGCTACGTCCGGGTAGCCCATGGTGAAGTCGTCGGTGATACCGGCTCTTTCCAGCAAGGCCAAATCTTCCGGTTCCCTCACGGCTAAGTAATGGTGGCGGTTATGGCGTATCTTCTGTTTGCTTATCCTCCCCAGAAGCTCCCGTTCTTTTGCAATAAGCAGCGGATTCTTGCCGGCGTCGTAACTGCTGTGCAAACCCACTACGGCCTGCCGGCTCCGGAGCAATCCCAGCAAAGCGGCTCCATCGGGCGTACGCAGGCTGTAACGAGGTTTATCCTGCGCCGATTTACCTCCTGTTTTCAGGAAATACAGGGCATTGCTACGCTTCTTCCCCAACAGGTTGATTACCTTGTTATCCTGTTCTGCCAGCCAGGGAAACGTATAATAGGGGTCTTTTTCCAAAGGCTGCTTCAGCAGGCGCAGGGCGCTCCCGATACCTTTTCCCTTTACCGTTTCACGTATAGCGTTACGCAACGAGCGGCAATAGAAAGGGGCGTCTACGTCATGCGTCAGCCAGATTTTCCGTATATGGGGCGCGGGTTCTGTTATGGATACGCCTGTTTCACGCAGCCAGCCACGCAACAGTTTTCCGTATTCGTCTACTACCGGCCTGTGGATAAAGCCGGCCCGGTAAGGGAGCGATTCCTTTCCGAGGAAACGCCCATGCTCGTCGCGTACGCCACGCCTCCGTATCTCTTCATACCGCGTAAGCAGGAAGTAGGCGCTTGCTATAATATCCGCATAGACCACCAGCGTATCTCCATACCAGGCCGTTTCCGCTTCCCCAAACAGTAAGGGGACGCCTTCTATCTCCTTCAAAGGCAATGCCGGCATGGACAGGGGCGTTCCATAGACTTGTTCGTTAAAGAATGAAGAAGCGGCAATCACCAGGTTATACAGGTAAAACGTACCGGGGTCGGAGGTATATCCTATCCGGCAGTTATGCCTTACAGACTTTTGATCGCCAAGCAGGAAATCAATTATATAAGAGATGGCATGATTCATATACCTAATTTCATTCGAACGCTGTATACTAAACTCCGTTCGTTCTTAGATATTGTGAAGAAGGGCGTTTGAATTGCCCCGAACTCGCGGAAAAAACGTTCTACCCCGGCAATCATGGAGCCTTCAAAGTCGAATAAGGATGTATAACGGGAAACGTCTTTTATGCCTTCCCACAACACTAAGCTGTGCGCTCCCGATTCGCGGAAAGCCGGATCGCCGCCGCCTGCCAGGTAATAGGCCGAACTTTCCTGCCACACAAGAAAGGCCGCCGCATGCAGGCGTCCTTCTTTATCATAGCCTCCCCACAAACGTCCCTGTCCCCGTTCGCGGCATTTGGCAATCAGGCGTTTCAGCGTATCGATGTGGGGCGGCTTCCGGCGCTGTCGCTTGAACGACAAGGCATACACCCGCAGGAAGTCGTCTATCGGAATATCCTGTTTCACTTCTATTTGAAACTTATCCCTTGCTTTACTTATATTCCGGCGGATGTTCAGGCTCATGTTACTCCACAACTCATCCTGTTCCCCTATATGTTGTAATAAATAGGTATAACGGGTGGTTTGTTTGTAGCCTTCCCAATAGAAGGGTAGCCAGTCGGTTATTTTGTAATGGAAGTTTTGCAGAAAGGAGGGGTATTGTTTCAATGCTTCGGTAAACGTTTTGCATACGGCCTGCCGTTTCCCCAGGATTGTGGTATATTTTGCGTCGCCGGCTTCTCCGGCAAACCACACGCCCATCGTTTGGGTATAGGCAGGCATGGAAACAATCCTGGGATGCGGGATATATAAAGGCATCGCAGCAAGGATATTCCCTTTTTGTTCCGCTATTAATACATCCCATTTATCTTCTCCGCATGCCGTATCCAGCCACCAGTCTCTCGAAAAGAGGGGTATGTCTGCTCCGGTACGGCAAAGAGAACGATAAACTTCTTTCATATCGGCCGGAGGCTTTTATTTTTTCAACTTCTCAAAGATAAGCGCAGATAATTCTTCCGCCAATTCGGGGTTATCGGCAATACATTGTTTGGCGGCGTCGCGGCCCTGCCCCAGCTTGGTATCGTTGTAGCTAAACCATGAGCCGCTTTTCTTTACGATGCCATACTCTACGCCCAAGTCTACTATCTCGCCGGTATATGAGATGCCTTCGCCGAACATAATATCAAATTCGGCTTTACGGAAAGGAGGCGCCACTTTATTCTTTACCACCTTCACACGCACCTGGCTGCCTTTTACTTCGTCGCCGTCTTTCAATTGCCCGATACGGCGGATATCCAAGCGGACAGAAGCGTAAAACTTCAGCGCATTGCCGCCGGTAGTAGTTTCCGGGTTTCCAAATGAGATACCTATTTTATCGCGCAACTGGTTGATAAAGATACAGGTCGTTTTCGTTTTATTGATAGCAGCCGTCAATTTACGAAGCGCCTGCGACATCAAACGAGCCTGCAATCCCATTTTGCTATCGCCCATATCTCCTTCAATCTCCGCTTTGGGAGTCAGGGCGGCCACAGAGTCGATCACGATAATATCTACGGCCGAGGAACGGATGAGCTGCTCTGCAATTTCCAATGCCTGCTCTCCATTATCGGGTTGCGAAATGTATAAGTTCTCTATATCAACGCCTAATTTCCCGGCATAAAAACGGTCGAAAGCATGTTCGGCATCTATAAAGGCAGCCAAACCGCCCGCTTTCTGCGCTTCCGCAATGGCATGGAGCGCCAACGTTGTTTTACCTGACGATTCGGGGCCATATATTTCGATTACGCGTCCTCTTGGGTATCCTCCTACGCCTAATGCGGCATTCAAGGCTATCGAACCGGAAAGGATCACTTCTATTTCTTCTACCGCCTCATCGCCCATCTTCATGATTGAGCCTTTGCCGTACGTTTTCTCAATTTTATCCATTGCCGCACGGAGCGCTTTTAATTTATCCGTATTTGCAGCCGGTTTACCTGTTTCTTCCATGTTATTGTCTATTGTTTTTTTTGGTCATCTTTATTTCGTTCCCATTCTGATCGAGTCCTGCTATTTCGGGCGCTTTATCGCCTGCTTGTATCGCCATATTTACAATTCCAGGTTTACATTAAATAATTCATGCCAGGGTAATCCCTGTCCGTTCAGTTCTTTCATGAATGGGTCGGGATCAAACTCTTCCGTGTTCCAAACGCCCGGTTTCTTCCAAAGCCCTTCCATAAACAATTTAGCGCCTGTCATGGCCGGGACGCCGGTTGTATAGCTCACCGCCTGGGCGCCTGTTTCCTTATAAGCCGCCTCATGGCTGCAATTGTTGTATATATAACAGGTCTGTTCCTTACCGTCTTTCAAGCCGCGTATACGGCAACCGATAGACGTTTCGCCGGTATAATCCGCGCCTAAATCGCCCGGGTCCGGGAGTACGGCTTTAAGGAATTGTATCGGGATAATCTCTACGCCATTAAACATCACCGGGTCTATCCGCGACATGCCTATATTTTGTATCACCCGGAGATGCGTCAGATACTCCTGCCCGAAGGTCATCCAGAAACGCGCCCGTTTGATGGCAGGGAAGTTTTTCACTAAGCTCTCCAACTCTTCGTGATACATCAGGTACGATTCTTTCGGCCCGATATGGGGGTAGTCTAATGGCCTGTGTACCGACAGCGGGTCTGTCTCCTTCCATTGCCCGTCTTCATAATATTTGCCCCGCTGGGTTATCTCGCGGATATTTATTTCGGGATTAAAGTTCGTGGCGAAGGCCTTATGGTGGTCGCCGGCATTACAGTCTACAATGTCGAGGTATTCAATTGCGTCAAAATGATGTTTCGCGGCATAAGCCGTAAACACACCGGTAACGCCGGGGTCGAAACCGCAGCCCAGGATAGCCGTCAGCCCGGCCTTTTCAAAGCGTTCCCTGTAAGCCCATTGCCAGTTATATTCATATTTTGCCTCATCCAGCGGTTCATAGTTTGCCGTATCCAGGTAGCTTACGCCGCATGCCAGGCATGCGTCCATAATGGACAGGTCCTGATAGGGCAATGCAAGGTTTACCACTAAATCCGGTTTGAACGAATGAAACAGCGCAACAAGCTCGCTTACGTTATCCGCATTTACCTGAGCCGTTTGTACGTTTACGTTTTTAATCTCTTCCGCTATTTTATCCGCTTTCTGTTTGGTCCGGGTGGCAATCAGTATGTCGGCAAAGACGTCTGCATTCATTGCCATTTTCTTAACTGCCACGGTACTAACGCCTCCGGCGCCAATCACTAAAACTCTTCCCATGTACCTAATTAATTTAATCTTGTTATCTTACAGTAAGGCTTTTTACAGCCGGGGAACAAATATACTACTTATCTTCCAATATTTTACCACTTCCATCAAATTACACTTCGTCATTTACTCAAAAAAAACAGGGACTAAGCATATTTAGTCCCTGTAAATTGTGGAGCTGGAGAGATTCGAACTCTCGTCCAAACGAGGAATTTATTTGCTTTCTACATGTTTATCTTCGCTTTGATTGTCGAGAGAGAGCAAGACCGAAGCTACCAACTCTAACCTTATCCTCTAATTTTTTGCTTAAAGCCCGAGGTTTCCTTTAAGCTATCTCCGATATTGCCGCACCACCTAATCAGACCGCTTCGGAGCAACAGCATCCGGGTGATGTCCCGTTTCAGTACCTTGTACCGAAATAAAGCTTTAATCTACTGTTATTCGATTAAGCAGCGAGAGCGTAATTATTTTCGCCAGTTAATAGCTTGTTGTCTGAGATTTAAGTGCAAGCCAACTACGCACTACATGCTTACAAACCACTTCTACCCGCAGTCTAAACCGGTCAGCCCCATGATTTTCTAACGAATTGAATATCAAAGTTCGGTTTCTTTTGCCAGCAAAGATACGCTTTATTTTTGATATTAAAACATCAATATGATTTTTTCTTCAATGCTTTGGCTGTTTTCAAGTCCCGTTTCAAAATAGAGTTTGATAAAGAAAATAATATCTTATCAATATTCTTACCTGACAGTAAAAGGGTAGATATCGGAGGCCAGGGTAAATCAATCAGTTTATCCGATCAATTCAAGAATCGGATAAAGATGGACGAAAGTGGTATTACCATTGAATCGGTGAAAAATATAACGTTAAAAGCCCAAACGGATATAGCGGTTGAATCAGGCGCCAATCTGAGCCTGAAAGCAAAATCGAATACCACAATGGAAGGACTCAAAATAGAAGCGAAGGCGCAGACGGAATTTACAGCTAAAGGGGATGCTAAGGCAGAGTTGTCAGCTTCGGGGCAGACTGTGGTAAAAGGCGCTGTGGTGATGATTAATTAACTCTAAAAATGAAAAAAGTATGCCTCCAGCAGCCAAAATAACGGATATGCACACATGTCCGATGCAAACTCCAGACTTTCCCGCATCTCTTCCTCATGTGGGAGGCCCTGTTATCGGACCCGGTGCGCGTATGGGTGATGCTACTGCTCATGGCGGTAGTATAGTACTGGGTTGCCCTACTGTAATGATAGGTGGTTAACGCTTAACAAAAGTATCCTTTACCAAAAGATATCCTATCGCTCCACAAAATGCCAGGAATACAAAACTAACTAAAATAAGCGCTCTCCTGGGAGAAGATTTTTGCAGCGGAACCGTAGCCGGTTCGATAACCGTGTAAACCGGCGTTTGTTCCTGTATGCGAAGCCTGTTTTGTTCCAACTGTTGGGCCAGTGTGTTATATACGCCAAAGGCCAATGACATCTCATT
>JAIRKZ010000032.1 GCA_031259845.1 Tannerellaceae bacterium | reverse complement strand
TGCCCCTTCTTTGTGTCCTCGTGTGCAAAATTAGCCGGAAATATTTATTTTTCCTAATTTTATATCTGTTTTATTTCCAACTATTTATAGGTTAACTTTTTTTCTCCCTGAATCGTTGGCAACTTACCAATTTTTTATACCTTTCTTACGTCGAACTCAGGTTAGAAAGACAGTTATGATGAACAGAATAGCGACAACAGGATTAAACAATTCGGACAATCTTTTATTATCCAAGACTTTATCAATCATGACAGGTTATGATTTGATAGTCGGTCAGTCATATTCTCTTTTCGCTCATCGATACGATTTAAAGCCGGATATTAACTTATGTCAATGGCCGGAATCGTTCATATATTGCATGGGCGCGTTTACGGAACGGCTTATAGCAGAACAGCGATATGGCGAAAACTTTGTATCGCAGGGAAGCGTGTTAAAAGAATTATTATGGCTTATGCCTCGCTCCAATCAAACCGACTTTATACATGAGGCTTCCATCATAAAGAGCATGGAAAAAGTTATAGTCAATTATGCGGCTAAGTATTATGATGTTATATTTGTGTATTCCGATACGGCAAACACTAAAAACGGCAAAAGTGAAGAAAACGCCGGAACAAGTCTAAAAGACTCTATTAATCTTTTAGAAGCAAACAATTTACTATATCAAATCATTGACGCATCAGACAAGGAAAGCGCGTTATCTGCAATGGTAAACGTTCTTGGTGTGTCGCCGATACTGTCTGCCGGCAAAGCATTAACAAAAGCGCAACGAGAACTAAGTTTTAAGTAATATGAGAAAATCCTATTAGTAACCGATTCCCATCCGCGTTATTTCTGTATTTTTATAGCCGATAAAAAACTGTCCTATGAATTTACAGAGAAAATTGTTTGATATTATCAAATCTCGCACGCTCGAACAGTATCGGATGTCAATTGAGTTGGAAGAAGTGCTGGGTGTCAGTCAGGATGCCGTTTATAGGCGTATGCGCGGCGATACGGAGCTTTCCTTAACCGAAGTATCCAAATTATGTAAACATTATAATCTGTCTGTCGACAAGATTTTAAGTGAAGAAGCCGAATCGGTAAATACTCAAAACGGCTCATTTATCTACATGCCCGTAAATATGACCTGCCAACCGAGTTATATAAATTATATCGAACGTCTTTCAAAAACGTTATCTGCCTTAACATCCGTCAAAGACAAGGAAATGTTTTTTACAGCTCAAGACATTCCTTTCTATCATTTTCTCAATCAAACGGATTTGTTGTTTTTCAAACTTTATGTCTGGGCGGATATTATAAACAAAGAGAAGGTATTGTACAAGGAATTTTGCAGTAAATTAGACAAAAAAGCCATATTGTCGATATATGAAGATATGTATCGCGCCTACATGCGTATCCCGTCCAAAGAGATATGGACGGAACAAACAATCGATACGATACTGCGTCTTCTAATGTATTACGCTGAAATGAATGCCTTTGAAGACAAACAAATCATCCATGATCTCCTAAACCAACTAAGCGACATAATAGACAGCGTTTCGAGGTTTGCCCGTAACGGTTTCAAAGGACAGGATACGCCGTTTTCGATGTACATTTGTAGTGTCGATCTTGAAAACAACTTTATGCTGACTCGGCGAGGCGACAAATGGACTTGTACGATAAAACTGTATACAGTAAACAACATCGCCACCGACAATGTCCTGTTATGCAGAGAAACAGAGCAATGGATTAATGATCTTATCGGAAAATCTACCATGATCAGCGGCGGCTCATCTCAAAAAAATCACTTTCTGTTTTTCCAAAAATGTAAGAACAGAATTGAAGAATTGAGAATCAATATCGAGGCTTTAAGATAGTGACATGTTAGAAAAAGCAATTTTCAGTGAAACTCGAAAGCAAGCTGGGCCGGAAGCAGGGTAAACGTTTTGCGGTGATGAGGCGTAATGCCCAATTCCCGTATGGCAAGCCGGTGGGCCCGGGTGGGATAGCCCTTGTTCTCGTTCCAGCGATAGGCCGGATAATGCAGGGCGAGAGCGTTCATATAATCGTCCCGGTATGTCTTGGCCAATATGGATGCGGCCGCAATGCTCTGGAACTTGCCATCTCCTTTTATAATCGTTGTATGGGGAATACCGGGATAGGGGGTGAAGCGGTTCCCGTCAATCAGTAAATGCTCCGGTTGGGTAGCTAATTGCTCCACGGCCCGGTGCATGGCCAGGAAAGAAGCATTTAATATATTGATTTTATCAATTTCTTCGGGCGTTACCATTCCGATAGCCCAGGCTATCGCGCTTTGCTCGATAACAGGGCGCAAGGCATACCGTTTTTTCTCGCTCAGCCGTTTGCTGTCATTCAATTCATCATGTGCAAAACCGGGAGGAAGGATTACGGCGGCGGCAAAAACGGCCCCTGCCAGGCAGCCCCTTCCGGCTTCGTCGCAACCGGCTTCGGTACGATTTGATTCGAGGCAGGGCAGGAGCATGGATACTAATTCCTTTTTAATATAAAAGGGCGCAAAATATACCAGGCAATAAGCGAGGCGATAAAGACGCCCGCAGTATTGGCCAGGAAATCCAGCAGGCTGCCTCCGCGATAGCGCGTCAGGCCGGCTTGGCCCAATTCTATCAATCCTCCAAAAAGTACCGGGCAAACAACAGCTCCCGCTATGGCCCGTTTTACATTCAATCCGCCTTTCCTGTGATTGAGCAAAAATTCAATCCACAGCATGCCCGACAAGCCGGCATACATGCAAAAATGAACCACTTTATCGGCTCCGTCAAACCAAGGTGTGTTTATAGACGGGGGGCGGAAGAATGACAGGTAAGTAACCGTTAGGGTAATAGCCAGGGAAAATGGGTATTTTTTAATATAATACAGCATATCGTTTATTTATTACAACAAGGTTCGAACTCGTTCCACGCTATTAATAAACGTATCAATTTCTTCTTTCGTATTATAGAATGAAAAAGAAGCGCGCACCGTGCCCTCAATGCCCAATACCTTCATTAATGGCTGGGCGCAATGATGGCCTGTACGTACGGCTATCCCGAAGCGGTCGAGCAGCATGCCCATATCGTAGTGGTGAATGTGTCCTGTTAAAAAAGAGAGTACGCTGCTTTTATGCCTGGCCTGCCCGAAAATACGGACGCCCTCTATGGCAGTCAGCTTTTCTGTGGCATACTGCATAAGGTCGTTTTCGTAAGCGGCAATGTTCTCTACCCCGATTGTTTCTACATACCGCAGCGCCTCCGCCAGCGCCGTACTGCCGATATAATCGGGCGTACCTGCTTCAAATTTGAAAGGAAGCTCGTTAAAGACCGTTTTTTCAAACGTAACGGTAGCAATCATTTCGCCTCCCCCCTGATAGGGAGGCAGCTTATCCAGCCACTCTTCTTTGCCATACAATACGCCGATACCTGTAGGCCCATATACTTTATGCCCGGAGAAAACATAAAAATCGGCGCCTAACGCCTCTACGTCTACTTTTAGATGCGGAACGGCCTGCGCCCCGTCTATCAAAACCGGCACGCCGTGCGTATGGGCTATCTCAATAATCTCCCGCACCGGATTAACCGTCCCCAGCACATTCGAGATGTGTGTTACCGATACCAGCCGGGTATGTTCGGAAAAAAGTTCCTTATAACGGTCCATGCAAAGCTCGCCTTTTTCGCCGACAGGTATTACCTTGATGGCAATCCCTTTCCTTGCAGCCTGTATTTGCCAGGGAACAATGTTGGAATGATGTTCCATCCCGGAGATAATGACTTCGTCGCCGGGCTGCATACAGGCATCGGAAAAGCTGGAAGCCACCAGATTAATGGCCTCGGTTGTCCCCCTGGTAAAAATAATCTCGCCGGGCGAATGGGCGTGAAGAAACTGTTGCACCTTTTTCCGGGCGTTTTCGTGGGCTTCCGTTGCCGCCTGACTGAGAAAATGAA
Source organism: Tannerellaceae bacterium (assembly GCA_031259845.1). Lineage (GTDB taxonomy): Bacteria > Bacteroidota > Bacteroidia > Bacteroidales > Tannerellaceae > DFXE01. Next base: position 641 of record JAIRKZ010000032.1, on the reverse strand, counting down.
CGCCCCGGTGAATATTGGCATTTACATTATAATAACCCTCTTCTATTTTTTCTACAACCTGCCTCGGTTTCTGTGTAGTGGCTGCATTATCGAAATAAATCAACGGCTTATTATATACGGTATGGCCGAGTATCGGGAAATCCTTCCTGATAGATTCTATATCTGATATCATCGTTTACTCCCTGTTTTTTTTATTATACGGGCAAAGATACGGCAAAAAATGGAAACAAGCCTATATACAGTAATATGAGGGTGTACGACAAAATTCCCTGCCGATTCAATCCCGGCAGTTTTTATCCGGAAAACCGGCCGCTCCGGGGGTTAAGGGGAGAGCTTTGGGCGCATCCCCCGCCGGGGCGTCGGGGGCAGGGCTTTGGGCTGCAATCCCTTGCGCAGTCTATTGCGGGCTGCGCCCAAGCCTTCCCCCTTTGCCGGCATAGTTGGGGGACAGGGATACATCCCCGGCGATGGGTATTATTTCACCAAAGCCCCAAGGACTACAGATAAAAATAAAGCCCCAGGTAACGGATTTAAAGCTCCAGGTAACGGATTTAAAGCTCCAGGTAACGGATTTAAAGCTCCAGGTAACGGATTTAAAGCCCCAAGAACAAGAAATAAAGGCCCAAGAACAAGAAATAAAG
>JAIRKZ010000017.1 GCA_031259845.1 Tannerellaceae bacterium | reverse complement strand
GGGTGTACGACAAAATTCCCTGCAGATTCAATTCCGGCAGTTTTTATCCGGGAAACCGGCCGCTCCGGGGGTAAAGGGGAGAGCTTTGGGCGCATCCCCCTCCTCTGGCGGTCGGGGGGCGGGGAACGGGCTTTACGCTGCAATCCCTTGCGCGGGCCATGCCGTAGCCCTTTCCTGTCTCCCCGCCAACCGGCGGAGCAAATCACACCATGTGTGCAACGTCCCCGTCACCCGGCGGAGCAAATCACACCATGCGTGCAACGTCCCCGCCGTTCGTTTTTGCGTGAATCCCGGATTCGTGGCGTGGCGATGCTTTGCAGAAGGGGCTGACGACGACCGGAGGGAGGAGGAGGACTTGCACCGGAAAGCCCGGCCCCCCGACACCGGCGGGGGATGCGCCCAAATCTCCTACTGCATAAAAAAACGCCGGGATTGGGTCTGCAGGGAATTTTGTCGTACACCCCGGAAAATTAGGTATTATTATAATTGACGATGTCAAATATTGTTTTTTCCTTTGTGCCGAATTAAATGAGGTATTTTGTATGAGTGTTTGTTACCAAAAGCTTATCGTATGAAAAGACATGTATGTTTGCTGCTGCTGTTTTTCTATCCTTACATTTGTGTGCCGGCTGTTAACAATCTCCGCATGGCAGATGCCCGGAGTATAGGAATGGGCGGGAATGAAGCAATTTCTTCGGCGTTATTCAATCCTTCCCTTATGGCTTTGTATGCAAATAATCGTATTTGCACGAACTATTTTAACCGGTATGGGGTAAAGGAATTGGGGACTTTTAACGGAAGCATTTATTTCCCTAACCGTATTCTTTCTTTTGGGGCAGGCGTTTCAACATTTGGCTATGATGCTTACAGGGAAAGCCAGCTTCGATTGTTGTTGGCCAAACAACTAAACGGGCAATGGGCTTTGGGCGTTGGTTTTCAATATGTTTTTCTGCAAACAGAACTGTTTGAAGACAAGGCCGGGCTACTGTCAACCGACGTCGGGCTGACTTTTGCGCCTGTTGATAACTGCTTGATAGCTTTATTGATAATGAATATGCCTTCTGTTCAATTAGGTGATGAATCTATTGAAATAAAGGATTTTGAAACGTACTTAATACAGATAGGCATTCGCTGGGAAGTTATAAACAATGTATTCATTGTATGTGCAATAGAAAATAATGACGAACAGGCTGTAACCGGGGCGGTGGGGATGGAATACCAGCCCTTTACAGACTTCAGTATCCGTACGGGAATAAAAGGAAGCCCGCTGCTTCCTTCTTTGGGAACAGGGTATTGCTTTTCTCCGTTTACCGTTGATGTCGCTATCGTTTATCATCCCGTATTGGGCGTTAGTTCGGGCATTGGCCTGCAATTTACTTTTTAACAGGGCTATGAAGAAATTGTTTATAAACTGTTTTTTAGGGCTGATAACTATGTTTATAAATAGTTACGAACTGAAAGGGCAATATGTCTTTTTCCCTGATAAATGGGAAGAATATATCAGGGATATGGCTGCTGAAAACGAAAATACGGAAGAAGTTGAAAACCTGTATCACGAACTGTCTTATCTGAAAGACCACCCTTTTGAATTAAACGGGGTGACGGCGGAACAGCTGGAAAAGCTCCCTTTTTTATCCGGCCGCCAGATAGAGAACATACTGTCTTATCGTGAAAAATACGGCAAGCTGGCAAGTATCTATGAGTTAAAACAGATAAAGGAACTGGACTTCCCCACAGTAGAACTGTTACTGCCATTTGTTTATGCAGGCGAATTGACGGTTGATAAACGCCCTCTCACGATCAGGAACTTATTGAAATATAATTCCAATGAACTACAAATCAGATATGATAACTGTTTTCAACAAAAGAAAGGCTACCGTATGCAGCCGGATAGCATCCTGGAGAAATATCCCAACCGGCAATACCTGGGAGAGCCTTTTTATCACTCCATACGCTATTCGTTTACGTCAGACGACCGGTTGCAAATGGGTTTTGCCGGGGAAAAGGATGCCGGGGAAGCTTTTTGGAATACGCGCCATAAGGGGTACGACTATTATTCATTCTACTTTTTACTGAAAGAAACCAAATGGCTGAAAACACTTGTCGTTGGCGATTATAATATGTCGTTCGGGCAGGGATTGGTGGTAAGCAACGAGTTTTCTCCCGGCAAGAATGCATTGGTAACACAAGCCGAAAGGAAGGCATACGGTTTCCGCAGGCATTTCTCTACCAATGAAAACGACTATTTCCGGGGAGCGGCGGCTACCGTTACGATAAAGAATATAGATATCAGCCTGCTTTATTCGCAAAGAAAACTGGATGCGAACCCGGCCAGCAGCGTAACGGTTTCTTCCCTCAAAACAGATGGCCTGCACCGTATCCCCCGCGAAGCGGAAAAGAAGGGCCTGCTGCCTGTGAAAACATTCGGCGGCAATATCCGGTATGCTACCCCGGATGTATGCCTGGGGATAACCGCTCTTTCCTGTTCGTTCGCACCATTCGCGATTGAGCCCGAACCGAAACCCTATAACCTCTTTTATTTCAGAGGGAGCCGGAATGCGAATGCAAGTGTGGATTACCTGTTGAAAAACCACTATATTAAATGGTATGGAGAAACAGCCGTGAGCGCCAATAAATCGTTTGCCACACTGAACGGGTTACAGCTTACGCCGGCTTCTTACCTCTCTGCTTTGCTCGTATACCGCTATTACGACGAAAAGTACCAGGCTTTCTTCGGGAAGGCTTTTGCACAAAGCTCGTCTGTACAAAACGAAGAGGGGCTGTATACCGGCATGCAATTTATGCCGGTTCCCTGCTGGAAAATAGCCGGCTATGCAGACTTCTTCCGTTTTCGCCGGCCAACCTACCAGGCGGATGCGCCTTCCTGGGGCAGGGAGTATATGCTACAGGCAGACTTTACGCAGGTAAAAAACTTCTCCTTTTATGTACGGTATAAATACAGGCAGAAAGAGCAAAACGGGATGCCCTCCGCCGCTCCGGCCGTTTCCATACTGCCTTACGAACAACACCGTATGCGTTTCCAGATGCAATACAGCGTATTGGCCGCCCTTATGAAAACATCTTTAGACGGGATTATCCATACCGGGGAAAACCAAGAGGATAGCCGCGGCGTTATGCTGTCTCAACAGATAAGCTGGAAGCCACCGGATAGCCCTTTCCACCTGGATTTGTTCGGGGCGATATTTCATACAACGGATTATAACAGCCGTATTTTTTCGGGCGAAAATAATATCCTGTATGTCTTCAGCGCCCCTCAGCTTTATGGAGGAGGCTATCGTTTGTCGGGCGTTTTCCGGTGGAAGATATCCCGGCAGTTATCCCTTTCGGCCAAACTGGCCAATACGCATTATTCCGACAGGAACCGTATCGGAACAGACTTGGAGGAAATAGAAGGAAGGAATAAAACAGAGATTAACACACTTCTCTGCTGGAAATTCTAAGAAAACAAATAAACTTGTTATTTTTGTCACTTCTCTGTACATATAAACAAATATATACCGGAATGACACAAAAGCAAACAGGAAGACTACTCTCTCTCGATGTAATGCGGGGGATAACCATTGCAGGAATGATTATGGTAAACAACCCGGGTAGCTGGGAATATGTTTACGCGCCCCTGCGGCATGCCCGTTGGGACGGGCTGACGCCAACCGACCTCGTGTTTCCTTTCTTTATGTTTATCATGGGCGCATCCATGTACTTCTCTTTGCGCAAGTATAATTTTACCCTGTCAAAAGAAAGCGTATTCAAAGTATTGAAAAGGACAGTCCTTATCTTCCTCGTGGGATTGGGGTTGAATTTGTTCGGAAACATACTCGGGGGCGGTTCCGCTCCGTTCGAACAACTGCGGATACCGGGCGTAATGCAGCGGTTGGCATTAGCTTACGGAATCGGTTCGTTAATCGGACTGACGATAAATCATAAATATCTGCTTCATGTAGCGGGCGGAATCCTTGTTTTCTATTGGGCATTGCTGGCTTTCACCGGCAGTACGGTATTGTCGCCCGATAATATCATTGCAGTGACCGACCGCGCCATACTGGGCGAAGCGCATCTGTATACCGATACCATGGCCAACGGGACGCGCATCGCTTTCGACCCGGAAGGATTGTTGAGCACAACAGGCAGCGTAGCCCATGTGCTAACAGGCTTCTTCGCCGGAAAGATGATTCTGGAGGGTAAAAGGGATAACGAGAAAATAATCCGCAACCTGTTTATGCTGGGAACGATTCTTGTCTTTGCCGGCCTGCTGCTCAGCTATGGTTGCCCGATAAACAAAAAGATATGGAGCAGCACCTTCGTATTAACCACCTGCGGATTCGGTTCGTTGCTTTTAGCCTTACTTATCCGGACTATCGATATAAATGGGAAAAAGAACGGGACGATGTTCTTCGAATCTTTCGGCGTCAATCCACTCTACCTGTATGTACAGGCTGCTCTTTTAAGTACGTTGGCGGCAAGCGTCGGCTTCAAAGCATGGATGTGCGGCTCCGTATTTGTGCCTCTATTGGGTAATTACGGAGGCTCGTTAGGCTGGGCGGTATTTTTTGTCGCCCTGAACTGGCTGCCGGGGTATTTCTTATATAAGAAACAGGTCTACATCAAGCTATAACTCTTTTTTTTGTATTATAATTATCACCCAGCAAACATAAATACAATGAATACAATGAATTACCGTATCGTTATCCTGTTCGGGGTATTGCTTTTCGCTCTGAACAATGTGTATGGACAGATAAGCGAAGGGGGACTGCCTCCGAGTTTTCGCTATGGCCGCTCGCTGAGAAGCACAATTCCCCTGGCGCAGGCGCCTGTCCGCTTTAATGTGGAAGATATGAAACTGGTAGACGAATGGCAAGTAAGCCAGGGGCAGCCTTTGAAGGTGGCTACGCTTATCGAATACGGCCTTACGACAGACAATGCAGGGGCGTGGAGCGTATTGCCCGGAGGAGAGTCTGTGTGGCAACTGAATATCCGGGCGGAAGGGGCGATTGCCCTGATGCTTTATTACAGGGCTTTCTATATTCCCGAAGGGGGGAAGCTGTTTATTTATAACGCCGGGCAGACGCAGGTGATTGGCGCCTTTACGCACCGGTCGAACCCGGAGGCGGGGAAATTCGCTACCGAGTTTATAGCTGGCGACGATATTGTGCTTGAATATGTAGCCGCTCCCGGCGGGGAAAAGCCCCGGATAGAAATAGAAAGCATCGGATACGGGTACAATCATTTAACGGTGGGCGATAATCCTTCTGCCAGAAGCGAAACCTCATCGTGCTATATCAATATCAACTGCGAGGAGGGCGACGACTGGCAGACGGAGAAGACGGGGGTGTGCAAGATGATTCAGCGTATCGGCCGGGAGGCGTATTTATGCTCCGGTTCGCTGGTGAATAATACGGCCGAAGATTTCAAGCCCTATATCCTTTCGGCGTATCATTGCTCCGCTACGCTGGAAGCCGAGGCGTCGGCGTCGGACTACAACCAGTGGATGTTCTATTTCCATTATGAAAGGAGCGGGTGCGACGACGATTCGCCTGCCGTATCGTCTCAAACGATGACCGGCTGCCGGAAGGTGGTATCTATTCCCCTCGACGGAGGGTCAGACGGGTTGCTGCTGTTATTAAACCAGGATATACCAGACAGCTATTACGCCTACTACAACGGGTGGGACAGGCGGGAGGCAGCCGCTACTTCGGGCGTGAATATCCATCATCCCGAAGGTGATTATAAAAAGATATCTACCTTTACCGGGCGCGCTACGTCTGCCTCATGGGTGGGCGACGACGATAAGGAGGGGGCCGATGGCGCGCACTGGAATGTTATCTTTGACGAAACGGCCAACGGCGTAAGCGTAACGGCCGGGGGCTCTTCAGGCTCGCCGCTTTTCAACCAGGACAAACTGATTACAGGGACGCTCAGCGGAGGCGCTTCGGATTGCGATAACCCTAAAGGGATGAACTTATACGGCAAACTATCGTATCACTGGGACAAATATAGCGATAAGGCGGAGGAAAGGATGGATATATGGTTAGACCCGGCGGGCGCTCACAGCGAAACATTGCGCGGGCGTTACAGAAAGGAGCCGGTTGTTATAGAGAAGCCTTCCGGCCTCCAGCTTACTTATGCCAATAACCGGGTAGAATTAACCTGGAAGAGGCCGGCCACTCAAACGCCGGCAGGGTATAATGTGTATAAAGACAGTGAATTGCTGGGGAGCACTGCGGCTTTGTCTTATACGGATACTCCGTCGCAGACGGGGTCGGTCATTTACAGCGTATCGGCCGTATACCCGGATGGCGTTGAATCGGGCGTTGTAAGTAAAACCCTCTTTATAGCGGAATACCTGGCGCCTTCTAATCCGAAGGCTGTCTTCAGCCCGGCGGTGGGGGTGACGGTTACCTGGGAGGCGCCGCTGTACAGGCAGGCCATTTACTGGGGAACGGGCAATACGGCATACGCAGTGGGCTTCGGCGGTATTCCTTTCTACTTCGGGCAAAGGTGGGGGAACGACGAGATTGCTCCTTTCCATAACAAATTGCTGCGGGCCGTGCAATTTGCCCCGACGAAAGGCGTAACGTATTCGCTGCTTATCGCACAGGGAGGCAGGAAGTACACCCAGGCGCTGACGAACCTTGTTTATAACAAGCTGAACGTAGTAACGCTGCAAACGCCCTTTACGATAGGCGGCAGCGGAGACCTGGTGGTAGCCATCCACGCTTCGGATTATGGCGAAGACGTTTACCCGGCCTGGTGCGACAACGGCCCTGCCGAAATGGGGAAAGGAAACATCCTGTCGGAAGACGGGGATGTATGGGGGTATCTGGAAGATGAGGAGTTCGACTTCAATTTCTTCCTTGCCGCCGTAGTAACCTCCGAAGAGGGAACGGAGCCGGTAAGGAGCCGGCAGGCCACGGACAGGGCGCTAAAGAGGTGGGACGGGAAGATGTCTGTACAGCCGCTTCCCGCTGCTAACCTGCAGCTACGGAGCAGCGTGCCGGCAGCCTTCCCCGAGGTAACGGGTTATAGCGTGTACAGGGACAGCCGGAGGGTAAACCCGGCTCCCATAGCAGACACCCGTTATGTAGACGCTACGGCCGGAAGCGGAACGCATACATACGCCGTATCGGCTTTATACGATGGATGGGAAAGCGCGCAGGCCAGCGTAGAGGGGGATGTAACCGTAGGCGCAGAACTGCGGATAGAGAGCGGCCCGGCGCTTACGCCTACGCTTTTCGACAATTATATCACCCTCGCGGATGCAGCGGCGGTAAGGAAGCTGGAAATCATCTCCATAGACGGCAGGCTGATGAAGACGGAAGACAATCCCGGCGATACTGTTTATACCGGCGCACTGCCCGGGGGGGTGTACCTGTTTCGCCTTACAACGGACAGGGAGGTGAAAATAATCCGTGGAATAAAGCGTTGACCCGGATGGCGGGGTAAACATTTTTTTTTACATTTGCCCATACGTTCGTTAGGTTTCACAAACAATAGAAAAATGAATATAGGTAAATGGTTATTAATAGGGTGGATGGCAACTGCGGCAATGCCGGTGGCGGCTAAAGTAACGTTTGGCGTGCGGGCGGGCCTGGCTCGCACGGCGTTTACGCAAAAGGTGGATGTAAGCTATCAGTCTGGCGCGCGGATGGGATACAGTGTGGCTGGCCTGGCGGATATCCCGTTTTACCGCCGCTTCTCTTTCCGTCCTGAAGTAGCGCTTGTAAACCGGGGGGGAACGTATCTTACGCTTCGCAACGAAGCAGGCCTGCCGCAGCTTGAATACAACGCCAGTTATTATTCCCTGCAAATCCCCCTTACCGTGGCGTTTAATATTCCGATAAGCGGCGTACGGATGGCCGTATATGCAGGCCCCGCCCCAGACTTCCGCCTGGAAGGAAAGATGAAGATGACCGGAAAGGGGGAGGAGGCGCCCCCTACCCTCAACAAAAAGATGAAAGCCTTTGATTTCAGCATAAACAGCGGGATTGCCGTGGAATATAAAAACATTTTCTTTGCCATCGACGCTTTCAACGGCATAACAGACCGCCGCGTAGACAGGTACGACAACGAATCGCCCGTTTACCAGAACAGTATTACGTTCTCGCTCGGCTATTTCTTCCGGTAGCTGCTTTTACTCCCCGTAGGCTCCCTGGCGAGAGAGTTGATGGTCTAAATTGGCTACTCCCAGCGCTGTGATGGCTATGCAGGCAGCGGTGTGTTCCTGGTATTCGGGAATGTTCTTGGTGTACAAGTCGCGCTCGGTATGCCATATTTCCCCATAATTGAAATTGTACCCTTTGAAGTCTTCTGTCGTAAAATTGAAGATAGGTACGCCTTCCATGGCGAAGACGGTTCCGTCGTGGCTTCCGGCTACTTTCGGGCGCGGGGCTGGTTTGTCCTGTTTCTTTACCTCAAACGGATAATCGGGGCGGATGCGCTTGAGGGGCTCGCATATCTTTACAAAATCGTTGTACATGGCGGGAGGCACGGTGATGCCTACAGGGGGAAGCGGGCCGCCGTCGCGGTTGAACAGGTTAGATATTTTAAGTAGCCTCCCGGGATGCGCCCTGACAAACGCTTTGGCTCCCAATAAGCCAAACTCTTCGGCGGCAAAGGCTACAAAAAGGATGGTACGCTTGGGCTTGGCTCCCGACAGGGCTATCATCCGGGCGGCTTCCATCATAGGGCCTATACCCGTTCCGCAATCAATCCCGCCGGTTCCCGCGTCGTAAGCATCCAGGTGGCCGCTTACAATGACGTATTCGTCGGGATACACGCTTCCTTTGATAGAGGCCACTACGTTGTGATACTTTACGGGGCCTATGCGGAAATGGTTGCGTATATCAAACTCGAGCATAAAGTCGCGCCGCTCTTCTACCATCTGTTTAATAACGGCAAACTGGTGTTCGTCTAATTTGATGTCAGGCTGTTCGGGCAGGTTGTCGAAGTCCATCATGCCGGCGTCTATCATCTTGCGGTCGTATAGCGCGCGGATGGGAACTGCCGACGACTGGATAAAGCCTGATACGCCCGCCTCGCACATTTCCCTGTAAAATAAGGCCGGAAATTCCTTATAGGGCAACATCGCTTCGCCGGCCTCCCTGTTTTCCCAGTTGCGGCGCATGCGTTCGCGGTTTTCCCTGGCCGTTTCTTCATTCTCCGCTTTTATGGCGGCGCGGATAGAATCTGCTTTAGCGGTGCGGTCGATGGGATAGCCGTCGTTTTTACCGGAGATTAACACCCAGGCGCCGTTCAGCGCTCCTTTCATACGGGCAAACTCTTCCTGCGTTGCAGGCTCGGAAAGTACATGCCCGCGCTGTAAACCCTTCGTCCCCGACGTAAAGGAAGGGGTAGCGAAATGCAGAATCATACCGTTATCGCTCAGCATGCGCCCGAACCAGGGCCCCCGGTTGAACCCTACGGGCACGCTCCCGGCTTCTTCAAACGCCACCTCCAGGCCCCAGCTTCTAAATTCCCTCGCCATCCATTGAGCGGCGTCTTCAAAAGCCCCCGAACCAGACAGGCGACCCCCGAAGCGGTTTGTCAGTATATCTAAATGGCGCATCACCCGGTTATCCGTTTGCCCCATGCGGATAATCCTGTCAACGGCTTTATCCTGCGCATGCAAAGGGAATGCCCAGGCGCAGAAGCACAACAAAGAAAGTTGGAAATACTTATTCATAATCAATCAAAGTTAGTAGATATTGTATCAGCAAAATAACGGCTCTAAATATACGGAATTTTATCCCGGCTATTCTACTTTAACCCATTCTTTTTCACGCTGCATCGCCGGGGCGCATACTTCGCCGGAAAGAAACGGGAAGAACAGGTGATACCATGCGCCTCCGTATCTCATCGCTCCGGTATAAAAGCATCTGCCCCGTACCCGCCGCAAAGCGCCCGGCATTACCCGCCACTACCCCCCGCATACGCTTCCTGCCCTCCGGAAGCCGCCATTTTCCGCGCAGAAACAGGAAAATGCCGTACGGAAACGGGCGAATGCTGCACGGAAACAGGCGAATGCCGCGCGGAAAAGGACGAGTTCCGCGCGGAAAAGGACGAGTTCCGCACGGAAAAGGGCAATTTCCGCGCAGAAACGGGCAATTTCCGCACGGAAAAAGGGCAATTTCCACGCGGAAAACGGGCAATTTCCACGCGGAAACGGGCGAGTTCCGCACGGAAACGGGCAATTTCCGCACGGAAACGGACGAGTTCCGCACGGAAACGGACGAGTTTCGCACGGCATTTTGCACCGGATACGCCGTTTTTCCCGGGGCAGGCACGCCAACGCTTACGAAACCCACGGCTACACGTATCCCCCCCGGAAATTGTAAGCTAATAATAATGAATAATAAAGAAAATAAAAACGACGTTTGCTATTTAAAAAAACAGCTTCCTTTGCGCCTGATTGTTTTTAAACGGATATGGGAGCCTTTACAACGGAAGAGTTTGAACGTAGTTTTAAAGAATTGTATCAGCCTTTGTGTTTATTTGCCCTTCGCTTCATAAATAAGGCAGACGATGCGGAAGACATCGTTCAGCAAACCTTTGCCGACCTTTGGGACAAGCGGACGGGCATGAACCGCATCCTGAACCTGAAAGCCTATTTGTTTCGCTCGGTTCGTAACCGTTCGCTGTCCGTTATCGCCCAAGCCGGGTGGACGCCCCTGGAAGAACCGCTCACCAACGCGGAAGACCGTTCGCTGGAAGAAAGCATGTACAACGCCGAACGCGACGCCCGTTTATGGAACGCAATAGACAAACTGCCCCCCGAACGGAAAAAGATATTCCTGCTTTCCAAACGAGACGGACTGAAATACCAGGAGATTGCAGACGAGCTTAACCTGTCGGTAAAAACCGTGGAAAACCAGATAAGCAAAGCCCTGAAGGCATTACGCGAAACGACTATCCGGATTTATACCTTCTTTTTGGGATAATTTTTTTTAAAAGCCAATAGGGGTTTTTCAAAAAAACGCTGTCTTACAGACAAAGCGACTAATAAAATCTTAAAAAAGAACAAGGATGAAAAAAGGAGTATTATTTATTTTGCTGATGATGACTATAACAACGCTCAAAGCACAGTGGTCTGTTACGCCCGAAATAGGCATAACTTCCGAAAAACTGGCCGAGACGGAAAACCTGTCTTACTACTTTCCTTCCACCTGGAAACTGGGCGTAGGAGTAGAGTATGATTTGAACAAACGTTTTTCGTTGAAATCAGGAATATATTATACGCAGGGAGGAGGATATTCAATCAGTTATTTAACCGGCTCGTATGATTCTCCTTTCTATGGAGGCGATTACTTCTATGGAGGCGGTTATTATCCAATAGGCGGCGGACGCATGACGGTGAAAAAAAACAGTCATTTCCTGCAACTGCCCTTTATGGGTAAATATGCCTGGAGTTTAAGGGAAGAGGTGAAAATAAACGTTGCCGCCGGCCCTTATATCGCTTACAGTATAAACGATAACAGGAAATGGCAGCGGTTTCCGGTAATCGGCATCTCCTATCCGGCCGGATACCGGTATGTATCCGACTCCAAATCCGGAGGAATACATTCTTTAGACTGGGGGATTTCCGGCTCCGTAGGCATGGAAGTGAAAAACTGGGTGGCCAACCTGGGATGCGGCTTCTCTTTAAGGGATGAAGCCTGGTGGGAAGGCACGCGCGCCAGCTATCATCCGGTAAACCTGTCTGCAGGATATAAACTAAACATAAGCTTATCCGCAGGATATAAATTCAACTTAGGAAAATAAGCATGGACGAAAAGCAATACGACAAACAGGAAGAACGGATTCGTTTCGTAGCAAAGCATTACCGCGAAGGAAGCCTGAACGCCAAACAGGCCTGGAACAGGCTTGCCCGCACCAAAGGTATCCGCCCCCCGGCCTTCCGGAGGCGTTACCTTGCGATGGCCGCTTCGTTTGCCCTGTTGCTTGCCTCCGTTGCTGCGTTTTACTATTGGAAAGCAAATACGCCCCGGTGGGTAGAGATAACTGCCGCCGCCGGGCAACTGAAAGAGGTATATCTGCCGGACAGCACGCTCGTTTCCATGTCGGGCGGCTCCCGGATAAGGTATAATGCAAAAACGTTTGGAAAAAAAGGACGCGAAGTGGAGATGAACGGTAAAGCTTTTTACCGGGTAACGCGGGATGAATCGCGCCCCTTTTCCATCCAGACGAAAATGGCGGAAGTAGTAGTGCTGGGAACCAGTTTCCAAATCAGCCAGCGCTACGCTTCCATTCGTGTACATGTGGCTACCGGCAAAGTAAACTTTATTGCCGGCGAAGGCCGCGAAAAAGAAAACGTTATACTAACAGCCAATATGTCGGCATCATACGCTATGGAGACAAAAAAGATACAAACGCTAACCGGAGAAGACGCTAATTTCCTTTCGTGGAAAACAGGCCTGTTGCAATTCCACAACACCCCGCTGGAAAGAGTAATAGAAGACTTAAACGACTATTACCAGGTAAGGGTAATAAGCCGCTCGATGATACGGGGAGAAAAGCTGACGGCAACGTTCAACCGCCTGCCCCTGGAAGAAATATTACTGATTATCAATCAAACATTAGACGTCCGCCTTACCGTAGACAAAAGCAACTAAACGATTAATGAAACGTACTTTAGCCCTGTTAGCCGGATTATTGATCTTCCCTCCGGGGGCTTGCCTGCATGCCCAATCGTCCGAACCAACACCCGTTGTTACCCTGGAGATGTATCATGTCCCGGCGCCGGATATGTTTCTGGAACTGGAAAAACAAACGGGGATGTTCTTCTCTTACGAATCTTCCCTCCCGGCAGACATCCCTCCGCTGTCTTTAAAGGCAAAAGACGAACCGCTGTCTTATTGCCTGAAGCGCCTGTTTGCCTCCCTGCCCATAACCTACCGCATTACCGGGCAATATATTATTCTAAAAAGGAAACCGCGGCAATACACAATCAGCGGATTTGTGAGAGATTCCGCCTCTTACGAAAGCCTTATCAATGCAGCCGTGCAGGAGGTAGCGTCGGGGAAGGGAAGCGTATCTAACAGTTATGGATTTTACAGCATAACCCTTACGGCGGGAAAAGTGAAGCTGCGCTCATCCTACGTTGGCTATAAAACGCACGAAATAACGCTCACGCTCGATAAAGATACGCTGGTAGACATGCCCCTTGCCGCCTCAGGTACGTTGCAGGAAGTGGTGGTGAGCGGAAACGACCCCTATTCGGAAGTGATGAACAGCCGGATGGGAAACGCAGAACTGTCATCCGCCCATATCCGCAAAGCGCCGGTTCTGTTCGGCGAGCCTGATTTGCTCCGCTGCCTGCACCACGAGCCTGGCGTGGCTTCCGGCACAGAAATATTGGGAGGCATGTTTGTAAGGGGGGGAAACCAGGACGAGAATCTGTTCCTGATAGACGGCATACCGCTATACAACGTAAACCACGTAGGCGGATTGTTCTCTACCTTCAACCCCGACGTGGTAAAAAACGTGGATTTCTATAAAGGAAGCTTTCCGGCCCGGTACGGTGGAAGGCTTTCTTCCGTTGCCGACGTAAGGCTGAAAGACGGCGATATGCAGCATTACCACGGTAACGTATCCCTTGGCTTACTGATGGCCAAAGCAATGATAGAAGGCCCAATCGTTAAAGGCCGCACCTCGTTCAATATCGCTTTCCGGCGTACATGGTTCGACGCCCTCACGGCTCCCCTCTTTGCCATCGCCAATAAGGCAGATAAATACGGGAATAAACATTTTATGGGCTATTCCTTTTACGACCTGAACGCGAAGCTAAACCATACCTTTTCACCCCAAAGCAGCCTGTATGCTAATTTCTATATGGGGCAAGACCGCCTCCGGTCTACCGAATGGTATAAAACTAACGATAAGAAATACGGGCAGGAGCTGATTTGGCGATGGGGGAATATCGTATCGTCTTTAAACTGGACGTACCTCTTCAGCCGGAATTTGTTCGGCAATTTCAAGGCCTCTTATTCACAGTTCAAAACAAAGATGATAGACAACAATATTACGCCTTACGACTTCGACCCCTCAAGCGTTGAACCATTCAAGGAAAAATACTATCAGCATCGTTCCGGTATCCGCGACGCCGGTTTCCGTTCGGACTTTGATTATTCGCCCACGCCCCGCCACCGGATACGTTTCGGATCGGATTATCTTTACCATGTCTATACGCCGGAAGATAAATACACCGCCATTACAACAGGTAATCCCCTTACCCGGCAGAATTACGAACAGGGCTATTCCGAACCTCTTGTTTATGCGCACGAATGGGGCGTATATGCAGAAGACGACTGGCTGCTTGCCGACAAGTGGAAAGCCAATGCGGGCGTACGGCTGGGCGCTTATCATGTGGAAGGAAAAAGCTACCTGTCTTTCCAGCCTCACCTTTCCGCCCGGTATCTTATTACGAACAACCTTTCATTGAAAGCATCTTACGCCAAAACAGACCAATACGTACACCAATTATCCAATACATTCGCCAGCCTGCCTTCCGATATATGGGTTCCCGTTACGCCAGGCATAAAACCGATGAACGCATGCCATGTATCGGCAGGAGCTTATTATAAGCCGGATAAGAAATATGATTTTTCCATGGAAGGTTATTACAAGACGATGAACAACCTGATAGAATACCAGGACAATGCCCTCCTTTACCCCGATTATGTGGGTTGGGACAAGAAAGTTTCCATGGGTTCGGGGCGTTCGTACGGGATAGAAGTAAGGGCGCGCAAACCGGAAGGGCGTACGTCGGGCTGGATTGCTTATACCCTGTCGTGGTCCGACCGTATTTTTACTGATAAACAGGTAAACAGGGGAGAGCGTTTCCCTTTTAAATACGATAACCGCCATAAGCTGAACCTTACGGTTCTCCATAAATTCAGCCCGAAAACAGACCTGAGCGCTTCCTGGACATACGCTTCAGGCAACAGGGTTACGATTCCGCTGGAAAGATATGCCTCCGGCACATCCCTCCACGACGACGCATACTTCGATTATGTGCTGGGCAGGAACGCCGCTAAATTAGGCGATTACCACCGGCTCGACCTAAGCCTGAACATCTATCTGCCCAAAAAAAAGGGAAGGATGGGTATCTGGAATATCAGCCTCTATAATGCCTATTGCCGGATGAATCCTTTCTATATCACACAATCTTATTTTAAGGAGAATGGTAAACTTGCTACTTATCAGAGAGGGCTGGTTCCTGTTATTCCTTCGGTTTCATATACCTGTAAATTTTAAAAACGGATGAACTGTTTCATAAAAGCCGGATGGATACTGATTTGTTTCTTCATGCTGTCTTGTGAAAGGAATATTGAGCTATCCATTGATTTGCCCGAGGCGTCTGCCGTATTGAACGCCTCTCTGTCTGCAGATTCGGTTATAACGGCTACCGTCTCCCGGACGGTTCGCTATTATAACGACCAGACCCCCCCGCCTGTTCACTTTATCGACAAGGCTTCCATAGAGGTTTTTGTGAACGACAGAAAACAGGGAGTGATGGAAAAGGGAGAAAAAGACGGGCAATACCGCTTGCCGGGTTATTATCTTTCCACAGGAGACAGGATACGGATGGAGGTGCAAACCGGCGATTTCGCCCCTCTCTCGGCAGAAGTATCCATTCCCTCACAGCCCGAAATCCTGTCGGTAGACACACAAATGTATGTAAAAGAAGCAACCGCTTCTTATCCCGGAGATAAAAGGATTGATGTGGAATTGCGTTTTAAGGAACCGGCGAATGAAACGAACTATTATATGCTTGCCCTGTCTGTATATTTAATAAAACGGAAAGATACGCTTGCAAAAATCTATCTGCCTCTTTCCGTAACCCATAATGAAGATTTACTGTTTGAAGAGTTAAGCCCTGCTTATTTTCCCGCTCCTTACTATCACGACTATTATTATTTCAACGACCATTATAACACTTCCTTTTTTATATTCAATGACAGGGCTATCCATAGCGATGCGCACACATTGAAGTTTACGCTGAATAATATGCTTAACAGTTCATACGATAGCGATTCGTTATCGTCGTTTACCGTTATCAACCGTATCTGTTTATATTCCCTCTCGGAATCGTACTATTTATATTACCGCTCCAAGTTCTTGCAACGGAAACAGAGCGAAGACCCTTTCGGTTCGGTAGGGCTTCGCGAACCGGTTCCCACCTATACCAACGTAAGGAACGGATATGGTTTATTGTCGGCAGTGCAAGCAGCGGTATACGAACTAAAGGTAGCTCCTGCCGGTATGCCGCCGTCCGGACAGGGATACTGATTACCAGGCGCCTATTTTTATACCCACATTCCTGATAACGGGATATAGCATATATTGAGGCTCCATACGCCGTTTATACGGATTGTATTCATAGTTAACGCCTCCGCCTATCCCGAAGTTATCATTAATCATAAATTCTGCGGCGCCACCCACGCTGGTGTGGTTATAGAAAGGATTCGCCAACATGTATGGATTGTAGTTCTCTTTCTTTCCATAAAAGGCATACTGCCCCCATGTGCGCAAAGCAATCCGCTTATTCACATCATACCTTACCTGCAGGTTGGCGCCGGCCATATATCCCGGATGAAGATTAAAAGGCGTATAGAACCGTCCGGCAAAACCTCCGCCGCTTATTGTCCAGTTAGCCTGCCGCCATATCATACCCGGATTAATCATTGTCATCCCGCCCACACCGGGCCATGTATACTGGCTTCCGGCAGTAAAGAAAGTAATGTTATCATTGATGGGAACAATGGACGTTTCCCTGAAATCAAAAGCCATTGGCGAAACAGCCCGCATCATCGGCGCATATATATCGAAGAAAGGGCGGTAAGCAGTAGATAAAACCTGTATATCCATCGGGCTTTCATTCAAAGAAAGCTGAAATCCGGGAGTAAACTCTCGCCCCTTCATTTCTACATCCATTTCATGCGAAGCCGCATACGGCTTATAAGAATAAGCAGGAAAAGCTAACTCGTATGTTTTATATTTGGGAAGAGCCATAATCTTTCCCTCCTTATTAACGGTATACGTAAGTTTTGCCGGCATCTGCGCCCGCATAACACACACACCCGATAAAATCATCATCATTACCAACCATCCTCGTTTCATACAACCTCCTCGTTTTATTTTTTTCGTTGCAAGATACAAAAAAACCGGAAAGAAAAAACGAAATAAATCAAAACGAAAGCCCGCCCATTTTACAACAAGCTACCGTTAAGGCCTGTTCGCTGACAGATTGTAAGGAATTTCCATTTTCTGCTAACGGGTACTTTGGAGGGAAAGGGACGATTCCGGTTGTTTTCATAGCAAAATGGGCCGGCATTGACTGTTTTGCGGGAAGATTCCGGAAAAACATGACGGACTCTTCAGGAAAGGATTGTGATGCCTTTGCAAAGTTATTGTGATATTTTTGCAAAAGCATCCCAATGACTTGGCGAAGGCATCGCAATAAAAAACCGGAAGGCCCGGAAGCGCCCGGAAAAGTGGCTTCCGAAGGCCCGGAACAGCGCTGGAACAACTGTTTTCACCCGCTGTTTTTATTGAGCAAACAGATAGCAATCAGCTGCTTTTTGCTTTATTTTATATCTGTACAGGATTAATTGGCGCGCATATAGTCAATAATTCCTTTCTTTTCGTGTTATTTTATCAAAAGGCAAGCGCCAAATACAGCGTGTTTTCAGAGGTTGTCCCGGATTGGGATACAAATACGCGAAACAGGGAGAGGATAAAATGACAAAGTGACAAAATAGCAAAATGACAGATTTAAACTAACGTGGGTTCGACTTAAACAATCGCCTTTATTTTTGACGATTGATAAGACCTCGTTTGTTTTTCTCCTTGAATTACTCCAAAATGTATTGTTTTTTTGGAAAATTATACATATATTTACAATCAAAATAAATCTGATACAATAATCTAAAAATGAGAGTCTGCATATTCATAAGTTTAATCTTGCTCATCTTTTCTTCTTGCAGAAACAACCGGGCGGAGAAAGAATTAGTTAATCTGATACAGGAATGGCATGGAAAAGAAATCATCTTCCCCGACAGTCTTGTTTTCACCCGCTATGCTACCGGCGCTGCGGTACCCTTCCTTTTTTTCTTTCATCCCAAGAAAATAGGCGGCGTAGAAGAACTTTATTATTTATTAGAAATGTACCGGTTTGAATTACCGGTGTGCATAGACAGGGATAATAAGGTAACGGTTATAGGGAACCCCGTTTACAGTAACGAGGTGAAAGAATTATACATCAAACAAATACAGCAAGAAACCGAGGAGAAACAAAGAGGGGAGCCTGCCCTGGATAGTTCGCAGCATCAGGCAAGCCCCCTCCAACCCTCAACCGAAGGAGAAGCCAAAGATAAGAAGAAAATTGCTTTTGCCAAACAACAGTAGGCAAAATGCGGAGACTAACTAATTTATGTATAAAAGTAAAATTAAACAAACATGAAAAAGATTGTTATTGTAGCATGTATGCTATGTATGGCTTTGGCCGCCGGTTTATACATTGGCCAAAGTGAAAATGAAGTAGCCTTGCCGGATTTGGCAAAGGACAATATGGAAGCATTAGCCAAAAGGCAGATAAACCCTGAATGTCCCAATGGTTGCATAGATGATAGTGGTGGTTGCTATTGCAATGGTAGTCATCCACAATATAAAGAATATGGTGGGTGGTGACACTATTGTAATACCTGATGGCGCCGCTTTTCACAAGGGCGGCGCCCTTTCTTTGCTTTATTATAATTTAAAAAACAACTACATGCTTATGAACAGCTTTTGGAGTATACTGCTGGCGTTCGCCGTTTGCAGTTGCACCGTTTCCACCGAAACGGAGAAATATCAGCGTAAACGCAATAATATTATTGACGTCAGGGATAAAATAACAGCAATCAAAATAGAAGACCCGATAATAAGTTCGACTAACAGGTTATACCTGATAGAGGATTATTTACTTATCCAGGATTTTAAAGCGCTGGATAAACTAATCCATCTGTTTGATAAAAACGACTTCCGGTATATAACCAGCGTCGGATACCGGGGGCAGGGGCCGGATGAACTGACCAGTATGGGATTCATCACTGTGGATGTAGCCCACCGTTCCTTTTACGTAAACGACTACGGCAAACAGAAAATAGTTGCCTATCACTTAGACAGCGTGTTAAGCAATCCTTCCTGTCTCCCGGAAGTAAGGATAGAAATGAATGAAACAATTTTCCCCTCAGGTTATCAAATGATAAACGACTCCATAGCCATTTGCAGGATTATACAACCCATAGGAACGAATAATTTTAAAC
>JAIRKZ010000004.1 GCA_031259845.1 Tannerellaceae bacterium | reverse complement strand
GTAACCTGTGAATGAATGTTTCCATTGTCTGAAATATTTTTCTGCAAAGGTCGGGAGTTGGCAAAACCCGGTTTCATTGGTAATGTGTTTCAGGGTATGTTTTTAACATTCAGACAATGGCAGAAGAGAAATTAAGCATTTGACAATTAATAATTTACAAAACCATAAAAACTGAAAGAAAAAGAACAGTCCGGTGAAAAACACATTATATTTTTTCTTGAATATAAATATTTGACAATAAGTAAATTATGACGAATCACAATCAGAAATATGTCCAAAATGGCTTGAAACAGGATGATTTTGATATAAAACAGGATTTTACCGGAAGAAAAAATGAGGTGGGAGACTTGGAGGAGGTGTATCAAGTCATGAAGGAGTGCAAGGTGTACGTGTATCTATATATAGATACGTACACCTTGCACCTCTGTTAAAATATTAATATTCAGGGATGTATTTTTTTCTTGTTTTTCTGAAAAACAGTTTGTACCTTTGTATCGGGTTTTATGCAGACAAAGACAAGACAGAGGCGGACAAACAGTACCCTTGGACAAGCCCCAAATCGTACCCCATAAGACTGAAACAACGACTTATCTTATTGTCTTTCAGATAAATAAAAAATAAATTAAAAGTCCCGGTGGAACTACGATCAGATAACAACAGGTTTATTCATTCAAAATACGGCAAAAGTGACCGGTTGGTTAAGCATTGAAAGCGGTTTGCGGGGCGATTATGTGGTAGATTACGGCTTTGCCCTGCTTCCAAGACTATCGGCATTATTCAAAATCAACAACAAGTTGTCTTCCCGAATCGGAGGCGGTTTAGGTTATAAGACACCCACTGTCTTTACAGAAGACAGTGAGCGAATGCACTATCAAAACGTTATGCCCGTCAACAGTGATTACAATCAGTTGGAACGGAGCTGCGGGGCAAATGCCGACATTAATTACAAAACGAATATCGGCGAAAAAGTATTCCTGACATTCAACCAATTATTTTTCTATACGTATCTTAAAAGTCCGTTAATGCTTAAAATACGGCAAAACGACACCTATCAATTCCAAAACACAGACGGACATATTGATACGAAAGGAACAGAAACAAATATAAAAATTTCATACGATGACTTCCAATTATTTTCAGGTTACACATTCACCGATGCAATAGTTGATGAAAACAGTGTCGAGTACCCAAATCCATTGACATCCAAACACAGGCTAAATTCTATTCTGATGTATGAGGTAGAAGACCGTTGGAAAATAGGACTGGAAGCCTACTATTACAGTCCGCAAAAGTTGAATGACGGGACAACTGGACGCGATTACTGGATTTTCGGGGCAATGATAGAAAAAATATGGAATCATATTTCCATTTATGCCAATTTTGAAAACTTCACGGATACGCGGCAAACAAAATTCGGAAGTATTTATACAGGAACAATTACCAATCCTGTATTTAAAGACATCTATGCGCCACTCGATGGGTTTGTGATAAATGCAGGTGTTAAAATCAGATTGTAATCCGCTTGCGTCCAACACAACTTCGGCCAGGCAGAACAAAGCATCGAACTTCGTGCTGCATCACTTGGGTTAGCAAAGAAGTTTTATGTACATTTGCATCTCAAACGTGAGTTCTTTTTAAGCAAAAAGAGTATGAATATGAAAAAAATAGCATTAATTTCCGGTATAACCGGACAGGATGGGTCATTCCTGGCAGAGTTTTTAATAGAGAAAGGATACGAGGTGCATGGGATTATCCGGCGGTCGTCTTCTTTTAATACAGGGCGGATTGAACACTTGTATCTGGATGAATGGGTGCGGGATATGAAACAGCAGCGGTTGGTAAACCTGCATTATGGGGATATGACGGACAGCAGCTCGCTCATCCGGATTATCCAGGCGGTACAACCGGACGAGATTTATAACCTGGCGGCCCAGAGCCATGTAAAGGTTTCGTTTGATGTACCGGAATATACGGCCGAAGCAGATGCCGTGGGTACATTGCGTATACTGGAAGCCATCCGCATATTGAAGTTGGAGCAAAAAACGAAGATATATCAGGCCTCTACCTCCGAATTGTATGGGAAGGTACTGGAAACGCCACAAAGCGAAACAACGCCTTTCTACCCCCGCTCCCCATACGGCGTAGCGAAACAATATGGCTTCTGGATAACAAAAAATTACCGGGAAAGCTATGGAATGTTCGCCGTGAATGGTATTTTGTTCAATCATGAAAGCGAAAGGAGAGGAGAGACGTTTGTTACCCGGAAGATTACGCTGGCGGCTGCCCGTATCGTACAGGGATTCCAGGATAAACTTTATTTAGGCAACCTGGATTCGCTACGCGACTGGGGATATGCTAAAGATTATGTGAAGTGTATGTGGCTGATGCTTCAATATCATGCCCCGGAAGACTTTGTGATTGCTACCGGCGAATATCATACGGTACGCGAATTTTGTACGCTCGCTTTTAAAGAAGTGGGCATCGAACTTCGATGGGAAGGCAAAGGGATTGATGAAAAAGGGATTGATGTGGCTACCGGAAAGGTATTAGTGGAAGTAGATCCGAAATATTTCCGTCCGGCGGAAGTTGAACAGTTGCTGGGAAACCCGTTCAAAGCAAAGAGATTATTAGGATGGAACCCAACCCAAACAGGTTTTCCCGAATTAGTGAAAATAATGGCTCACCATGATATGAAATTTGTAAAGAAACTTCATCTGCGCCAAATGCCGGAAGATACGAATGAATAAAAATGCTAAAATATATGTAGCCGGTCATTTAGGCTTAGTAGGTTCCGCCATCTGGAACAACCTCAAACAGAAAGGATATTCCCGCTTGACGGGAAGAAGCTCCCATGAGTTGGATTTGCGGGATAGTATGGCTGTAAAGGATTTCTTTGATAAAGAGCAACCGGAATATGTGTTGATAGCAGCAGCACAGGTGGGAGGTATCATGGCAAATACCACCTACCGGGCCGATTTTATTTATAATAATCTGCAGATACAACAAAATATAATCGGCGAATCTTTCCGCCATCAGGTAAAAAAGCTATTGTTCCTGGGAAGCACCTGTATTTACCCCAAAGAATCGAAGCAGCCGATGAGTGAAAATGAACTGCTTACCGCCCCTTTGGAATATACCAATGAACCTTATGCCATTGCAAAGATTGTCGGACTGAAGATGTGTGAAAATTTCAACTTACAGTATGGAACGAACTATATCGCCGTAATGCCAACGAACCTGTATGGGCCGAATGATAATTTCGATTTGGAACGAAGCCACGTATTGCCAGCCATGATCCGTAAAATCCACCTGGCCAATGCACTGAAAAGGCAGGATTGGGACGCCATTCGCAATGACCTGAACAAACGCCCGGTGGAGGGGAAAGATGGAGAAACCATCAGGGAAGAGGCCATCGTACAGCTTCTGCACAAATACGGTATTACAGCCAATGCCGTTGAATTATGGGGTACAGGGAAGCCGTTACGCGAATTTCTTTGGAGCGAAGAGATGGCCGATGCCTGCGTATATATAATGGAGCATGTTGATTTTAAGGATTTGGCCAAGGATAAGAAAGAAATTCGTAACTGCCACATCAATATAGGCACGGGAAAAGAAATTTCCATCAAAGAGTTAGCCGGATTAATAGTGAAAACGGTTGGTTATGACGGCGGCATTATCTTTAATACGGAAAAGCCGGATGGCGCCATGCGTAAACTCACAGACCCGTCTAAACTACATTCTTTAGGTTGGCGTCACCGGATTGATATAGAAGAAGGGGTATGCAAGTTATACGATTGGTATATCTCTTAATTAATTTTGTGTTCGTACTATTCTTATTTATTAGTTATGGCTTTAAAACGATTCGGAGTATCCCTTGAGGATAAACTGCTTGAAGAACTTGATACGTATACAAACGAGAATGGTTTTGCCAACCGTTCACAAGCAATCGGGTTCTTGATTAAGAAATATGTTACCGAACAAAAATGGCAATGCAACCATATTGTAGGCGGCACAATCATCATCATGTACCACCGCAATAAAAAAGAGATTACATCCAGAATAACTTCTATCCAGCTAAGCTATACGGATGTAATCCTTTCATCATCCCAACATTATATTAACGATAACGTTTGCATGCACATCGTAACGGTAATGGGAGAGGCGTATCGCCTCACCGAATTATCCGACCAACTCACAACGATAAAAGGCATTAAGCATGGAAAATTAGTGATGAGCAGGGCCGACTGAACGGTTATTTACGAATTAAATAGTTGATAACAAGATACCCACCCACTATTTGTATAAGCATTCCGGGGATGCCGGTACTGAAATCCTGTATAGCTTTAAAGAAATCGCCAAGCATGGCCCATTCCAGCAAGGTGCCGACTGTTTGGTAAGCCAGAATAACCAACGCCAGGATAGGAATAGTGATCCGTTTAAAATATATCACGGCCAATCCTGCCGAAAGCGCCAACAAAACAGACTTTGCAAGAATAGCCGGAAGCGCCGGTAATGCAGGCATGCCAAAGAGCAGGTAATTGGCAACAGGAGACAAGACGGCCGTAAGAATACCCAATTTCCAACCATATTTATACGCGCCGATAAGCGTAAAGAAATAGATGGGAAGCAGCATCAAACCGCCTTGCGGAACAAAATGGCAGAGCTGCGGCAGGATGATATTCCCTGCCACAAAAGCTACGGCCAACAGGTACGTTTTCTCTTGTGAGTAGTTCAATGAATAGAACTGTAACGATGTTGTTTGCATTCTTTTATATATTAAATGGTTTTTTATCTATGACATATCTTGCTTACAAATCCCTTGATCAATATGAAAAGCTCCTCTAAAGAGCCGGTATGCATACAGGCATTTTCCAACGGACAAATACCCGATTTGTCCCTGTTCTCAATAAAAGGTACGGATTGTCCGAAGCCGGATTCAACGGTCGAGTTCCTCAGCAAGGCAATGGCAGGTTCGCTGATCACATCGGCATACATACGGGCTACGCCGCCGCGTATCATAAGCGTTGCGGCGGCCTTACCCACTACTTTATCTGCTACCGATGCGCCATGCAGGAACTCCGGGTCGTTTTCAATCAATTCATACAAATCCATTATGCCGGGCTTTGTAAAAGTGCGGCATTCACCTCCTTTGGATACTACGCAGGAATAGCCTCCCTCGTGCAATAATCCGATCAGTTTGTCCATAGCTGTAAAATAAGTATGACTATTGGGGAAGTTGCGGGCGAATCTCCTTCAGGAATATCTCCCGCCGGATAATCCGGTAGTGAGGATCATACGCTTCGGAAAAGGGTTCGCTGTGATGCATCACATACTTGTCTTGTTCGAGTAGCGAAAATATCTTTGCCCGTTCCTGTTCGTAATCGGCAAGCGGTAGATTCATTGTGTGGATCACCGCATCTATTTCTTGCCATTCTCCTTCCCACTCCTCAAGTGTGATGATTTGTATATTACTTACACTTCGTAAAAAAGCATCGAAAAAGGCGTCGCGTGAAATAAGCCCTTCTTTTATAACGGACAAATTAACCCTGAAAAAGTTTCCGTTATAACCGGTTGGTTCATAATACGGGCCGTCCGCTTGTTCGAATGAAGCAAATTCCCTGTCTAAATAAGCGCCGGCAGACGTGGTATCGCTCACAATATGTCCCGGGCCGAAATAATCCTGAAAAAAATTCTTATAGATATCCTGCAAAGTAGACTTCGGGTACAGGCTTAACTGGTTTTTTACCGCCACACGAATCTGTTCGCTTTTCGTATCTTTACAAGACGCCAGAGCCATTGTTAAAACGATAAAAGGTATGAAATATCGTATCATGAAGTATTTTTATAGATTTAGTGATATTCCTCCCATACAGGTAGCTCCGGGCATTGGGTAACCGGCCATTGTTTCGTATTTTTTCCCAGACAGGTTATCTCCCTTCACGAAAATTTCCATCCATTTCAGCGGGCGCCAGCCTGCCCGTGCATTTACCAGCGTATAGTCTGTGGTTTGGGGGTTATCTCCGGCGACGAGGTAGAGCTTGTCTATCGCCTGCACTCCGGCGCTCAAGGTAAATTTACCGGGACGGTAAGCCATTCCGGCATAAAATTTATTTCCGGGTGCGCCGGTAATCGGCGTTTCCATATCCAGGTAGCTATAGTTGGTATTCAGGCTGAGGTTATCCAATATCAGGTAGTTGAGGCTAAATTCGATTCCTTTATTGGCAAACTTTCCCGTGTTCATGTTTTTGGCAATCCCGTCTACCGGGATAACAGCTATCATATTATCTCCTTTGATATAATACAGGGTTAATTCTGCCGACAGGCGATTGTCTAACAGCCCTTGTGATACGGTGAAGTCGTAGCTGAAACTGCGTTCCGGCAGTAATTCGGAATTACTCGGTCCACCCGGAAAAAAATTCATGTACAATTCCCGCATATTCGGGGAACGGAACCCTTTGGAAACTGAAAATTTCAGGCTTGTTTGTTCTGCGGCCTTGAATGAAACGCCCGCTTGCGGAACCCATTCGGCGCCGTATAACTTATGATTCTCCAGGCGGAGCCCCGCTTCCAGCATAAACCTCCGGAGTTGCTGCTGGGCAAGGATGTATCCGGCCACTTCATTTAGTTTTACATGGTCGGCATATATCTCATTCACCGGGTTGCGATAGGCGTTACCACCGTATAGCTTCACATCAAATCCGCCGGTAAGGGTATTGCCTTGAAACAGGTTTACCGCCTGGTATATATTTACGCCGCCCATATAGTCTGTCGATTCAAAAAGATAGGGCTGGGGAGTTCCTCCTTCATAATAGCCGTCGTTAATTTCATGCTCTCCCCAATTATAATAGAAATTCACCGCTCCCTTTGTTTTCTCATAATTATTTTCTAAAGAAAGCCCTGCCATACCGCGCAGCACGTCGGTAGTTCCATCCAATAAAGGACGGCTTTCCTGTCCCGGTACCTGGGCTTTAGCTTTTGCTATATTTACATTTCCTGTGGCTTTCCAGTTGTCAGACAAATCATAACCTGATTTTACGAATCCCGTCCACGAGTCAAAGTCGGAATTGGGACGATGCCCGTCTGTCCGTTCGTAATTACCGCTGACAACGCTTGAGAACCTCCCCTTACGCCAGGCGTCTGTTACGGAGTATCTCTGTGTGCCGTACGAACCGCCCATTAACCTTGCCGACAGTTTGTTCCCCTCTCCGGTAGCCTGCCGGGTAATAATATTGATGGCGCCTCCCATTGCACTTGCACCGTAAAGTATAGATGAAGCGCCGCGCGACACTTCCACACGTTGTGCATCCGATGCGATATAGGCGTCGGCCACCGGATGCCCGTAAATAGTAGCATATTGCGGATGTCCGTCGATAAGGATAAGCACTTGTCCGGAGCCTCCCGAAAAGCCGCGCATATTAATACCTCCCGCCGCTCCTCCCGAAACGCCATAACCGGCCATCCCACGGGAGGTAACGAATAATCCCGGAACCTGTTGCATCAGTACCGGTAGCAAAGCCGTCTCTTCACTTTGCTCTATCATACTGCGATGTACCACGGTGACCGGAACAGGTATAACGTCTCGTGGGACAGGTATCCGTGTACCGGTTACTACTACTTCACTCAGGTCTACCGTTTGGTTTCTTACCGTATCCGGTGATACGACGCCGATACCCTGAGCCAGGCTGATTGTTGAATACAAACAAGCCGATACAAATAAGAGCATTCCTTTTTTCATTTCTTTTTTATTTTATATGAGTTGTTATTGTTACCATCCTAAGAACAGCATACCTCCGGCGCTGACAAGTATAATCAGGCCCGCCAGCAAGTGTACGTATCGCTCCTGGTTTCGTATTTTTACCAAAGAAAAACCTTTATATCCCAGAAAAACCATAACCAGCATCGTCCCTATCGTAGCGATGGCAAATACAAGCGCTATCAGGAATATGGAAAACGTATTGTGCTGGGAAGCAGGGTAAAGCAGTAAGGGGATAAGTACTTCGCAAGGGCCGAAAAAGAAAATCAGGAAAACAATCCAGGGCGTAGCGCGAAACGTCCTGGCTTCTTCTTCTGCGATGGGCAGATGAGAATGATGGGAATGCCGTACATATTTATATATGCCATAGATTGTATAACCTACCCCAAAAAGGAATAATGCCCACGAAACGACGCCTCCCCGCCAGGACTCGATAGATTCGAGTTTATTCAGGCTGGCGCCCAGTCCAATCCCGATTATCCCTATCAAAACGGAACTTGCCACATGTGCGATACCTGAGATAAAGGTGATCCACATCGTTTTAGCCATTGTCCAGCCTTGCGCCTTGCTTAATACGATAAACGGCAGATAGTGGTCAGGTCCTAATAACGTGTGGATAAATCCTAAGGAAGCAGCCGTGGCTAAAAGAATTGTCAGTTCATTCATGTTTTTATAGTTTATTTATGAGAGACGCCTGGCAAGCCGCCCCGAATCCGTTATCTATATTTACGACACTCACGCCGCTGGCGCAACTGTTCAGCATGGAAAGCAGCGCAGAGACGCCTCCAAGGTTTGCCCCGTAGCCAACACTTGTGGGTACGCCGATAACCGGTTTGTCTACCAATCCTCCTACAACGCTTGCCAAAGCCCCTTCCATTCCGGCAATAACGATCACTACCCGGGCTTGCCTTATTATATCGAGTTTATTAAAAAGCCGGTGCAGACCGGCTACTCCCACATCGTACACCCGTTCTACTTTATTTCCGAGGAAAGCGGCAGTGAGCGCAGCCTCTTCGGCTACCGGTAAGTCGGAGGTTCCTGCCGCTACCACGGCAATGTAGCCTTTTTCATTCATCTCCCGGCTTTTTCTCCATAGCAATACGCGCGCCAGTGCGTGGTATTCGGCTCCGGGCGCTATTTTCATGACGGCCTGCGCCATGTCTGCATCTATACGGGTTATCAATATATCGGCCTCTTTCTCATATAAACGGGCGGCAATCCGGCAAATCTGATCCGGCGTTTTTCCTTCTCCGTAGATTACTTCCGGGATACCAGTCCGTTTCAGCCTGTCCATGTCTAACATGGCAAAGCCCATATCTTCAATCGCTTTGTTTTCCATACTGTATAACGGATTTTTCTATTTCGGATAGCGATACCTGATGTTGTTCGGCCAGGCGTCGGCAATCATCTGACTCCGGCTTGGCGTTAACTAATGTTCCTTTGTAATACGATTGTTTTACCCGTACGTTCCCGTAGGGCGTTTCCACACACCGTTCTTCCCGCCTCAATACATCTCTGGATAAGGTTTGGCAGCGAATACCGATAGAGGTACTGTGGGTGAATAGAATCTTTTTCATTACCTCTTTGGCCGGAGGTTTGCAAAGAACGGAAAGCTGTACGGCAGGACGTGATTTTTTCATGATAACAGGCGTCATCCAGGCGTCATTGGCCCCGGCATTGAGTAATTGTTCCAGTAGAAAGTCATAATGTTCCGGATTCATATCGTCTATATTACATTCCAGCAAGGTAACTTCTTCGGTTGTCACATCCGGCGTTTCTTCACCGTTTTCGCCGCCTTCGCAAAGGAATACCCGCAGTATATTCGGAATCTCCCTGTCAATGGTTCCGAGCCCGCAGCCTGTACGGATGATGCGGAAACGGCAGGCGTCAGTAAATTCGTCTACCGTTGCGGCAAGAATGGCTGCCCCGGTGGGCGTTGTTGCTTCGTAAGCTACAAGCCCCACTTTCACCGGTATGTTTTTTACAATCTCCGCTGTGGCAGGAGCCGGAACAGGCATGACGCCATGCGCACACTTAACCGTTCCGCTTCCCAGTTGAACAGACGACGACGTCACTTTATCTACGTTCAGATAAGTAAGGCAAATGGCTGCTCCTGCGATATCGACTATCGAATCCAATGCGCCTACTTCATGGAAATGTACTTTTTCTTTCGGACAGTTATGCACTTTCGCTTCGGCTTCCGCTACCCGGCTGAATATTTTCAGGGCAAGCTCCTTTACAGGTTCCTGCAACGTACTGTTACAAATGATTTCTTCTATATGCTGCCAATGGCGGTGTTTTTCTTTTTTAGGATTTTTGATAACGACGTCTACTTTCGTTCCATAGATATTCTTCCGGCAGTCTTTTTTTACCGAAAGCCGGAAACCGTCTATCCCAAGTTTTTCCAGTTCGGCAGACAGATAACCGGCATCTACTCCGAGGTCGATCAACGCCCCAAGATTCATATCGCCGCTGATTCCGGCAAAGCAATCGTAATGCAGTATTCTCATGGTGTAGTTTTTTTAAGGATTTGTAACGCCCCTGTTCAGTTTGCCGGAAACCAGGCCTTCGGGATCAATCCATACCTGTTCAAATCCGGCAGCCTTTATTTGTTCGGCAACCCTGTCTGATATAGCGTGTAAACGGGAAAGCTCGTCCGCCGGAACCTCTATCCGTGCCGAAGCGCCGTAATGCCTTACCCGTACATCTTTGAAACCAAACGTATTCAAAATATCTTCCGCCCGTTCTATCTGCGCCAGTTTTTCAGCCGTGATAGCCTGAAGGTAAGGAATGCGGGAACTCAGGCATGGGCTTGCCGGCTTGTTCCAATTGGGCAATCCGAAATACCAGGCGAGCAGGCGGATATCCTCTTTCGTTACTTTACAATCAACTAAGGGCGATTGTACCTGGTAGTTCGCTGCGGCTTGCAATCCGGGACGGTAATCGCCCAAGTCGTCATAATTCGTGCCGTTCAGCACATCAAACAAAGGATATTTCTCTTTAACAAACTGCAATTCCCGGTAAAGATGTTGTTTGCAGAAGAAGCAGCGGTTTTTAGGATTTTGATTGTACCGTTCATCATTTATCTCCCTTGTTTTTATAACTTCAAGAGAAATATCAAATTGCCCGCAGAACTCTTTCGCTTGCTCAAAGTCCTTCGTTTTTAAACTTTCCGAATGGGATATGACCCCGATGACATTGCTTTTCCCCTGTATCTTTCCGGCTAAAAACAAAACGAAGGCGGAATCAATTCCTCCGGAAAAAGCGATGATAGAACCTTTTCGTTTCCCAAACCAATCTTCCAGGCAAGACAGTTTGTCATGAAGTATGGATGTTAGCTTATCCATTGTATAGCGCCTTTTTATAACGATTAGTAACACGTGTAACCAAAAACATGTTACAAAAGTAAGATATAATTAATACCATACTAATAATTAGGCATTAAAAACGAAAAATTATCAACTAAAAGCGAATAGCTTCTCTATCATGGGCACACGGAACACCTAAAAATATTATCTTTGGCGGAAAAATAAAATTATGACGTCAATTCATTTGGATGGTTTACTGATTGGAGTTATTACTTTTTTCATTATAGGGTTGTTCCACCCCATTGTTGTTAAAGCGGAATATTATTGGGGAACCAAGTGCTGGTGGTTTTTTCTGGTGTTCGGTATTTCAGGTATCATAGCTTCTTTATTTATTGAAAATGTATTGCTGTCGGCTATTTGCGGAGTGTTTGCCTTTTCGTCTTTCTGGTCGATAAAAGAAGTGTTCGAACAGGAAGGGCGCGTATTGAAAGGTTGGTTTCCTAAAAATCCAAAAAGAAATTATCCCGAACATACGTAATCACTGCCATTTCCCGGCCACGCTGTTGTTGGTTTTAACTGTTTACGACCGTGGCGGATATATCTTGATCTCCAATACAGGATGAATCAATCAAATCAAACTATAACAGGAAACAGACAGTATGTACATGAGAAATCCTTTTTTATCGAACAGTTACAAACCTGTTCGACAGGGAAAGGATTGTCTTCAAGTTTAAACAGAGATAATAGATACAGAGAAATTTTTAATCGCTGAATCGCTGACATGTTTTATAAGATTTGGCGGTTTCAAAAAAAAGATATACTTTTAGCCTCAATTTGAATAGCCCGGGTGGCGGAATTGGTAGACGCGCTCGTTTCAGGTGCGAGTGTCTTTACGGACGTGCAGGTTCGAGTCCTGTTCCGGGCACATTTCTTCTTTTTGGTATAACTGTCCTGACTTCGTCAATGCGCCACCCAAATCACTTGTTCATCGCAATAGTGTTGACACATGGATTCGTATTTACCGGAAAAAAGGAGTGGAAGGCTTAATGGCCTTGCATTACAAGCCCCGGGAAAGCGAATGGAATGCCTATGCAGAAAAAATAAAGGCTTTGTCTAAATTAGCATACATTGGAGAACACCACCGAAAATTGGAATGATGAATAGTATCAAAATATTGCCTTTTGCCTTTGCACTGCATAACTTTGAGGAAGCATGGGCTATCTGCAAAGCGGGAAAGTTTGAGCATAATCCGTTCGTTGTCAGCAGCAATCAGTTTATCATTGCAGTCGCTCTGTTCACTGTGCTGGGATTTGTTCTTGTGTTCGGAAAAAAACTATACCGGAATCAGCAATACTATCAATTCTCAACAACCGGATTTGCCGGAATGCTCTTCTTGAACGCCTTTTTCCCTCATATACTTGCAACTATCTATTTCAGGGCATATATGCCCGGTTTTATTACGGCGTTGCTGCTTATTCTCCCGCTTACAGGTTCTATCTTGTGGAAAACGTTTCAGTCAAAAGCATTTTCAACAAAGCAATTTATAACGGTCATTCTTTCCGGTGGAATAGCAGGAATAGCGCTGTTGGCTGTTTTTCTTACGCTTGGGTATGTTTTCTAAAATTCATCCATGTTGATTCCTACATTCATTATCTTTTCCAAATGACTGTTTGCTACTTTCTCAAGTTCCAGTGTACCGCCGAGTATTATCATTTCTTTTTTCCCGAATCGAATACCCAGCCTGTCGTCAAGCATTACATTTCGCATACTCTCTGCAATTCCCGTTTTATCCAGAAATTCGTTTGGATGCCCTGCGGTACAAATGACAAGTCCCAGTTTGATTTTCTTCATTTTCACTGTTTTTCCTCCATTTTTGTCATAGCCGTAAGCATATCCGACGGAATAAACCCGGTCGAACCAGCCTTTCATCTTTGCAGGGCAATCACTCCACCAAACCGGATAGAGAAAAATGACAGCATCCGCCCATTCTATTTTCCGGTGTTCTTCGATAACATCTTCGGATAAGGGAAGTTCGGTTTTTGCAAATCCTTCCCTTTCATATTCTTCTTCCGTCATATCGGATTGAAATTTCATTTTGTATAAATCCAATATTTCAACCCGGTGGTTGCCCATATTCAGAGCCTTCAACAACGTTTGCAATACCTTATATGTAAAGGATTTATTGCTCGGATGTGCATAGATGATTAAAATGTTCATATTAATATATGCCTTTGGATGGTGGTGGGAAATCTATATTCATATAGTTTAAGAAAGAATGGCCGATGTCAAAGCCTGTTTGTGCTTTTGACCTCTTCAAATGTGAGTTGTAAACTCTGCTTCCCGCAGGCTTGAAGATACTTCCATAATGGATCGTATTTACTCAGAATGTTTTCATTATATGAATTTTAGCAAATATTTTGTTGCTTCCTTTATACTTAATTTCGCCATTCTGTCTTTATTATATTCTACAAAATCTTTTACCCATTTGGGATTATATTTTGAATACTCTCTTAAACTCCAGCCAATGGCTTTATTTATAAAAAACTCATTGATGCCAAAGTTATTACAGATTATTTTTGACAGTAAATCAACATTTGTTTTTTCTTTTCTTGATAATTGATGGTCGATGGCTATCCTCCTAATCCAAATATCTTTATCTTCGGACCACGCTACCATTAAATCGTTAACCCTGTTGTCAGAAAGCCCTATATTGCCTATTATTCTATCAAGTCCGTCAATGGTATCCCACCATTGTTTGGTCTTCGCATAATTTTTAATTTTTGGAATGTCTTCGTACGTCAAATATTTTTGCATAACGACAAGATAGTCCATAACCAGATATTGAAATTCCCGATAATCATTTTGATAGCATTTGTCTAAAAACTCCCAATCAATATTTTTTTTCGAATTTTCTGTTTTCAAAAAATCTTTATAAATATTTTTTCTTATGGGCGTTGCCAAACCATAAAATTTGAATTGATTTCTCATATATTGAGCCATTTTACAAGCATTATCGGCATTACGATTTAACTCAAACTGTTTTTCTATTTCCTCAAACTTAATCATATTCCCTTTTGATAAGCAGACCCAAAGAGACTTGCCTTCTTTATTTTTTAGTTGTTCCTTCCCTGTTTACTCATCATATATACTTGTAATCACCTGCACCTGCATCGTTGACGAGTCTGTACGAAGGGTAAGGCTTGCCGGTTTCAGGTAGTTGCTTATTGATTCCGTTGCTATCGTATTAGTACCTGTCGATACAGCCGTTCTGCTTACAGGGATAACCAGCATATTCAAATCCTCATCCGGCGCATACAGCAACTGATACTTTATCAGATTGGCCAGATTTGTTTTAGCTGTAACGCTCGTAGCAACAGTAGAAGTACTCGTAATAGGAGTAAAAAAGTATAGCAAGGAAGCGGAATTATAGGTTCCTAAATACGTAGTTATATTATCTTCCGTTTTCCCTTTTTCAAAGAATGTTTTAACGGAATCTTCCGGGATTAACAATACATTTCCGGGAGGCGACAGGGCGTATTTCCAATCATCCTGCGGCATCGTTTTCAGTTCGAAATAAAAGGTATTTATCCGCCGGCCTTCTATCTTTTCCTTTATTTCTTTAACCGGTATCGTTAAACGTGTGGCTACGCCGGCCGGAGACTTTATATACGTATACCGGTCATTGGGAACCAATAATTTATCCAAACCGGCATTTTTCATACGGTTCATCTGAATCACTTCCTTTGTTACAGGAAATACCTCATAAGCAATGACGGCTGAATCTACGGCTCCGGTAGAAGCCCTTTTCGCATAATAATTATAATAAATAACGATCCGCGTATCACTGACAGATAAAATATTCCCGCTCCCGAATGTATTGGTAAGATATAATCCGGGGAAGAAGTTATTGAAAGCCTCCTGATTGGCAAAATACCCCGGGTTATTAATTGATTCGTCATAGAACTTTTGCCCGAATGAGACGGGCAGCTTTATTTTAATATGTGCATCATACGTATGATAGCTGCCGCTCGTGGTTACGGTTACGTCATTCCATAACGAATCGGACACAGTCTGGTCGCGGGGGGAATATGTTTTGGAAGCCAGCGGATTATTAAAATCCACATATTGCGCCGGGTCAATATTCGTATAATAATTTCTTTCCAGCGGTTTTATAACAGGATACAGGGTTGCCTGCATCGAAGCTAAAGAGTCGCCAATCCAGTCTCTGTTGGGATAAAAGAGCATGAACTGAACCGAGTCTATCTTGCCGTCTACCGGTTCGTGCCTGAAGGTAAAACCATCCTGCACATAGAACTGGCAGATAAAATCTGCTTTCAGATCGCCGAATAACGGATCATATATCTCTCCCAGTAAGCCGGTTGCCGTTTTGGCATATACCGAATCAAGCAATACCGTAGAGGCTTTGAGCATAAACGTGTCAGACTTTAACGTAGGCGTATCCTCATCCGGCTGAATACTTGGCCCTACCAATCCAAAATCATCATTACAACTGTTCAGGAATATACTCCCTGCAACAATCCCAAGTATAAAAAGTTTGATTTTCATTTTTTATTGTATTTCTTATTTGGAATCCAATACTATATCGTAAAACTTATTAAAAGAGTCTATATAATCATCCGGAGATTGATAAGGCAGGAAGGGCTTTCCATTCATGCCTGAAATATAAGAAGTTATTTCCGGGTTAACGCGTTCGCTGCCCAGTATAACGCCATCCGCGAAATCAATCGCCAATTTCGTCAGGGAAACAAAACTTGTATCATTCTTTAACAGGGCCACATCTTCGTCGGTAGCTCCGTCCATTTTCAGTTTGCCTGCAAAATCTTTCCGCAGAGGCGTGTTAAATCCATCATCATATACAGAATAAACAATCTTTGCATTCTTCAAACAAGGATCGTCGGCATACATACGTTTGATATAAAGGGCCGTTAAAGCCGACATCCATCCATGGCAATGTATCAAATCCGGCATCCAGCGGAGTTTTTTAATCGTCTCCAATACTCCGCGTACATAAAAAATGGAACGTTCGTCATTATCTTCATATTCCTTTCCCCCTGCATCGCATACAAGAGCCTTTCGCTGAAAAAAATCTTCATTATCAATAAAATATACCTGCATCCTGGCAGATTGTATAGAAGCAACTTTTATTATCAGTGGATGGTCTGTATCGTCAATAATCAAATTCATTCCAGACAAACGGATCACCTCGTGCAACTGGTTACGCCTCTCGTTAATGTTTCCGAATTTAGGCATGAATGTCCTGATTTCGCGTCCACACTCTTGTGTGCCCTGAGGCAAATTCCTGCCTATGATAGCTATTTCTGATTCCGGTAGATAAGGGGTTATTTCTTGAGTGATAAACAAAATTCTTTTTGCATCCATTCCAATAAAATTATTTTAAGATGGTACAAAGATAACACTTTTTTGAGGGAAAACCGTTATAAAAATTCAAAATAAGCCCTAACACCGTATTATTCAGTCTTTCCTTCTTATTCCCGTCTCTTTGGCCCTTCTATATGAAAAAGTAATAGCGCCTCTGTATGAAATTATTGTTTGGCTTACCATATTTTCTACCGTTCACAGCCGTGACAGGCTCCGTTCACCAATGTGACAGGCTCCGTTCACAGCCGTGACGGGAGTCGTTCACCCATGTGAACGATGAAAAGAGATTCGATGGATTGTATAATATGCAATGTGGGAATAATAAATTTACGCTTTGCTTTCATAAACGATAATTATTTCTTTGCTTTGTGCTCGTTTTTAAATACGGTTTACAATGAAAGTAATTTCCAGTATCTGCGAATTGAAAAATTGCCTTTCCGGAGAAAGGCGAAAAAGCAAGACAATCGGGCTTGTTCCTACCATGGGCGCTTTGCACGACGGCCATATAAGTTTGGTAAAACGCTGTGTAGAAGAGAATGATATATGCGTGGCCAGCCTGTTTGTAAATCCAACGCAATTTAACAACAAACAAGACCTCGCCACCTATCCCCGTACACCGGAAAATGATTACGCATTACTTGAAGCAGCCCGGTGCGATTACGTATTTGCCCCGGCAGAAAAAGAAATGTATCCCGAACCGGATACGCGGATATTCAATCTGGGGCCGGTAGCGGAAGTGATGGAAGGGGCGCACCGCCCGGGGCACTTCAACGGCGTGGCGCAAATAGTAAGTAAACTGTTCGATATCGTAGAGCCGGTAAAAGCTTATTTTGGCGAAAAAGACTTTCAGCAAATAGCTGTGATCCGGGTGATGGTGAAAGAATTAAACCTGCCGGTGGAAATTGTTCCCTGCCCTATCCTGCGCGAAGCCAGCGGCCTTGCGATGAGCAGCCGGAATATGCGCCTGACTCCCGGACAACATCAAAAAGCGCCTTTGATAGCTCGTACATTGAAAGAAAGTACTACCTTTGTACCCGGAAAAAAGGTGCAAGAGGTAATAGATTACGTAGTGAATACCATTAACAAAGAGCCGGTATTACAGGTAGAATATTTCGACATTGTAGACAGGAATACATTACAATCTGTTAAAAATTGGGAAGAAACGGTTGACCCGGTAGGCTGTATAGCCGCCTTTTGTGGTGAAACCAGGTTGATAGATAACATAACGTACAGAAATAAATAGTCTTAACACAATCACATGTTTATCGAAATTGTTAAGTCGAAAATCCATCGGGTCACAGTAACCGAAGCAAACTTGAATTACATCGGCAGTATTACGATTGATCAGGATTTATTAGACGCCGCCAATATGATTCCCAACGAAAAGGTTACCATTGTAAATAACAACAACGGAGAACGGTTTGAAACATATATAATAAAAGGAGAACGCGGATCGGGCGTTGTCTGCCTCAACGGGGCGGCAGCCAGGAAAGTGCAGCCCGGCGACATTATTATTATCATGTCATTTGCCCTTATGGACTTTGAAGAAGCCAAACTTTTTACGCCGGCCATTATTTTCCCCGATACGGCAACAAACAGACTGACTGATATAAACCGGTAGCATGTATACCAACAAACAAATACGGAATGTAAGCTATCCCATATTCCTCAGCCTGCTGGCGCAAAACATAATTAATGTAACAGATACGGCCTTCCTTGGAAGGGTGGGAGAGGTAGAACTGGGCGCCTCGGCATTGGGCGGCCTGTTTTATATCTGCTGCTTTACGATTGCTTTTGGCTTCAGCACAGGGTCACAAATTATGATAGCCCGGAGGAATGGCGAAGGAGAATACAGGCAAGTAGGCCCGGTGATGATACAGGGCGTATGCTTTCTAATCGTTCTGGCCATGCTGTTATTTACCCTCACCCGTTTCTTTTCTACGGATATCATGCGCGTGCTTATCTCGTCGGATACCATTATGAATGCGGCGGCCGGCTTTCTGAATCTCCGCGTATTCGGTTTCTTTTTCTCTTTCGCAAGTGTTATGTTCAGAGCGTTCTTTGTTGGGATAACCCGAACCAAAGTACTTACGCTCAACGCCATATTAATGGCTATCACGAATATTATCCTAGACTATCTGTTAATATTCGGACATGGCGGATTCCCCGAGATGGGGCTTGAAGGGGCGGCTATTGCTTCCGTTGCGGCAGAAGCGGTATCTATCCTCTTTCTCGCTGTATACACACGCTTTACGGTAGATATACGGAAATACGGGCTTAACCAATTCGAAGGATTCGATTTTAAACTTTTAAAACGGATACTGAATATCTCTATCTTTACCATGATGCAGTACTTCATATCCATGAGTACATTCCTGCTGTTCTTTATCGCCGTAGAACGTATCGGGCAGCGCGAACTGGCAATCGCTAATATTATCCGCAGTATTTACATCATACTGTTCATCCCCGTCAATTCGCTGGCTACGGCAACCAATTCGTTTGTCAGCAACGCAATCGGCGCCGGACAGACTAATCAGGTAATTCCCATTATCCGGAAAATCGCCCGTATATCGTTCTTCATCATGGCCCTTTGCGCCCTTATTATTTGTTTGATACCCCACTATGTCATATCTATTTATACGAACGATCATACGCTCATCGCAGGCTCCGTAGCCTCCGTATATGTTATTGCCGGGGCAATGCTGATATGCGCCGTGGGGAATATTGTGTTCAACGGCGTGTCGGGAACAGGCAATACACGCTCTGCCCTCCTGATAGAGACTGTTGTTTTAATTTTTTATACAATTTATATTATTGTCATCGGAATCTACCTGAAAATGCCGGTACATATCTGCTTTACGTCCGAAATAATTTACTACGGAGGGCTATTAACGCTCAGCGCCTTCTATCTAAAAAAAGGTAATTGGCAAAACAAACGTATCTAAATGCAAAAATAGTTGAATTTTATAGTTGACAATTAAAAAAAAATGCACATATTTGGGGAAAAGTTAAGATAAAAGCGTGGGGTATTTAACAAATGTCAACTGCCATGGAAGAATCAGTGAAGAAGACGCAAGGTGAAAGTGGGGATAAAGAGATTCTATACTCAAAAGCCATAAAAGCAGGAAAACGGATTTATTATCTGGATGTGAAAAAGAATCAGAAAGAAGATTTATTTCTGGCCATAACGGAAAGTAAGAAAATTCAGCCGAAAGACGGCTCTCCTTTATCATTTGAGAAACATAAGATATTTCTTTACAAGGAAGATTTTGATAAATTTTTAGAAGGCATACAGGATATTATAGGATATATCCGGAAACAAAATGAAACTGCTTCAGGAGAGGCGGCAGACGAAAAAAGGCTGACTTTGTTATAAAGCCAGCCTTTCTTAAAGGTACATCATGTATCATGCCGGGTGAATTGCTTCTGTCGGGCAGGCGTCTGCACATGTTCCACAATCCGTACAAGCCTCCGGATCTATGGCATATATATCGCCTTCTGAAATTGCCCCAACCGGGCATTCGTCAATACAAGTACCACATGCAATACAATCTTCGCTAATTACGTAAGCCATTTTATTAAACGTTTAAATTCAATTATTAAAAAAACTATTAGTGGGTACAAAAATATAGCTTTCTTTGAAGTAAAAAAAACATATCCCCCTTTATTTATTCATATAACCAATTTCTGCAATAAATTGTTTGAATCCTCGTTATTACACAAAATGAATTGCAATTGAGACGTTTTTTAATATCATTATATCTGCTCAGCCTCTTAACAAACAGCGCTATGGCGCAGATTGAAAAAGTTAAGAATCAGCCGTATGCCGACATGAAATTATATCATCTTGGATTTCATGTCGGGCTTCATACACAAGATTTGATTCTTACGAATACAGGCGCGGTTACCGCCGACGATGAAACATGGTTTGCCGAAATCCCTGTTTACTCGCCGGGGTTCAGCGTGGGAATAATCGGCGATATGTTTATAAATCCTTATTTTAATCTCCGTTTTATACCAAGCATTCATTTTGGAGATAAAAAAATTGTATTTCGCGAATATAAGTCGGGAGAAGAACATACGGCCACAGTCCGCTCAAATTACCTGACATTTCCTTTGGAAGTGAAATACAGTTCTTTCCGTTTGAACAATTACCGCCCGTATCTGACTGCCGGCGTTTACGGCGCATTGGATTTAGGGCGTAAAAAAGGGGAGTCAATCCTTCTGAAAGGAACGGACTATGGAATCACGCTGGGCGTTGGATGCGACATTTACCTGCCTTATTTTAAGCTCTGTCCCGAACTTAAATTCCACGTTGGATTAAGTGATTTATTGGTGACAAACCGGACGGATTTAACACAGCCGGAGTTGGGTATTTATACGGATGCTCTATCAAAAGCAACTTCCCGCATGATTATACTGACCTTTAATTTCGAGTAGAGAGTTCTATATAAATATACATCGCCGGTATAGCCATAAGGATACTGTCGAGGCGGTCTAACATGCCTCCATGCCCGGGAATTATAGCGCCGGAGTCTTTAATAGCAAGCGTCCGCTTTAACAACGACTCCGCCAAATCGCCCAGCGTAGCAAAAAGAACGACAATAGCCGATAACCCCAACCAGTTATACCAACTTAAACCGGGTACATAATACGCGAACAATTGAGAGGAGAGTAAAACGATAATAAGCCCACCCCAAAAACCTTCCCAGGACTTCTTGGGAGATATCCGTTCAAAAAGACAGTGTTTGCCAATAGTAGAACCCACCAGGTAGGCGCCGGTGTCATTTAACCAGACAAACACAAATAGCGTTAATCCGAATAAGGGCGTAAACGTAACTCCGCCCGAATCGGCCGGGGTAAACAAAATAAAATTCAACAAAGAAAACGAACCGGCGCAATAAACCTGCCCTAATAAAGTATAAGCCAGATTGTTGACAGGATTAGCCTCTCTGCGGTATAACCCGGCAATAAACAGATACATTAAAAAAAGGAGGTAGGGGAGAAATATCTCCTTCCCCGACAGGTCATTTACATAAGCAAACGTTGAAAAGAAAAGATAAACGCTTCCCAACATACAGATCAAACGTTCCGGCAAAGCGTTCTTATTCTGATTAAAAAGCCCGGAAAACTCCCATACGGTAAGCGCTACAATCAAAGAAAAAACGAGAAGAAACACGTAAGGGTGTATACATAGTCCGCTTACAACAATAGCAACGAATATTGCTCCTGATAAGGTTCTTATAACTAAGTTATTCAAGATTATGTGTTATTTTAAAGGTTCGTTTGCTTTTCTTTTTCTTCTTTCTCTTTTTCCTGTTGCTCTAATATTTCTTCCGAGCGGGAGCCCCATGCACGTTTGCCGAATATCTCTTCCACATCTTCTGCATAGATTACTTCGCGCTCTAATAATACTTTTGCTAACTTATTGTGCCCCACGGCGTATTCAGACAAAATCTGTTTGGCGCGGGCATACTGTTCATTAACGATACGCTGCACCTCATGGTCTATCAACTTGGCCGTTTCTTCGCTATAAGGTTTGGTAAATCCCCAATCCTGGCCGGATGAATCATAATAATTCAGGTTCGGTAATTTATCGCTCATCCCGAAATAAACCACCATCGCATACGCCTGCTTGGTTACACGTTCCAAATCATTGGAAGCGCCGGTGGAAATTTTACCTAAGAATAATTCTTCCGCAGCGCGCCCTCCCAGTGTAGCGCACATTTCATCCAGCAATTGGTCGCGCGTGGTGATTTGGCGCTCTTCCGGTAAATACCAGGCAGCGCCCAAGGCTTTTCCTCTCGGGACAATCGTTACCTTTACCAATGGATTGGCATGTTCAAGTAGCCAGCTCAGCGTGGCATGGCCCGCCTCATGATTGGCAATGCTGTTACGCTCGCTGGCTGTCGTTATCTTCGTCCGTTTTTCCAAGCCGCCGACAATACGGTCTACAGCGCTCATGAAATCTTCTTTCTGAACAAATTTCTTTTCATTACGGGCAGCTATCAATGCAGCTTCATTACAAACATTAGCAATATCGGCGCCGGAGAAACCGGGCGTTTGACGGGCAAGGAACTCCGTGTCTACACTATTATCTATCTTAATCGGGCGTAAATGCACTCCGAATATCTCTTTCCGTTCATTCAAATCCGGCAATTCCACATGTATCTGGCGGTCGAAACGACCGGCGCGAAGTAAGGCTTTGTCTAACACGTCGGCTCTATTGGTAGCCGCTAAAATAATGACGCCGCTGTTGGAACCAAAGCCGTCCATCTCCGTAAGCAATTGATTCAAGGTGTTTTCCCGTTCATCATTACTGTTCATGTTTACGTTCTTACCACGTGCGCGCCCTACGGCGTCAATTTCGTCAATAAAAACAATACAGGGAGCCTTTTCTTTTGCCTGGCGGAATAAGTCGCGCACACGTGAAGCTCCTACCCCGACAAACATTTCTACAAAATCAGACCCCGATAAAGAGAAAAAGGGTACATCCGCTTCGCCGGCAACCGCTTTGGCCAATAAGGTCTTGCCTGTCCCCGGAGGGCCAACCAATAAAGCGCCTTTCGGTATCTTTCCCCCTAATTCCGTATACCTGGCGGGGTCTTTCAAAAAAGAAACGATCTCTTCTACTTCTTGCTTCGCTTCGGATAAACCGGCTACATCCTTAAATGTAACTTTCTTATCGTTATCCTTATCAAACAACTGGGCTTTCGATTTTCCCACGCTAAATACATTACCGCCTCCGCCGGCAGCGCCTCCCGACATCTTACGCATCAGAAATAGCATAAGAATAATAAAAAAGGCAAAGGGAGCCAATGAAAGCAGAAAGTTCCAAACCGTGTCGTCTCCTTCTTCAAAGCTAACCTGTGTAGTAATATGATTTTCAGCTACCGCTTTATCATAAAAGTCCGAGAATTTATCGGCAGAAGGGATTCTCACAACAACTTTTGGAGAGTCGCCCATTTTGGCGCTGTCTCCTCTAAACACCAAGCCTCTTTTCCCGGCCCTGACAGTAGCTTCCAATGTGTTCTTTTTATTATAAATAGTCATTTTGTCGAACACATTGTCTTGAACCAATCGTTGAAACTCAGTCCATCCCAATTCTTTTGTTGATGATGAACCACCTGTTAAATAAAGGGCAACAAGCATTAAAATAATCAGCCCATACATCCAATAAATATTGAATCTGAACATCTTATTCGTTGATTTTTCGTTTTTAGGGAATTTATTATTAGACATATCTATTTCTTTTTTTAATCAATATCCGGAATTATGTTTACTTTCGAATCAGCCCAGAGATTTTCCAGATTATAAAACTGACGCTGTTCCGGCAAAAAAATATGTACCAATACTGTGCCATAATCCATTCCTATCCAATGAGCATGCTGATAACCATCTACAGAAAGAGGTTTCTCCTGCGATTCTTTCCGTACAAAATCCCATACGGAATCGGAAAGAGCAGATACTTGCGTAGGAGTATTTCCTTCTCCTATCACCATATATTCACAAATAGCTCCCGAAATTTTGGTTAAGTCTACGGTTACAATCCTTTTGCCTTTTTTCTCCTGAAGGCCTTTGATAATTGATTCAACTAATTCTTTTGTTTGATTCA
Organism: Tannerellaceae bacterium; assembly: GCA_031259845.1. Lineage (GTDB taxonomy): Bacteria > Bacteroidota > Bacteroidia > Bacteroidales > Tannerellaceae > DFXE01. The sequence continues at coordinate 33,791 of JAIRKZ010000004.1, read as the reverse complement.
TGCATTAACTATTGAAAATCCTTTTTTGAGGGAACAAATATAATTCTTAAATTTGGTATGCTAATGATATAACCCCAATAAATAAATATTTGTTTCAAAAATTTGTTCCAAACAAAAAACCCTCTATCTTTGCACCATCAAAATTGTTCTATGGTGTAATGGCAGCACAACAGATTCTGGTCCTGTTTGTCTAGGTTCGAATCCTAGTAGAACAACTCAAGCGGACAAAACCGATAATAATCAATACAACTTTACACAGGGGTTCATTTTGTCTGCCGCCTCAAAGACAACGCCCTCTATGAAGTGGTGTAATCAACGTTTTAATGTGTTAAAATAGAACCCATAATGTTTTTTGTATGTTTTCATGCGGGATAAAATCAAATTAGTTTCTATTTTTGTGCCCTCAAATCATTTATTAATTAGTTAAACATATTCGTAGATGACAAAAAAAGTTGGGAATTTAATTCCAAACACCTTTTTTATAACAAAGGGAAGCGGCGAATCTGATTTGGAAAAACATGCAGGTTCCTATCATATGGCTCTTTACGATGCCGGTATCTCAGACTTTAATATCATGACTTATTCGTCTGTTATTCCGGCTACGGCGCATTTAGCTACTATGGATGAGATTGATCTTCCTCCATTTGGTTCGGAATTGAAAACCATCATGGCTATGTCTCACGGATACCAGGACGAGTTTGTTTCTGCCGGCGTGGTATATGCCTGGATGTACAAAGATGAAAATTTTGATGAAAAAGTAGGAGGCTTGGTTTGCGAGGTTAGCGGGCGTTACCGTATTGAAGAACTGGAATCCCGCCTTATCCGTGTGATTAATGACCTCCATCAAAATACGTATGATGCTTATTATTTGGGCGAATTAAACTTCATTACGGAAGGTATTACAATAGAAAAGAGATATGGTACGGCTATCGCCGCTCTTTGCTTTATAGATTTCCTCGTCCCGGAAATTGAAGAAAAATAAAATTTTTGTATTGCAAGTCTTTATTGTGGCCGACAGTCATCGACCCAATAAAGACTTGTATACTTTTCACTATTTCTATTAATATTCTGCCTTTTACCATCCTGTTCACCTGCCGGCCATCCTGTGATGTTTTTTGTTTATCATCAAATGGGTTTATACACGAAAATAATGTATTTTAGCGGATAAAATATTCACAAATTATTTAATACACATGAAACAGTTGATAATTATTCTCTTAGCCTTATTTTCGTTTATGCCTGCAATGGCGCAGACAGGCGAGGTTTGCAGGTTTCCGCAAGACCCTACGTTAAACAAACCGGATGTATATAAAGGGTTTGATGTAGTAACGCTGCTTGATAGTACGCGGGTTGTTGTACAGCCTACCGGTTCCGGGACATTTTCCGTTTATAAGGCTTTTAAAGTGCAAACGCCCAAAGGGGCGGTAAACAACCGGGTCGTTGTATACGACTACGATCCGCTAACCGCTTTTGCCCAATTCCGGTATGCCGTTATTTACCGGGCGAACGGCGATGTGGTAAACCTGGATGTAACCCGGGCATGCGACTATGCCGCTCCCGCACGGGCAATCTTTTGGGGAGCCCGCCAGATTATGCTGGAAACAGGTCGGCTCGAACCGGGTGATATTGTGGAATATGAAATTGTTAAAAAAGGATTTACTTACGCCCTGTTATCGCCCGGCGATGATGAATCCCGCTTTATTCCTCCGATGCGCGGGCAGTTCTATGATATCGTTCCTTTCTGGGTTCCGGAGCCTACCGTGCGGAAAATATACCAGGTTTCTTTACCCATGGAGAAAGAGCTGCAATACCAGTTTTACCAGGGCGAATGCGCTTCCTCCATGCGCTATGAAGAGGGCGGGAAGGTATATACTTTCGCTTTAGATAATGCCATGCCGTTTAAAGGGGAACCTAATATGGTGGATTTATTTGATTCCGCCCCTAAACTATTTATGTCGTCTACTCCCCGGTGGCAGGATAAATCGCTGTGGTTTTATAAAGTGAACGAAGATTTTGGAAGTTTTGCCCCGCTGCCCGAAGCCCAAAAGAAAGTAGACGAATTGATAAAAGGGAAAAAAACGGAAATGGAGAAAATAGAAGCGCTTACTCACTGGGTGGCCGATAATATCCGCTATTCGGGCATCTCGATGGGAAAAGGAGAAGGGTATACGCTTCATAATACAAAGATGAATTATACGGATCGCTGCGGGGTGTGCAAGGATATTGCCGGTACGCTTGTTTCGTTTCTGCGTATGGCGGGTTTTGAATCTTATCCGGCGATGACGATGGCCGGCAGCCGCGTGGAAACCATTCCGGCAGACCATTTCAACCACTGTGTGGCGGTGGTTAAATTAGCAAATGGAACGTATATGCCGCTCGACCCGACATGGGTTCCTTTTGTTCGCGAATTGTGGAGCAGCGCCGAACAGCAACAGAACTATTTACCCGGTATACCGGAAGGTTCAGGCTTGCTCCGGACGCCTCTTTCTCCTCCCGAAAATCATTACGTACGTATCACCGCCCATCATACGCTGGACGAAAAAGGTACATTAAACGGGCAATTTACCATTACCGCCGAAGGACAATCGGACAGTAATATCCGCCGGATATTTACACAAGGCCTGCAAACCGAATGGCAGAATGCCATGGAGCAACAACTATTGGCCGTCTCGCCTAAAGCCAAATTAATCCATGTAGACTACGGCAAAAATCCGAAAGATTACCTGGCGGCGCCTATCAAAATAACCTTCCGTTACGAAATACCGGATTATGCAATCCCCGGGAAAGAGGAAATGCTGGTAAAACCGATGGTAATGAATAATCTGTATGTATCCGTACAGTCGCATCTCCGTATCAATACGGACTTGGAAAATCGCGAATATGGTTTTCGCGATGCTTGCTCACGCCTGGTAGAACTGGATGAAACGATACAACTTCCCAAAGGTTACAAATTATTGACAACTTCTAAAAAGGACACAAAGAAAAGCGGGGCGGCCGATTTTGACGGTTTCCTGCAACAAGAAGGCAATACAATCAGGCTTTACCAGAAGCTCGCCCTGAAAAAACGCATTTATGACGCTTCGGACTGGGAGGGTTTCCGTGACGCCGTAAATACACAGAAAAGCTATGGGGAGTACCTCGTTATCAGTAAATAATCAGTATGATCAAATAAATAAACAAACAATTAGATAAAAATGAAAAGAATATATACTATAATACTTCTAAACTTCATCACTTCGCTTTCACTGTTTGCCGTTTTGGAAGCCGAATATGGAGCGCTTTCCAAAACATACAGGCTGAACGCCGATGGTAGTTTTGAATACAGATACAATATGAATTTAACGCTGTTTACCCACACGGCGATGAATCGTACGTATGGAGAAAGCTTTATTGTGTACAATCCTGCGTTTCAGGAATTGAAAATACATACCTCATATACCAGGCAGAAAGACGGAACGATCATAAAAACGCCCGAAAACGCCTTTGTGGAAGTACTACCCCGCCAGGCGGCCAATGCTCCGGCTTACAATCACCTGAAAGAAATGGTAGTTGTACACACCGGATTGGAACTTGGCGCAACGATCTTCCTTGATTATTCTGTTATTTCCAAACCGGGTTATCTGCCCGAACTGGATATATGCGATGCGATTGAACAGACGTCGCCTGTAAAAGAGTACACAATTACCCTTTCGGTTCCTGAAAATAAGCCGCTGCATTATGCATTGGTTAATTCAGCCGTTAAACCCTCGGTTCGTACTACAAACGGAGTGACGGAAGTAAGCTGGCGGATACGCAACCTGCCGGCAGCGTCTGTAGCGCCGTTAGTCAGCGCCGCGGGAGGGGGTAAACAATTACTTGTAGCTTCTACCTATGCTTCAAATGAAGAAGCCATTAAAACGTTAAGCAAACAATTTACGCCTGCGGGCGATATGCCGCTGCTATCGCTTTCCGAAACCCTTACGGAACATTCGGCAACCGATACGGAGAAGCTTCAGGCAATCCTTGCGCATGTGGACGACCATGTAGGATTCTGCCGTTTATCGTTGCCGGAAACAGGTTTCCGTATCCGCTCGGCGGATGATGTGAATCCCTCGGCTTACGGAACGGAAGCGGAAAAACTGAATTTACTTACCGGCTTACTCAATGCTGCCGGCATTAAAGCGGAAGCTGCCGCCGCTTATTATACCCGCGCCGATCTGAATAGTTACGGCCTTAGCGGTATTGATGAATTGTTTGTGCTGGCAAACGCCGGCGGTGAACAATATTTGCTTACTCCAAAGACAAAGCTGGCGTCTCCGGTAGATAACTATACCGATTATGCACAGTATGTAAGTATTACAAACCCGGGTAAACAAATAACGCTCAAAGCCCCCGATAAAAAGCTGGAATACGCCTGTTCCATTGCTTTATCTGCGGAGAAAGCCGAGATTCAAACGAACGGTACGGACAAAAGGGAGCAGCCACTGATAAACAACAACGGATATATCCTCCTTTCGCTTCCGGAAAGCGCCGAAAGTATCTCTAACGCCGCTTACAAGACGTATAACAGCAAACGGGAGGTAAATTTATTACTGCCCGGTAAAGCCAATGAAAACTATACGTATACCATTCAGTTGCCGCCCGGTATGGAACTGTGTACGCCCGAAACAACCCAAACGACAGACAACGTTGCAGGAAAAGCAACCTATGCTGTCCGCCAAGACGGTAACCGGGTGGAAGTAAAGCGCACATTGAACATCAATAAACAATTGATAACTCCCGCCGATTATGCTTCTTTCCGCAATCTTATGATAGAATGGGCGGATATAAATAAACGCCGGTTGCTTTTGAAAGTAAAGTAAGTTATTGCATGAATAAGATTTTTTCTTCCTGAATTGCTGAAATAATTTACTTTTTGCTTGCATTTTGAATAAAAGTATTACATTTGTCCCCGAAACAGAAGGAAACAATGAATCAATTTAGCTTTGCATATTATTATTTCTACTTTTATTTTTACTTTAGCAGAGTAAAGGCAGGAAAATATTATGTAAAGAGATTGATAAATTAAAAAATAGAATCAACGAAGTAATATAAAAGTCCTGCCGTAAAACGGTGGGGCTTTTTTGTTTTGTATAAATCTTTAAGAAAGAACGATGAAAAAAAAAGTTGCGATTCAGGGGATAGCGGGTTCATACCACGATATAGCCGCCCATAAGTATTACGAAGGAGAAGAGATTGAAATTGTAGCATGTGAGACGTTTAAGGATGTAATAGCTGAAATTAAAAAAGACCCTTCCATCGCAGGGTTAATGGCAATTGAAAATACCATAGCCGGCAGCCTGTTACAAAACCACGAATTAATTCGCCAGAGCGGTTTCCGTACAGTCGGCGAGTATAAACTGCGGATATCCCATTCATTGGCAGCGCTTCCGGGAACATCTATTCATGAAATAACCGAAGTAGATTCTCATCCGATAGCCTTGATGCAATGTATGGATTTTCTGGATACATTGCCTAAAATAAAGATTGTGGAAAAAGAAGATACTGCGGCAAGCGCCCAATGGATTGCCGAAAATAAACTGAAGGGGCATGCGGCCATTTGCAGCCGGCAAGCAGCTGAATTTTACGGTTTGGAAACGCTCGCCGAAGGGATTGAAACCAATAAACGCAATTTCACCCGTTTCCTTGCTATTGCAGATAAGTGGACGGCGGATGAGATTATGAGAGGAACGGAAAAAAATAAAGCCTCGCTTGTTTTTGCTCTTCCACATTCCGTGGGCAGTTTATCGCAAGTGCTGTCCATACTCTCTTTTTATGATATGAATCTCAGCAAGATACAATCACTCCCAATCGTTGGCCGCGAGTGGCAATACTTATTTTACACCGATCTTACTTTCAATGATTATATGCGTTATAAACAGGCTTTAGATGCAGTTATTCCATTAACAAAAGACTTTACAATATTAGGAGAATATGCAGAAGGAAAACAAAGCGTTTAATGCCGTACCGGCAAAACGGGTGAATAGTGTAAGTGAATATTATTTTTCCAGGAAACTGAAAGAAGTGGCTGAAATGAATGCTGCCGGAAAAAATGTGATTAATCTGGGTGTGGGAAGCCCTGACCTTCCTCCCTCCGAGCAAACGGTTCAAGCCTTGCGTACGCATGCATTGAATGCCGATGAACATGGTTATCAGCCTTATATTGGAATCCCCGAACTTCGTAAAGCGTTTTCCGACTGGTATAAAGCCTGGTATAACGTAGCGCTCAATCCCGCCACGGAAATACAGCCGTTAATTGGTTCGAAAGAAGGCATCTTGCATATTTCGCTGGCTTTTCTTAATCCCGGAGATGGCGTATTAGCGCCCAATCCCGGTTATCCTACCTATACTTCTGTCAGTAATTTGGTGGAAGCCCGTATCATATCTTATGATTTAAGTGAAGAACTTGACTGGTATCCCGATTTTGATGCTTTGGAAGAAAAAGATTTGTCGGGGGTAAAACTAATGTGGATAAATTATCCCAACATGCCCACCGGCGCCAAAGCCAGCAGGGAACTTTTTGAAAAAACAGTAAGCTTCGGACGCAGGCATAATATTGTAATAGTGAATGATAATCCTTATAGCTTTATCCTGAACGACAAACCGTTAAGCATCTTGAGCATTCCCGGGGCAAAAGATTGTTGCATTGAATTAAACTCGATGAGTAAATCGCATAATATGCCCGGATGGCGTATGGCGATGCTGGCTTCGAATGCACAGTTTGTACAATGGGTGCTCAAAGTGAAGAGCAATATTGATTCCGGACAGTTTAAACCGATGCAATATGCAGCTATTGAAGCCTTAAAAGCGCCCAAAGAATGGTATACCGGGATGAATAAGGTTTACCGTAGCAGAAGAGGGCTTGCCGGAGAAATCATGAGGGCGCTCGGTTGTACGTATGACGATAACCAGGCGGGTATGTTTTTATGGGGGAAAATTCCTTCGGGTATTAAAAACAGTGAAGCATTGGCCGATAAACTATTATATGAGGCGAATGTGTTCCTTACGCCCGGCTTTATATTCGGAAGCCGGGGGGATAGATATATACGTATCTCTTTGTGTTGCAAGGAAGAAACATTAAGAGAAGCCTTACAAAGAATAAAAAGATTATAAACGATAAGAACAATAGATGAAGATGGAATTAAAATCAATTGTATTGCCCGGCGTAGACCCCAAACGGCCTGTTGTAATAGCAGGGCCATGCAGCGCCGAGTCGGAAGAACAAGTTATGGCTGCCGCCCGCAGTATAGCAAGTAAAGATATAAAGATATTCCGGGCGGGTATCTGGAAGCCGCGGACTAAGCCCGGAGGTTTCGAGGGTGTTGGGGTTATCGGTTTGAAATGGCTGAAACGCGTAAAAGAAGAAACAGGCATGTATGTGGCCACCGAAGTTGCTACCCGCGACCATGTATTTGAAGCGTTAAAAGCCGGGATTGATATCCTTTGGATAGGCGCCCGTACTACGGTTAATCCTTTTGCCGTACAGGAAATAGCGGATGCCCTGAAAGGAGTGGATATCCCCGTATTAATAAAAAACCCGGTTAATCCCGATCTCGAACTCTGGATTGGGGCCATCGAACGCATTTATGGGGCCGGTATCCAACGTATCGGAGCCATACACCGGGGATTTAGTTCGTATGATAAGAAAATCTACCGTAACCTTCCGCTTTGGCATATTCCTATTGAATTACGCAGGCGTCTGCCTCAATTACCTATTTTCTGCGATCCCAGCCATATTGGCGGGAAACGTGAATTGATAGCTCCTCTTTCCCAGCAGGCGATGGATTTGAGTTTCGATGGTTTAATTATTGAATCACACTGTAATCCGGATGCCGCATTGAGTGATTCGGAACAACAAATTACGCCCGATGTGCTTGATTATGTATTGAATCTCTTAGTGATACGCGATGTAACGCAAACAACCGAAAACCTTTCCGAATTACGCCGCCAGATAGACCAGATAGATGAACAATTATTGGAATTATTATCCAAGCGGATGCGTATTTCGCGCGAAATAGGGATTTATAAAAAAGAACATAACATGCCTGTCTTGCAATCGCCCCGCTATAACGAAATCCTTGAAAACCGTTCTAATATGGGGGAATCGATGGATTTAAGCCCCGAATTTGTAAAGGAGGTATTAAGAGAGATACACGAAGAATCAGTACGCCAGCAGATGGAGATAATGACAAATTAATCAGTAAAGATGAAAATAGCAATACTTGGAGCAGGGAAGATGGGTTCTTTCTTTACCGACCTGTTGAGTTTCGACCATGAAGTAGCCGTATTGGAAAGCGACCCGCAACGCATGCGGTTTATATACAATGCACTTCGAATGAAAGAACCCGGTGAAATAGCCACTTTCGCCCCCGAATTAGTAATCAATTGCGTTACATTGAATAAAACGATAGATGCCTTCAAAGCGATTCTGCCTTATCTGAAACCCTATTGTATTATAGCGGATATAGCTTCGGTAAAGACAAATTTAGCCGGATTTTACACTGCCTGCGGCTTTCCGTATGTTTCTACGCACCCTATGTTTGGCCCTACTTTTGCCAATTTAGGGAATCTGGAAAAAGAAAATACCATCATAATTTCAGAGGGAGACCATTTAGGAAAAATATTTTTCAAAGATTTATACTCCCGGCTGAAATTAAATATATTCGAATACACTTTTGAAGAACACGACCGCGTAGTGGCCTATTCGCTCGGAATCCCCTTTGCATCCACTTTAGTGTTTGCCGCCACCATGAAGCATCAGGACGCTCCTGGGACAACGTTTAAAAAACACATGAAAATAGCCCGCGGATTGATGTCGGAAGATGATTATTTATTAACTGAAATATTATTTAATCCACGTTCGCCCAAGCAGATAGAACGAATACAGGAACAATTATCCAAACTTCTGACCATTATAGAAAACAAAGATACGGATGCGATGAAAAAGTATTTATCAGAAATCAGGCAGAAGATAGAATAGCCCCTGCATCCTGCTGCGATACAAAAAAAGGTATTTTTTCCGGTCAGTAGTGATAAAATTATATTATTATGTATCTTTGTGCGATTTTTAAATACATTTAAATGGAAGAGCTAAAGCATGAGTGCGGAGTTGCCATGGTTCGATTATTGAAACCTTTGGAGTATTATCATCAAAAGTATGGAAGTTGGATGTATGGCTTAAACAAGCTCTATCTGTTAATGGAAAAACAACATAACCGGGGACAGGAAGGCGCAGGTTTAGCTTGTGTAAAATTACAGGCAAAGGCTGGGGAAGAATACATGTTCAGGGAGAGAGCCATCGGAACCGGGGCTATAACAGATATCTTCGCTTCGGTATACAGGCATTTTAAAGATATTCCCAAAGAAAAGCTTGCCGACCCCCTTTTTGCAAAAGCTCAATTACCATTCGCAGGCGAACTTTACATGGGCCATTTGCGTTACAGTACTACCGGCAAGTCCGGTATTTCTTTTATCCACCCGTTTCTTCGCCGTAATAACTGGCGCGCAAAGAATTTAGCTGTTTGCGGGAATTTCAATTTTACGAATGTGGATGAGATTTTCAGGGAGATAACATCTATCGGGCAACATCCCCGGTTATATGCCGACGCTTATATTATACTGGAACAAATGGGCCACCGCTTAGACCGGGAGGTAGAACGCCTGTATCAACAGTGCGAAAAAGAAGGCTTGCAGGGAATGGATATTACGCATGCTATTGAAGACCGGGTAGATATATCGAATGTATTGAAACGCTGCGCCCCTCTTTGGGACGGCGGTTTTGTTATTTGCGGGCTTACAGGCAGCGGCGAATCATTTGCCGTGCGCGACCCTTGGGGGATTCGTCCGGCATTTTATTATCAAGACGACGAGATAGTGATAGTTGCTTCCGAACGCCCGGTAATACAAACCGCGATGAATGTGTCTGTCGACAAAGTAAGGGAACTGAACAGGGGAGAGGCAGTTATCGTAAGTAAATCCGGACAAATCCGGACTTCCCAGGTTATTGAACCGAAAAAGTTAAGCGCCTGTTCCTTTGAACGGATATACTTCTCACGCGGTAGCGACGTGGATATTTATGGAGAAAGGAAGCATTTGGGGATGAACCTGGTGTACCCTGTTTTAAAGGCAGTGGATTATGATACGAACCATACGGTTTTTTCATTCATACCCAATACGGCCGAAGTAGCTTATTTTGGTTTGCAGGAGGGCCTGAATGAATATCTGAACAGGAAAAAGAAAGAATGGATAGCCGGACGAAACTCGTGGATGAGCGAAGAAGAGTTGGAACAGATTTTATCCATGCGGGTTCGTACCGAAAAGGTTGCTATAAAAGATATAAAACTGCGCACCTTCATTGCCGAAGGAAACAGCCGTAATGACCTGGCGGCACACGTATATGATATTACCTACGGAAGCATCCGTCCGGGAGTAGACAACCTGGTGGTGATAGACGACAGTATTGTAAGGGGGACGACGCTGAAGCAAAGTATTATCGGCATTCTGGACCGTTTGGGCCCTAAAAAGATTGTGATTGTTTCTTCTTCTCCGCAGATAAGATACCCGGATTGTTATGGCATAGATATGTCAAGAATGAATGAGTTTATTGCCTTTAGGGCGGCGGTGGCTTTATTGGAAGAGAGAGAACTGGTGTCGCTCATACAAACTGTCTATAAGAAAGCAAAAGAGCAACAAGACAAACCGGATGATACACTTGTAAACTGCGTAAAAGAAATATATGCGCCGTTTACTGATGAAGAAATAGCTGCTAAAATGGTTGAATTATTAATACCCAAAGGAACCAAAGCGAAGGTAGAAATCGTGTTCCAGACGCTTGAGGGTTTACACGCCTCTTGTCCTAATCATTCGGGCGACTGGTATTTCTCTGGCGATTACCCTACTCCCGGCGGCGTGCGGATGGTAAACAATGCCTTCATCCATTTTATGGAAGAAGATTATCTTACTAAAAATATCCAGTTACCTATTTAAGCATATTATATAATGTATACAGAAAGAGCAGCGATTTTAGTTTTAGACGATGGCAGCGTTTTTCGTGGTAAATCTTTTGGATATGAAAAGCCCGTTGCCGGTGAAGTAGTATTCAATACAGCCATGACAGGTTATCCTGAAAGTTTGACAGACCCTTCGTACGCAGGCCAATTGATGGTTCTTACCTATCCGTTGATTGGAAATTATGGCGTCCCTCCATTTACTTTCGAGCCAAACGGCTTGGCAACCTTTATGGAAAGCGACCGTATTTATGCCGATGCTATTATTGTGAGCGATTACAGCCATGAATACAGCCACTGGAATGCAAAAGAGAGTCTGGGCGATTGGTTGAAAAGGGAACAGATACCCGGTATTTACGGTATTGATACCCGGAGCCTGACAAAGCTATTGCGCGAACGGGGAATCATGACGGGCGCCGTTCTTATCGGCGATGAATACCCGGCCATGAGCGATGAAGAAATAAAGGAAGCGGCTAATTCACAACTTGCTGCCGTAGATTATGAAAACGTCAATTATGTAGACAGGGTTTCTACCAAAGAAATAATTACCTACGGCCAGGGAGAAGGCAAAAAGAAAGTGGTGCTTGTAGACTGTGGCGTGAAACACAATATTATCCGTTGCCTGCTGAAGAGGAATGTAACGGTGATCCGGGTTCCCTGGGACTACGATTTTAACGGTATGGATTACGACGGATTGTTTATCAGTAACGGCCCCGGCGACCCGGATACCTGTGATGCCGCCGTCAGGAATATACGGAAAGCCTTATCGGGCGATAAGCCGGTGTGCGGTATCTGCATGGGAAACCAATTGCTGGGCAAAGCCGGAGGCGCTTCCATTTATAAACTGAAATACGGCCATCGAAGCCATAACCAGCCGGTAAGAATGGAGGGTACGCAAAGGTGCTTTATCACCTCGCAGAATCATGGCTATGCAGTAGACAATAATACATTGGGCGACGAATGGGAACCTCTCTTCATCAATATGAACGATGGAACCAATGAAGGTATAAAACATAAAACAAAACCTTTTTTCTCTACACAATTCCATCCCGAAGCCAATAGCGGGCCTACCGATACGGAGTTTATATTCGATTTATTCGTTGAATCAATGGAAAGCGGGCAACTGGCGATAGGAAAAGAAACAGACTTGCAACCTGCAACGTACAACGCACCACTAAAGAAAGTCCTCATTTTAGGTTCGGGAGCTTTAAAGATTGGAGAAGCGGGAGAGTTTGATTATTCCGGTTCGCAAGCGCTTAAAGCGATAAAGGAAGAAGGCATTGAAACCGTATTGATAAATCCTAATATTGCAACCGTACAAACGTCTGACGGCGTAGCGGATACCGTTTATTTCCTTCCCATTACGCCGTTCTTTGTAGAGAAAGTAATTGAGAAAGAACGCCCCGAAGGTATTCTTTTAGCCTTTGGCGGACAAACGGCGTTAAACTGCGGCGTTGCCTTATACCAAAGCGGCGTATTGGAAAAGTATAATGTAAAGGTGCTGGGAACCCCCGTGCAGGCTATTATGGACACGGAAGACCGCGAATTGTTTGTCCGTAAATTAGATGAAATTAATGTAAAAACAATCAGGAGCGAGGCTGTAAACAATATAGAAGACGCCCGCAGGGCAGCAACAGCCTTAGGCTATCCGGTGATTATCCGCGCCGCTTATGCCTTGGGAGGATTAGGCTCCGGCTTTTGCGACAATGAAGAAGAACTGAATGTATTGGCCGAAAAAGCATTCTCCTTTTCTCCGCAAGTATTAGTAGAGAAGAGCCTGAAAGGATGGAAAGAAGTAGAATACGAGGTAGTGCGCGATCGCTTTGACAACTGTATGACCGTGTGTAATATGGAAAACTTCGACCCCTTAGGCATCCATACGGGCGAAAGTATTGTAATAGCCCCGTCGCAAACGCTTACTAATTCGGAATATCATAAACTGCGCGAGTTGGCCATTCATATCATACGCCATATCGGGATTGTAGGTGAATGTAACGTGCAATATGCGTTAGACCCGGAAAGTGAAGATTACCGCGTGATTGAGGTAAATGCCCGCCTGAGCCGTTCTTCCGCGCTGGCCTCTAAAGCGACAGGTTACCCGCTGGCTTTCGTTGCCGCTAAATTAGGCTTGGGGTATGGATTATTCGACTTGAAAAACTCGGTAACCAAGACGACAAGCGCCTTTTTTGAGCCGGCTTTGGATTATGTAGTTTGTAAGATTCCGCGTTGGGATTTAGCGAAATTCCAGGGAGTGGCCCGCGAGTTAGGTTCGAGCATGAAATCGGTAGGCGAGGTAATGGCTATCGGACGGACATTTGAAGAAGCAATCCAGAAAGGACTCCGTATGATAGGGCAGGGGATGCATGGGTTTGTAGAGAACAAAGAACTGGTATTGCCCGATATAGACAAAGCCCTGAACGAACCTACCGACCACCGTATATTCGTTATCAGCAAAGCCTTCCGCGCCGGCTATACAATTGATCAGATTCATGATTTGACGAAGATAGATAAATGGTTTTTACAGAAGCTGTACCGCATTATCCGGACAGCCGGACAACTGGAACGCCTTAATGAAATCCCCGCTATTCCGGACCCCTTACTCAGGGAAGCGAAAATACAGGGATTCTCAGACTTTCAAATAGCGCGGGCGATACTTAAAGAAAGCATGGCCGATTCGGAAAAAGCCAGTATGCAGGTACGCCGGGAAAGGAAACACAGGGGAATAAAGCCGGTAGTAAAACAAATAGACACATTAGCCGCCGAATATCCTGCCCAGACAAACTATTTGTATCTTACTTACAACGGCATTGAGGATGATGTTCATTATTTAGGCGATAAGAAATCAATTGTAGTATTAGGCTCGGGAGCCTATCGCATCGGGAGTTCGGTAGAATTTGACTGGTGTGGCGTTCAGGCGCTCAATACGGTAAGAAAGGAAGGATGGCGTTCTGTGATGATTAATTACAACCCGGAAACGGTATCGACGGATTATGACATGTGCGACCGCCTCTACTTCGACGAACTTACCTTTGAACGGGTGATGGATATTCACGAACTGGAGAATCCGTACGGCATCATTGTATCAACAGGCGGGCAGATACCTAACAACCTGGCGATGCGGTTAGACGAACAGCATGTCAATATCCTGGGAACGTCTGCTAAAAGTATTGACAATGCGGAAGACCGGCATAAATTCTCGGCAATGCTCGACCGTATCGGCGTAGACCAGCCACGCTGGAAAGAACTCAGCAATTTGGAAGATATCAATAACTTTGTTGAAGAAGTCGGTTTCCCCGTATTGGTTCGTCCGAGCTATGTATTGAGCGGGGCGGCGATGAATGTTTGTTCAAACCAGGAAGAATTGGAGCGTTTCCTTAAATTAGCCGTCAACGTCAGTAAGAAACATCCCGTGGTAGTAAGCCGGTTTATCGAACATGCCAAAGAGGTAGAAGTAGATGCGGTGGCCGAAAAGGGTGAAATAATCATGTATGCCATTAGCGAGCATATCGAATTTGCCGGCGTTCATAGCGGCGACGCCACCATACAATTCCCGGCCCAGAAGCTTTATGTTGAAACGGTGCGCCGAATCAAACGTATCAGCCGGCGGATAGCGAAAGAGCTGAATATTTCGGGCCCGTTCAATATCCAGTACCTTGCCAGGGGAAATGAAATTAAGGTAATAGAGTGTAACCTGCGGGCCTCGCGGAGTTTTCCTTTTGTAAGTAAGGTGTTGAAGATTAATTTTATCGAATTGGCCACCCGTGTCATGTTAGGCTTGCCGGCGCATAAACCCACCAAAAATGCCTTCGACCTGGATTACGTAGGCATAAAGGCTTCGCAGTTCTCCTTCAGCCGCCTTCAGAAAGCCGACCCTGTATTGGGGGTTGACATGGCCTCTACCGGCGAAGTAGGATGTATTGCCGACGACACGTATGAGGCCATACTGAAAAGTATGCTTTCTGTGGGATACCGGATACCGGAAAAAAACATCTTGCTGTCCACAGGTACGCCTAAGCAGAAGGTCGATATGCTCGACGCCGCCCGCCTCCTGGAAAAGAAAGGGTATAGCTTATTTGCCACAGGCGGAACCTTCCGGTTTTTAAAAGAAAACGACATAAACTGTACGCATGTATATTGGCCGAGCGAACAGGGCGAACCGCAAGCCCTCACATTACTCCACGAAAAGAAGATAGATATGGTGGTAAATATCCCGCGCGATTTGTCTGCCGGAGAATTAGACAACGGATATAAAATCCGCCGCGCCTCTATTGATTTGAACATTCCATTACTTACCAACGCCCGGCTGGCCGACGCCTTTATTACGGCTTTCTGTACGTTAAGCATTGACGATTTGCAAATAAAAAGCTGGAAAGAATACAAATAGGATAATCCTCAAAACTTTATTTTTTTCGGTTTTTCAGTCACATTTTCTGCAACTATAGTATATTCAGATAAATAAGTGTGATTAAGGGTGTGACCGAGGGTGATTGAGCTATGATTCAGTCACCGTTCAGTCACACCCTCGTCACTTTTCAATCCTGCCGGCATGAACATTCCCCCAATCGATAAAGGATATTCAATCAAGAAAAAGTCATTATATAGTCTTCGGCAAACCATCATAATAGTTTTCAAAAACCATTATAATAGTTTTGTAAAAGCATTATAATGGTTTACTGAAGACTATATGATGAAATAATTATCACGCACTTCACACCCCATCCGGCAATCAATTACGGCTAATATTTTTATTATAATTAATTGTATTTGTTTTTATTTGTAATGAATAAGAGACTTGTTATATAGCGTACCCAACGATTGTAATTGGAAACATAAAAATCGTTACAGGTTATGGAACAAGTTAAAGTCAATATGGACTTTACCCTCCTAACCATGAGCTTTACCCTGCAAAAACTGTATAACTGAAATATACCATAAAGGTGGTATTGCTGCTATTTGCCAAGGCGTTTATTTTTGCATCATCAAATAGAACAACATGAGTGTTTATGGTTTTTATATGTGTATGTGTATGATGGATGACCGCCGGCAGACGGACAGCGCATGAGTTGTATACATATAATTATATGACTGAAAGAGTTGTCCGAATGGTGTAGGGCGACTCTTTTGTTTTATGAGTGGATAGGATCAATTTTAAATCTATAAAGTATGAATAAAGAAGTAAGAAGTAAATGCTACAAACCAGGCAGGGGTATCCCTGATTTTGGGCAGGTAAAAAGCACGGTTAAAGCGGCCTGTCTTTTGTTATTGGCGCTTGTCTTTCTACCTGTTCAGGGTTTTGCGCAGCACGCGGGTGTGAAAATAGAGGGAGTCGTGGCCGACAGGCATACGAGTGAGCCGCTTATCGGGGCGCGAATCATTGTTGCCGGAACGGGGAACGGGACGGAAACGGATGTAGACGGGCGGTTTTCGCTTACAGTCAACGTGCTGCCTGTTGGATTGCAAATCAGTTATATTGGCTATCACACGGAAGAGGTAGACGTATATGAATACACGGATCCTCTGTCTATACGGCTGCGAACGGCCACGTTGCTGGATGAAGTGGTTGTGATTGGCTATGCGCAGACGAAAAGGAGTGCGGTGGCCAGCGCGATATCGAAGATTGATCAAGACAAAATCACGCCTGTTGCGGCGAGTAGCCTGACGGAAAAATTACAGGGACAAGCGGGCGGTTTGCTTGTTTCGTCCAGTAGCGGTGTGCCTGGTTCGGCTATGCTGGTTCGGCTCCGGGGCACAACGTCGGTCAATGCCGGCAATGAGCCGCTTTATGTGGTTGATGGCGTGTTTATCAACAACAAGACCTTGCAAGGCATTGCTTCCGGCGGGCAGACAACGAATGCGCTGGCCGACCTCAATCCTGCCGATATCGAAAAGGTAGAGATATTGAAAGACGCCAACGCAACTGCCATCTATGGTTCGCGCGGCTCTAACGGGGTGATTCTTGTCACTACCAAACGGGGGGCGGCGCAGAAAACAACGGTTCATTTCAATGCGGAAGCGGGCTTTGGGCATTATGATAAGTTGTGGGCGCTGGCTACCGGGCCGGAGCACGCCCAGGTGATCAACGAGGCTTGGGTGAATGACGGGAATCCTTATGAAACGCGTCCGTTCCGTCCTAAAAATGAACTGGTAAACGGTGAACCGGGCTTGGGCGCTCCTGAGGAGCAGGGGACGTATGACCGCATGCATGTGTTGTTTCGCACGGCGCTTCAGCAAACTTACAACGTGTCGGTCTCCGGCGGCGATGCAAAGACTCGTTTCTATTTGTCGGGCGAATATACAAGTCAGGAGGCGATTATTAAATTGCAGGATTTTCAACGGTACGGATTCCGGGTGAACCTTGACCATGACTTAAGTACGAAGGTTAGGATCGGCAGCAGTCTGTCGTATGCCAGCACCTTGCGTCACCTGTGCCGCGCGGGAGATACGGGCGGGATTCTCAATACGGGGATACATACGCCAACGCTTACGCCCATTTTTACGGAAGATGGGGCGTATAACCGTTCGGAAAGGTTTAACAATCCCTACGTTTTGTTAGAGAACAACAATCATCACACGCAGGGGAGCCACCTGATTGGTAATGCGTATCTGACGTGGGAGATCATCAGGAACCTGTCCTTCAAATCGTCGTGGAGCCTTGACAACAGTGATTATAAGGAAAACGCGTATTATAACGCAAACCTGAACGAAGGGAAATCGACCGATGGCTCGGCAACGGAATCCTACACGACGAATCAGTTGTGGACAGCGGAACAGTTGCTCTCCTGGCTGGCGTCTTATGATAAGCACTTCATCTCGCTGTTTGCCGGAAACACGTTGCAGCATAATGTCTTTGAAAGAAGTCGCCTTACGGGTACGAACTTTCCCAGCATCGCGTTTTCATCCATATCATCCGCGGCTGTCACCACAGGTACGAATACGGGTAAAATATCATCGGGGCTTCTTTCGTGGTTCGGCCGGGCCAATTATAGTTATGCCGACAAATACAGTGTTGATGTAAACCTGCGGGCCGATGCGTCGTCGAGGTTCGGGAAAAGTAATCAATGGGGGTATTTCCCTTCCTTTGGCGCATCATGGCGCGCCGGCGAGGAGAAATTTATTAAAGATATTCCGGTTATCTCGGAATTGAAGCTGATAGCAAGCATCGGATGGACCGGGAATCAGGACATTGCCGATTTCGCAGCGCTGGGGTTATGGGCGGGCGGAAACAATTATCAGGACAAGGCCGGAACGGCTCCCTATCAATTGGCGAATCCGGACCTGAAGTGGGAAACTACGCGGCAAACAAATGTGGGAATAGAGTCTTCCTTTTTCAAAAGCAGGCTGGATGTGAAGTTCAACTATTACAATAAATATACATACGATCTTTTACTCAATGTGCCGGTGCCGGCCAAAACGGGCTTCAGTTCCACCTTCGGCAATATCGGCGAAATGAGCAATAAGGGTTTCGAAATAGAAATCGGCTTGGAGAATATCCAAACCAAGACATTCAAATGGAATACCTCGCTGAATTTCTTCAGAAACGTGAACCGTATTGAAAAGCTTCCGTCTTCGTTCACGCAGTACAACCGCGACTGGGTGAGGCTGGAAGAGGGCTATCCGATGTATTCCTTCTGGCTGTATAAGCAGCTCTACGTTGACCCTCAAACCGGCAACGCAGTGTATGACGACTCGCGCACCGGTGATGGCAAGATCACGACAGACGACCGGCAGATCGTTGGCGACATCTGGCCTGCATTTACGGGAGGATTGTTTAATGCTTTTAAGTATAAGAATATCGAGCTGTCTTTACTATTTAATTTTTCATACGGGAATGAGGTGTTCAACATGAACCGCTATTTCCAGGAACATGCCGGTAACAGGGGCACGCAGTGGTCGTTACAGGCAAGCATGATGAGGCGATGGCAACAGCCGGGCGACCAAACGGATATCCCGCGCATCACGAATACGCAGAATGCCGACGGCAGTTTTAACCACAACTACGAAAGCAGCCGCTTTCTTGAAGACGCTTCCTATCTGCGGGTAAGAAATATTTCGCTGGCCTACATTTTCCCCCCAAAGATCATCGCCAAAACCGGATTGAATCAGCTCAGGGTGTATGTAAACGCTACCAACCTGCTGACATTTACGAACTATTCCGGCGCGGATCCGGAGGTAAACGTGGCAGGCGATTACAACGGAGGCGTCGGAACGGTTCAGGGCCTCGACTTTTCAACGCCCCCTCATCCGCGAACAATTGTATTTGGTTTGAATCTAACTTTCTAAAAAAACGGAATAAATATGAAACAATATATTTCAAAGAGAAAAGCGCTGGGCTGTGCTGTCTCCTTCATTGTGCTGTTTGCTTCATGCACGGATTATTTCCTGAATCCCGAATCGCCCCAGTATATTTCAGACGAATTTGCGATTACCGATGCACAGTCGGCCGAAACGGCGGTGCTGGGTACATACAGCGCACTGCAACACGGTGAATATTATGGTGGCGACGGCTTTCAGTCGGCAGCCAATTTGTCGGGCGGCGATCATATCTGGGTGGGCACGCAGAATCATTATTACACGTTTGTGACCCACACGTACCGCCCCGACAACCGCACGCTGAACGACTCCTGGAACGCAATGAACCAGGTGGTGAACCGCGCAAACCAGGTGATTGACAAAATACCCCGGCTGAACGTTACAGGACTGTTGGAAGAGACCAAAAAACATTGGCTGGGCGAAGCCTATACGATCCGCGCCCTGGTGCATTTCGACCTGGCGCGCGCATGGGGCAATATCCCCATTGTAACCAGTCCCACTACCAGCCCTTCGTCGGCTTCCGACGTCAATCAAAGCTCTCAGCAGGAAGTCTATGCACATGTATTGAGTGATTTGGAAACCGCAGAACAACTGGCCAGTCCGGTTTTCGACAGCAACCGGGTGAACGTATACACAATCTATGCTTTCAAAGCCAGGGTGTATCTCTACCTGAAGCAGTGGGATAAGGCCGAAGAATATGCCAGTAAACTGATTGGCAACATCCACTTCGGTTTAGTGGGCTGGGATAATATCCTGACGGCGAAAAACACGAAAGAATCCATCTGGGAGCTGGCATTCAGCACATCGGATAAAAGCAATTACTTTTCGGTATGGTCTTCTGATTCCTACCGCAACACGCTGGCCCCTTCGCGCACCCTGTACGACCTGTTACATTCCGGGGCGGGAGGTGAGCGCGCCAAACTGGTGAAGGATGTTTCGACCGATACCAAACTCGATTATTATGTCCAGTTATTATATTGGCGGCCTAATAACGACAACCCCACCTATCTTTTCCGCATTGCCGAACAATACCTGATCCGTGCAGAAGCAAGGGCGAAAAAAGCAAATCCCGACCTGCCCGGCGCCCTTAGCGACCTGAACGCCGTAAGAGAGCGGGCGAACGTTGAGCCTGCCACAGCTTTGACAACCGGGCAAATAGTGCTTGATATTGAAAACGAACGCCGCCTGGAACTGGCTTTCGAGCCTCATCGCTGGTTTGACCTTGTCCGGACAGAACGGGCAGGAGAGGTTTTGGGCATCACCGACAGGAATAAATGGATATTCCCATTGCCCTACAACGATGTTCAAACCGATGCAAATCTCAATCAAAACACAGGATATTAATTCGTCAAATAAATAACTGATGCAATGAAACGAATAAAATGGCTTTTTGCCGGTATTTTGGGAATACTATGCCTCGCCGGATGCGGGAACAACAGGGAGCCCAACCTGTCGGGTACGGTGGCCAGCGCAACTGCCGGCAAAATTTATCTGCAACGTTATGACAACAAGTCTTTTTTCACGATTGATTCGGCAGAGATCAGCAACGGAGCCTTTCAATTCTCCGGACTGACCACACTTCCGGAGATATACGGCCTGTCGCTCGATAATTCGAGCAATCCTACACACTCGTATCTTCTTTTCCTGGGAAAGGAACCTGTACGGATTGAATTTGATACCGTCCAAAGGTATAAAAACACAAAGGTCACCGGCTCTGCAGAACAGGATTTGTATGAAAAATTATTAAAACAATTGAAAACGCCGCTGCGTGACATACTTGAAGAACATCCATCATCTCTCGCCGCGCTGTATGTGTTTTACCGCTATTATTCCTACCGCCTTTCGCCGGAAGAAATCCGGCAGCATATCGAACTGTTAGACACGACACTGCAAAACACAACCTACGCTGAGTTGCTCAAAGCCGTGGCCGCCAATGACGACAATGTTGCAATAGGGAAAAAAGCGCCCGACTTCCGCGCACTGGATACGGAGGGGAAAGAGGTGCGGCTGTCCGACTATTTAGGGAAAGGACATGTGCTCATAGATTTCTGGGCGTCGTGGTGCGGCCCCTGCCGGCGAGAAAGCCCGTCGCTCGTCAAACTTTATGAAAAATATAAAGGCCGCGGGCTCGAAATCGTAGGATTGTCTTTAGACCTGTCGGTTGATGCGTGGAAGAAAGCCATCCACGACGACCATTTCACCTGGCCACAACTGATTGACACCGGCGCCTGGGCAGGCGAAGGCCTGAGCGCGTATAATGTCCGCGTTATTCCGAACAATTACCTGATAAACAAAGAAGGAATTATCGTGGCAAAAAGTCTTCGCAGTGATGATTTAGATCAATTGATAGAGACATTTTGTAAGGAATAATCGTTTTTTTTATATTTTGACGTAATTCTTTTATAATTGTCGCCGAATTTTAAATTAGTGCATCATAAAGACCTTGCCGGGATGGTGCAGGTTCTGAATTTTACTGTTTTCCAATCCGTGAAACTGCGTAAAGCGGGGAAATTTTGATGTTCTGATATGTACCGAAGTTTTCCATCGAACAACGGATTCCGTATTTATATTCCTTTTCTGATAAGAATTGGAACATACTCTGCATGGAGCCTTTCGTCCCCGATTTTACTTCGATGGGGACAATATCGGTATTACATTGCACCACATAATCAACTTCGGCATTACTGCCGCGTTTTTCACGCAGCCAATAGTAAAGCTGGGTCGGGTTATTACTCGGCGCGGATTTAAGCAATTCCAGTCCTGCGAACAATTCTGCCAACGCGCCCTTGTTTATCTGTTCCAGACTTTCGGCGGTAAGCAGTTGCCCTAAGTCCAACTTCAAAAAGCGTTGGTATATTCCGGTATCGAAAATCAAGTATTTCCGGTGCTTCGTATTCATTTCGGCGGCCAGCGGCAAACCATTGGCCGAGGTATGTGTTACGGGATAAATGATGCCTGCCAATTCCAACAATCCCATGCTTTCTTTTATCTGTTTGTGGTTGGCATCCTGTGATGATTCTGAATAAGTGAATTTGCCTCCTGTTTGGCGGATAACGGATGCAAATATTTCTCGTAAACGTGATGCCGGTACCCGCTCCTTGTATTTTGAAAAATCATCGTACAGCGAAAGCGTCAAATCGTCCAGCACTTGCTGGCAATCGAGTAAAGAGCCACCTCTTGCATAAGTAGCCACCGCCTCCGGCATTCCGCCGATAAGCATAAAGTAAATCAACTGTTGCAGGCATTTGTTATGTACGGCATCGGAAAATGGTTTTTCGGGCAACGCTTTCTGCAAGGCATCTGCAAGCATCGTCAAATTCATTGCCCGCAAATATTCGTTGAACGAAAAAGGATAAAGGAACAGCGAGCGGATGCGACCAACCCCGAACGAAGGGATTTCCTGCAATGCGAACTCCAACAGCGATCCGGCGGCGATAACATGCAATTCGGGGTATTCTTCGTAGAAATAGCGCAGTGAAGAAATAGCCGGAATGCAGGACTGTACTTCATCGAAAAACAGCAACGTCCGTCCCGGAATAATCGGGGTATCATATATCAGTGAAAGCTCGTCGCATATCTGCCTGGGGGAAGAACTTCGCTCGAACAACACTTTGGCGTCCCTGTTTTCTTTCTTCTCAAAGTTGATTTCCAGAAAATAGTCGAACTGCTTCCCCAATTCCCTCACCGTCGAGGATTTCCCAACCTGCCGCGCTCCGCGAAGCAATACTGGTTTATGCTTTTCCGCTTTCTTCCATTCCAATAAATCTCTGTCAATACTGCGCTCCAAATATTCCTTACTCATAGTTCTGCAGAATTACTTTACTGTTTTTATTCCGCAAATATAATACGTTTTTCCAGTATGAATAGGCAATTAAGATAATTGTTTTCCATTTTTAATGGCCGGTAAATGCAGATTGGTTACAATTTGAATACCCAAAAAGGATTGCCAGGGCGCCTGGGCAGGCGAAGGCCTGAGTGCGTATAATGTCCGCGTGGCAAAAAGTCTTCGCAAACTACTTATCGAAGTCAGGAATAATCGTTTTTTTATAAAAATAATATATAAAGTATAAAAATTCCCTGTATATTTAATTATACAGGGGAATTATTTGTATATTTTGACATAATTCTTTTATATTTGTCGCCGAATTTAAATTTAAACAATGGATATAAATAAGAGTATTGCTCAACGGTTAGGCGAAATCGTCTCCCCATTGAGCGATAATGCTGTTAAGAAGTTTGCCTCCATACTTATACGTACAGAACTGAAGAAGAATGAAGCGATTCTGAGAGAAGGGGAAATCAGCAATCAACTGTATTTTGTCCAAAGCGGCCTGATTCGTCAGTATTACTATAAAAACGGGAGAGAGTTAACGGAACATTTCGCCCACGAAAATGATATATTCATTAATATAGAAAGTTCTCTTCTCCAAGAACCCATGAATTTGACAATCGAAGCTCTGGAACCAACCGTATTGTATAGAATACCTTACAGGCAGTTGTCTGTACTAATGGATGAATGCCGGGATATAGATATATTGTACCGGAAATTTATGGAACAGAAACTGACTCATATCCATCAGAAAATAGATTCGTTTCGTTTTGAAACAGCCAGCGAACGGTATTACCGTTTGTTGAAAGAGCGCCCTGAAATTATAAAAAGGGCGCCTTTGGTTCATATTGCTTCCTATCTGCTGATGTCGCCCGAAACGTTAAGCCGCATACGCTCCGGGACGTTATAGTTTATGTTTTTAAGAGTTGGAATAACTTATCAACAGCCTCTCCCGGAGTGGCTTCTTCGTTTAGCAATTGCACAAACTTACTGCCGATAATAACGCCCGATGAATGAGCCTTTGCGGCATCACAGGTTTCTTTATTGCTAATGCCAAAACCTGTCAGGCGGGGATTACGGAGATTCATTGCATTGATTCGCTGGAAGTAAACCTGCTTCTGTTCGTCGAAGCTCTTTTGCGCTCCGGTGACGGCGGCGCTCG
Organism: Tannerellaceae bacterium; assembly: GCA_031259845.1. Lineage (GTDB taxonomy): Bacteria > Bacteroidota > Bacteroidia > Bacteroidales > Tannerellaceae > DFXE01. The sequence goes on along the minus strand of JAIRKZ010000004.1, from coordinate 9,466 downwards.
ATACCATATAGATAAACCCATCGGTGTTCTCATCAATCAGGCGGATGCGCTCATCTTGCGTTTCCGGCGTAATCAGCATAATTGTTTTAAGCCCGGATTGTTCAGACACGGGTTTATAGCGAGCTATGTAATCGGCAAAAGGGAGGTCGGGGATGATTACGCCGTCTATTCCCGTTTCTGCACATTTCTGGCAGAAGTTAGCATAGCCGTACTGCATAATGGGGTTTAAATATCCCATCAATAGAAGAGGTATCCGCACTTCTTTCCTGATGTCTTTTAATTGTTCGAACAGCAGGCGGAGCGACATGCCGTTTCGCAAAGCGATTGTTGACGCCTCTTGTATGACCGGCCCGTCGGCCATGGGGTCGGAAAACGGGATGCCTATTTCTACCATATCAATGCCCTTTTCCTGTAAAACCTTTAAAATAGCGGGCGTATCCGTAAGCCGGGGATATCCTGCCGTAAAGTAGACAGAAAGAATGTCGCTTTTCTTTGTTTGGAATAATTGGTTTATGCGATTCATTTTTTTTGAGGATTAATTGTTCGTATTTCTTTGACAAAACTGTTTATCGTATCTGTATCTTTACGTCCGGGCGCTGTTTCGAATCCGCTGTTTAAATCGATGCCGCACAAACGGGGATGCCGTAACTGCCGGATGTCTTCTATGCTGCCGGGCGTAATGCCTCCGCTTAGCAGGAAGGGCGTTTTTCCTGTGTAAGAGGATAAGACAGCCCAGTCGAAACGTTTCCCCGAGCCGCCGTATCCCTCGCATTTTGTGTCGAAGAGGAAGTATGCTGCTTTATCTTCGTAAGCTTCCGTTTGTATCAGGTCTTTTTCTGTGGAGACAGGAAAAGCTTTAATCAGAGCATAGCCCCTTTTATATAAGGTATGGCAAACGGCCGGCGATTCGTTTCCATGCAGCTGTAAATAATCAAGCCTGTATCGGAGGGCCGTTTCAATCATCTCCTCTACAGAGGCATTAACGAATACGCCCACCCTTTCCGGCTGCTGCCGGGTAGCCGGCAACTCATCATCCACCTCCCTGGCATTTAAGGAAAGAAAGCGCGGAGACTTCCTGTAAAAGATAAATCCCATCCAGTTGATGTTGATAGAAGCCACCTGCCGGATATTACCGGGATACCGCATACCGCATACTTTTATAATCATAGCAGGCTTTCTGTGAAGTTGAGCAGGCTCTCGCCCGGTTGTTTCGTTTTCATAAATGTTTCACCCATCAGGAATCCGCCGAATCCGGCCTTCCTCAGTTCCTTCACTGTCCCGGCGCGGGAGATACCGCTTTCCGAAACCAGCAAGGGGGATAAGCCTGTTGCTTTGGCGGCAAGTTGCATCTTTTCTATCAGATGGAAAGAATTTTCCACATCCGTATGGAAGGTTCCCAGGTTGCGGTTGTTTACCCCCAGCATATCGATGTAAGGATTCAGGTAAGACAATTCCGTATCCGAGTGAATCTCCAAAAGCACTTCGAGGCTTAGCTCATGGGCTGTTTTTGCCAGCGACAGGCATTCTTTTTCGGCGAGGCCGGCTGCTATTAACAGGATGGCGTCGGCTCCCATGATACGGGCCTGGTAAACCTGGTATTCGTCTATGATGAAATCTTTCCGCAGCAACGGGATATTTACCAGTCTGCGGGCTGCCTGCAAATCGGTTAACGAACCGCCGAAGAAAGTCTTGTCTGTCAATATGGAGCAAGCGGCCGCGCCATTCTTTTCGTATTGGGGAACAATGTCTTCTATCATGGCATCGGGATACAGCCATCCCTTCGAGGGCGACTTGCGTTTAAACTCGGCGATGATTCCGGTGGCAGAGGCGGCCAGGGCGTTTTTCATGGAGCGCGTTTTACGTTCCAGGGAGTCGTTTCCTATCGTTAGCAGGGTTCGTAAGTCTACGGCCCGCTTTTGCTCGCTTACCTCCACCCGTTTGTTACTTATTATTTCGTGAAGGATATCTTTCATAGCGAACTGTTTATTGAAAGGAACGTATTAAACCGCCCTAAGGCTTGCCCGCTCTCTAACGATTCTTTTGCTTCGGCGATGCAGGCGGCTATATTTTTTTCCGGGCAGATTACCTGGATGGCGAAGGCGGCATTGGCTACAACGCAATTCTTTTGTGCCGGAGTAGCCTCGTTGCGCAGTACCCTGTCAAAGATACCGGCAGCTTGCCCGGGCGTTTCCCCGCCGTCCAAATCAGCTTCGCTGCATCTGCTGAAGCCCAATGCTTCGGGGGTGTACACTTTTTCCATTCCGGGCATGGCTACCTTAAATTCGGAAGTGAGCGATATTTCATCGTAGCCGTCTAAACTGTGCACTACGGCGAAACGGGCGCCGCTCTCCTGATAGGTATAACTGTAAAGGCGTAGCAGCGGCAGGTTGTACACGCCCAGCAATTGATAGGCCGGGATAACGGGGTTTACCAATGGGCCCAGCATATTGAAGAAGCTTCGTACCCCTAAAGCCTTGCGTACCGGGGCTACCGCTTTCAGCGCCGGATTGAATAAGGGGGCATGCAGGTAGGCGATATGGCATTTATCTATCGATTCGCGAAGTTTATCCGTGTTGCAGGTAAACTTCACGCCGTGTTGCTCCATTACATTACTTGCTCCACTGATTGAAGTTGCGCCGTAGTTGCCATGCTTCACTACGTTGTAACCGGCTCCGGCAACAACAAAGCAGGCTGCCGTGCTGATGTTGAAGGTATTTTTACCGTCTCCGCCTGTCCCCACGATGTCTATGGGCTTGTATTCCGACAGGTCTGTGGAGACGCGCATTTCCAGCAGGGCTTCCCTGAACCCGATCAGTTCTTCTACGGAAATATTGCGCATCAGGAAGACGGTAATCAGCCCGGCAATCTGGGAGTCGTTGTATTGTCCGCCGGCTATGTTGTGCAGTATCCGGCGGGCTTCCTCGCGTCCTAAATACTGGTGTTCGAATAATCTGTATAATGTATGTTTCATAAGTTAATCCAATTTTGAATGATTTCTTTTCCTTTGGGCGTAAGGATTGATTCGGGATGGAACTGCACGCCGCGCACATCGTACGTTTTGTGGCGGATGGCCATTACCTGCCCTTTCATATCTTCGGCGGTTATCTCCAGGCAACCGGGCAGGTCTTCTTTCGATACAATCCACGAGTGGTATCTTCCGGCGCGGAAGCCCGGCGTAAGCCCTTCAAACAAGGGGTCTTTTATCTTTATCCGGATGTCTGAGCATACGCCGTGGTATACGTCTGCAAGGTTGATTAGCCTTCCGCCGAAGGCTTCCGCAATGGCCTGTTCTCCCAGGCAAACGCCCAGGATACTCTTAGAGGGAGCATAGCGTTTGATTAGCGGTAGCAGGATACCGGCCTCTCCGGGGATGCCGGGGCCGGGCGAAAGGAGTATTTTGTCGAAGCGTTCGATTTCCTCCAGCGCTATCCGGTCGTTGCGGCGCACCTCTACTGCCGCTCCTGATTCTTTGAGGATATGCAGCAGGTTGTAGGTGAACGAATCGTAGTTGTCGAATAATAATACCTTCATCGTACATTAATTTTTAAGTTGTCCGGCCAGGTCGATGGCTTTCTTCAGGGCGCCCAGCTTGCTGTTTACTTCCTGCAGTTCGCGTTCGTCATTGCTTTGGGCCACGATGCCGGCGCCGGCCTGGTAATAGAGTACGTTTCCCCGGCTTACGAAGCTCCGGATGGTGATGGCCTGGTTTAAGTCTCCATTGAGGCCGATAAAGCCGATGCAGCCGCCGTAGGCTCCGCGGTTATGTTTCTCTATCTCCGTAATCAGCTGCATGGCGCGTATTTTAGGGGCCCCGCTTAAGGTGCCGGCAGGGAAGGTGTCGATATAAGTGCGTACGGGGCTGCTCTCCGGGTTAATATCGCCGCTCACCCTTGATACCAGGTGAATCACATGGCTGTAATGCTGTACTTCCTTATAGAAATCCACCTTTACATGATGGGCGTTTCGGCTGAGGTCGTTGCGGGCGAGGTCTACCAGCATTACGTGTTCGGCATTCTCTTTGGGATCGGCCAGGAGGGCTTCCGTCCGTTGTTTGTCTACCAGCATGTTGCCCGAGCGGAAGGCTGTCCCGGCGATGGGGTCGATGGCGGCATGCCCGTTTGTTATCTTGCAGTGCGTTTCGGGCGAGGAGCCGAAGATGCGGAATCCCCCGAAGTCGAAATAGAACAGGTAGGGCGAGGGGTTGACGCTCCTCAGGGCGCGGTATACCTTGAAGTCGTCTCCCCGGAATGCCTGTTCGAACCGGCGGCTCAGTACAATCTGGAAAACGTCTCCCCGGAGGCAATGCCTGATACCCCGGCGCACCATCGCCTTGTATTCATCGTCTGTAATGGAGGAGGTTTCTTTTCCTGCGGGCTGGAAGTTGTACGAGGCAAAGTTGCGGTTTTCTATGATTGTTTCTATTTCCTGCAGCCGGCTGGTTTCGTGTTCCTGCAGGAGTTCCACCAGGGTGAGTTCATTGTTGAAATGGTCGAACACCAGCACGTAGCGATACAGGATGTAGAGGATATCCGGCGCGTCGTTCTCTTTGTGGTGGGCTTCCATCACGGGGATTTCTTCGAGGTAACGGACGGCGTCGAATGCGGTGTAACCGAACAGGCCGCAAACGTCTTTATGCTCCCCTTCTACTTCAAAGCAGGAGAGGAAGGCTTGCAGACTCTCCGAAGGAGACGACAGGGGGGAAGAGGCTACCATCCCGCCGGGCCAGGCGGCGGTGCATACCCCGTTGTTGATACCTATGCTGGCCAGGGGGCAGAGGGCGATGAAGGAATGGCTGTTTTCATTGCCATGAAAGTCCGAGCTTTCCAGCAATACGGACTTGGGATAAATATCCCTTACCTTTAAATAGATGCTTACCGGCGTATGCAAATCGCCCAGTAGCTTTTTGCTTCTTGTGTTATACTTGTAAACCATACGTGTGTGTGTTTAAATACGTGTCCATATCTTTGTCTCCCCTTCCCGACAGGGTTACTACCACTACGTCTTCGGGGCGGAAGGTTAGCTTGCCGAGGGCTCCCAGGGCGTGGGCGCTTTCAAGGGCGGGGATGATGCCTTCGAGCCGGGTCAGTTCAAAGGCGGCCGCCAGGGCTTCGTGGTCGTCGACGGCCAGGATAGTTGCCCTTTTCGAGGCATACAGGTTGGCATGGATGGGGCCGATGCCGGGATAGTCCAGCCCGGCCGATATGGAGTAAGGCTCTTCTATCTGCCCGTCTTCGCTTTGCATCACCAGGGTACAGGCTCCGTGCAGGATACCTTTTTTGCCGAGCTGTATGGTGGCGGCGCTCATGCCGGAGTATACGCCTTTCCCGCCGGCTTCGGCCAGCACGATGTTCACCCTTTCATCGTCTATATAGTGGTAAATGGTGCCGGCGGCATTGCTTCCCCCGCCCACGCAGGCTACGAGGTAATCGGGATAATCGCGCCCTTCGCATCCGGCCAGTTGCTTTTTGATTTCTTCACTGATAACGGATTGCAGGCGCGCCACCATGTCGGGGTAAGGATGCGGCCCCACGGTGGAGCCAATAATATAAAAGGTATCCGAAGGGTGGCAACACCAGTCTCGTATCGCTTCGTTGGTAGCGTCTTTCAGCGTCATATTCCCCGAAGTAACCGGTACTACCTTCGCCCCCAGCATCTGCATCTTCCGAACGTTCGGTTGCTGGCGTTCCACATCCGTTGTCCCCATATACACGATACATTCCATGTCCATCAGCGCGCACACGGTAGCCGTTGCCACGCCATGCTGCCCGGCGCCTGTTTCGGCGATAATCCTCGTCTTCCCCATCCTTCGGGCCAGCAGAATCTGTCCGATGGTATTATTTATCTTATGCGCCCCGGTGTGGTTCAGGTCTTCCCGCTTGAGGTAAATCCGGCAACCGTATTTCCGGCTCAGCCTCCCTGTAAGGTAAAGCGGTGAAGGCCGGCCCACATAGTCGCGCAGCAACTGCGCATATTCCTGCCGGAAACTCTCGCTTTCCAGCGCTTTGAGGTAATTATCTTTCAAATCCTCTACACACCGGTGAAGTATCTCAGGGATGTAAGCCCCCCCGAACTCGCCATAATAACCATTTTCATTAACATGATACGTTTTCATCCTGTTGTTCGCTTTAAAATTAAACTGTCGTTGCCGTAAAGAAAGAAGGCCCGCCGCAAGTGCGACAGGCCTCCTTTTGAAAATATCCTTATTATCCCGGATTAGATACACGGCTCTGCGTTCCTTGCGACTTGGAGTAACAGGAAGCGCCACCAAAATGTATTTACTAAAACCGTATTCATAATCTTCTTTTCTATTATTTCGGCAGCAAATATACAGATTGTCTGACAAGTTGCAAACAAATCGCGATTTTTTTTTTCACCGCGCGCCGCCGAGTTAGTCTTAATGGGAGATGACGATGCGTTGCGTGAGCGGCGGATTTTCCGTGCCGTCGTGCACATGGAGCACATAAATGCCACCCGGCAGGCTGCTTACGTTGAGCTGAACCGTCCCCGCTTCATTGGCGGAAATCTGAAGCGCCGGCGCACCACCCATAATGCTGTACAGGCGTATCGTATAAACAGGCTTTGCCCTCGCGGCAGTTCCGGCGCCGGATACCGTAGCGCCTGCCGTCTCGAACAGGGCCAATGCCGCCGCGTCTTCCTCAATCAGCACGCTTAGCACATCCGATACGGGATTCGGCCCGGCCGACATGCTGTAATATGACGAGGAGGATAGCGTCCCTACCTGTTTTTCATCGCTCCAGCCGCAACTGTTGTGCGCCCGCACCCATACGGGCGTTGTGGTGTATGCGGAGGAACTGGTGCGCGTAATCCGCACCTTGCCCATAGGAATGCTGCTCGGGAAGTTGGGATGCGAAACCACCGTCCAGCCGGGATATGCGCTCCACTCGAATGCGTCTATGCCGTACGAACTTGAAGCGGGGCTTGCGCTTCCGGTAAATAAACCGGTACTGCCCGTTTCGGGGCCGCCACAGCTCCCGGAAAAGTCTGCCGTTTGCGGAACGCCGGCGTACAGCGTTTTACGTTTTACTTCCGTGCCGTTCACCACGACGCTTACCCACGCGGGGCCGCTCGCGTTCGCGGTGAATGTGGCCGTATTGCCGGAAGTGGAAGAGAGGGTGAGGTTGGAGCTTTTACTCCAGGTATAACCAGACGGAGCATTGCTTACAGTAAAGCTGGCGGAAGAACCGGAACAAACAGCGGAGGGGCCGCTGATGGTAATGTTATTTCTCTTGTAATATCTGCGGGATGCTCCTATATATATATCCGGAACCTGGGTGGGCGAATGCCTGACTAAGGGGTATTGCCCCCACTTGGACTCGTATTTCCCGGAAACAGTTGATTTTACGGCAGAATGATCTCCTGCATAATAAAATATCTTCTCGGCGCTTGCTTCGGTACATTCAATAAAACAGGGATTCGTACCACTCCAATATTTATTGAGATTAGCGCTTCCATTCTCAGTTTGATAAATCAAAACCCGGTTTGTACGTTCTTCCGTCAAATGCCAGGCATACGCATGACAGTTATATGCTACACTGGCTTCATCCAAAATATCGGCAGCTGTGATTCCTATAGGAGCATATTCGGTCAGTACAGAACTTCTTATACTAGCCTTTTGGGCGGTTGTATATTCGCAACTTGCCAACTCTGCAGCAATCGCATAATTATTGCAAGTAGATACATTCGTATTAGTATATGTAGGGGCACACTGTGGATACATGTATGAACATAGCATACTTAATAATATAAAACTTAATATGATCTTTCTCATAATTTTTCCAATTTAATCGCAATATTTTTTTGCAAACGAAATAATATTATCTTTTTTTTCGAAATAATGTTCCTTGGTTAACTTTATGGTTTTGTAATGCTCCACAATGGGCGGATACCGGTCTTCATACATAATCCATGCCATCGCAACCAGCGTAGCCTGGTTATACGACTGCTTTTTTTTATGTTTCTGCAGCAGCAGAGCCACGGCCTGCTTTCTTTGGGCGTCATTCATCGCATGGAGTATCGCATCGCGGATAAACCAGACTTCGAGCACTTTCAACTGAGTATCGAAATCCGTCTGCCCATAACAGTTAAGACTGACGACGGCATAATACGAGATGAGCGCCTGTACACGATCTCCCCGTTTTTCAAATTCGGGAACGCTGTTATGGCTTGAAAATATAATCCTGTCGCATATGGCAACCGGGGATAAACTGCTCGACAAAAGGTAGTCCAACCATATCCTCGGTTTATCCAGCAGGCTGCGGATTAAAGCGTATGAAGACAGTGTTTTTATCCTGTCGCCGGATAACTGACTTAACTCCTCTCTTTCTTCCATGGAGGCCGAATACCATTCTTCTGTCCCATATATAACAGGGTATACATATCTGTCTTCTACATCCGGCAGACATTCTCCCTGCGTTACTATCAAACCATCCGGTATATCGCCAATCATATTATCGTCTGCACACCGGGTGAAGAAACAGCAAATGAACATTAACGGACAAAAAACAAACTTACTCATTGCTATATGATTTTACTTGTTGATAAACAGCTATTGCATCAAAATCTGTCAGCAGACCCGATTCCAGGGAATGGGTTATTGTTGAATAATTTGTCATATCAAGATTCAATTTGTTTTCGGTATGCAATGCCCGTGCCATAATCCATACGGTAGCCATGGGATTAAGGCCTCCAAACAAATCTCCCCGCGAGAGCTTCATATCAAATTTATTTAAGGATTCCTTCATTAGGATTTTACGTTCTTCTTTGCTGAACGATTGCATAATGACTGGCTGTGCCAGGAATAATTCCATGTAATAAAATTTTTCCACGAATTTTCCCTGTTCTTCAAGTGTCCATAACGGGTTGAAATCTTTCATGGACATGCCTGCATATTTATTCAGCAGATGAGAGCCTGCGTCTTTCCTGCGCATTAATTCCTGTATGCCGTTAAATTGCCTGTAAAATCCGTCAAATCCCTGCTGAGGGGTATTGAAAAGATAGAAAACCGCAGGTGCAGGATAATTTAAACAGATTTGCGCCAATGATTTTGTATCTATCGTTTTTAATACATTTTCAGGGATTTGTAGCGCCTGATATATTTCTTCCGGAGAATTGCACTTTTTCCATTCTTCGGTTCCCGGTTTCACAGGATAGTCCCACGTCACTTTTTTATTGATTGCTATTTGTGCATTTAACCCACATGTAAGCAAACTCAATACTGTAAATAGAAAAATTTTATAGTTCATTACTGTCTGTCTTTTTTAATTATATATAAATTATAGCCCATTGAGCAATAGAATTACTGATAATAACTTTTTCATATAATACACTTTTTTAATAAATTAAAGCATCGCCAAACAAATAAATCACTTTCCAATTTTTACTTGCCGTTTGAAAGCTATCCGAACTGTTTTCATCCTGCCATACCTGTTTCTCGCCATCTTTGTCA
>JAIRKZ010000158.1 GCA_031259845.1 Tannerellaceae bacterium | reverse complement strand
AACAACGAAAAAAATAAAGTTTTTGTATGCTATATACCGCGTAACGTATAGATATGATTACGGATTAGATAAGCCGCCCCAACATTTTACACCGGTTTAGCGGGATTGAATCTATAAGGAATTTTGTCGTACACCCCTTTAAGCGATTATTCCGATAAATTAAAATGCGTTTGCCCTGTTTTTTATTACATGCGCTTGGAAATACTTCGATTTTCATGTAATTTTGCCGAAACATTTTAACACGTTGGATATACTATCTTTGCTTAAGCTTTATATGGCCCATCCTGCTATGGAGGCGTTGGGTTCAGTTCTTAACGGGCCTTCGGCGCGTACTATATTTCTGGAAGGTTTACATGGTTCAAGCCCGGCGATGGTCATTGCTTCCTGTTTTACCAAACAGGGAGGGCAGTTTGTTTGCATACTGAATGATTTGGAAGAAGCTGGGTATTTTTATCACGACCTGATGGTACTGACGGGCAGTGAAAATATCTACTTTTTCCCTTCGGCTTACCGGCGGGCAATTAAATATGGTCATACAGACCCGGCCAATGAAATACTGCGGACGGAGGTGCTCAGTATGCTGCAAGACAGGGAGGCTCCTTATATAATCGTTACGTATCCTGATGCGATTGCCGAAAAAGTAGTCTCGCAGGAAGCGTTGAAGAAAAATACGTTGAAAATCCATACAGGCGAGAAACTCGATAATATGTTTGTTTCCGATGTGTTGGACGCCTATGATTTCGAACATGTAGATTATGTGTATGAACCTGGGCAGTATGCCATGCGTGGCAGTATCCTGGACGTCTTTTCCTTTTCGTATGAATTTCCTTACCGTATTGACTTCTTTGGCGATGAGGTGGAGACGATACGGTCGTTTGATGTGGAAACGCAATTATCCAAAGAGAAGTTTAACGGTATTTACATCGTCCCGAAAATAAGTAAAACGAACCGTCCCGATATTTCATTGTTGGGTTCGGTATCGGGGCAAACCATCCTTGTGACTCCTGATTTAGAATGGTGTAAAGAACGAATAAACAGTATCTGGAATGAAGAACCGGTTATAGGGGATGAAGAATCTTTTGCAGATATGGATGATATGAGGAAGAAACTCATTATGGGAGACGATTTTGCCCGGTCAATAGCGGATTTCCGGCGTATCGGCTTTGGTAAGCGAATAGGAAAGCCGGATGCTACGATACCTTTCCATACAAGTTTGCAGCCAGTTTATCATAAGAATTTTGAACTGGTAAGCAAGTCGTTCCGCACCTGTTTGGAGGGAGGATATACATTGTATATATTAAGCGATGTAGAAAAGCAGGCTACACGTATCCGCAATATATTTGAAGACAGGGGAGAGATTATTCCTTTCACGGCGGTAAATAAAACCATCCATAAAGGTTTTTCGGATGAGACTTTGCGCGCCTGTTTTTTTACCGATCATCAGTTGTTCGACCGTTTTCATAAATTCAATTTAAAAAGCGATAAGGCGCGAAGCGGCAAATTAACGCTTTCGTTGAAAGAACTCAACCAGTTTACAAACGGGGATTATATCGTACATATAGACCATGGAGTAGGGCAGTTCGGGGGCTTGATGCGTACCGAAGCGAATGGTAAAATACAGGAAGTGGTAAAACTTATTTATAAAAACAACGACGTTATTTTTGTAAGCATCCATTCATTGCATAAACTATCCAAATATAAAGGAAAAGACAGCGGAGAAGTGCCAAAACTGAGTAAACTGGGAACCGGTGCATGGGAGCGGATGAAAGAACGCACAAAGAAAAAAGTAAAAGATATTGCCCGCGATTTAATCATCCTCTATACCAAACGAAAACAGGAGAAAGGCTTTGCCTTTACCCCCGACAGCTTTATGCAACATGAACTTGAGGCCAGCTTTATTTATGAGGATACACCCGACCAGATGAAAGCGACGGCAGATGTGAAAGCGGATATGGAAAATGTACGTCCGATGGACCGACTTATCTGTGGCGATGTGGGGTTTGGGAAAACGGAAGTAGCCATTCGTTCGGCCTTTAAAGCGGTGGCCGATAACAAACAGGTAGCCGTGCTGGTGCCTACCACCGTGTTGGCGTTTCAGCATTACCAAACCTTCTCGGAACGGCTGAAGAATTTCCCTTGTAAGATTGGTTATATCAGCCGCGCACGTAGTTCCGCCCGGATAAAAGAAGTATTGAACGAAACAAAGGAAGGCAAAATAGATATACTGATTGGCACCCATCGTATTGTAAGCAAAGATGTACAATTTAAAGATATTGGTCTGTTAATTATAGATGAAGAACAGAAATTCGGCGTATCTGTTAAAGAAAAATTACGGCAGATGAAAGTGAATGTGGATACCCTTACCATGACGGCGACGCCCATTCCCCGTACGCTCCAATTCTCGTTAATGGGAGCCCGTGATTTGAGTAATATCAATACGCCGCCGCCCAACCGTTATCCGGTGCAGACGGAAGTGGAGCGGTTCAATCCCGATATTATCCGTGAAGCTATCCTTTTTGAAATGAGTCGTAACGGACAGGTCTTCTTTATCAATAACCGAATACAGAATATCTATGAGATAGAGAAGCTGATCAGACGCGAAATCCCCGACGCCCGGATTTGCGTTGGGCATGGGCAAATGGAACCGGATGAATTAGAAAAGATATTGCTCGATTTTATCAACTATGAATACGATGTATTGGTTGCAACGAGTATTGTAGAGAACGGGATTGACGTCCCGAATGCCAATACCATTATAATAAATAATGCCCAACAGTTCGGCCTTTCCGATTTGCACCAGTTAAGAGGCAGGGTAGGGCGGAGCAACCGGAAAGCTTTTTGTTATTTATTATCTCCCCCTCTTTCTACGTTGAGTCAGGAGGCCAAACGGCGGTTGCGGGCGATAGAAAACTTTTCCGAACTGGGAAGCGGTATTCATATTGCCATGCAAGACCTTGATATTCGTGGCGCAGGAAACTTATTAGGCGCCGAACAGAGCGGCTTTATCGCCGATTTAGGGTATGAAGCCTATCAGAAGATTCTGGAAGAAGCTGTTGATGAACTGAAAAGCGAAGAGTTTGCAGATTTATATAAGGGCGATGATGAAGAGGTAAAGCGCCTGACCGGTCGTGATTTCGTTCGCGAAACGTTTATAGAAAGCGATTTGGAATTAATGTTCCCCCCCACATATATCCCCAATGATTCGGAGCGCGTATCCCTTTACCGCGAATTGGATAAAATGGAAGAAGAGCGGGATATCCTTTCGTTTACAGACAGATTGGAAGATCGTTTTGGTAAAATACCCAAAGAAGGGAAAGAATTAATCCGCATCGTGAGGCTTCGCCGGCAGGCAAAAGAATTAGGTATTGAAAAAGTTGTCTTAAAAAAAGAACAGATGAGCCTTTTCTTAATTTCCAATCCGGACAGCTCTTATTATCAGAGCGAATCGTTCGACAAATTACTTGCCTTTGTGCAAAAATATCCCAGAATGTGTAATTTACGCGAACAGAACGGCAAACGAAGCATCATGATAAAAGATGTCCGTACCGTTGAGGCCGCTTACGCATTATTGGAGGAGATTAAGTAGTATGAGTATAAAATAAACGTCTGACCAAAAAGCCGAAATCAACCAATTTTTGGCTCATGCGCAATAGTCCGTGGATTGTATAGAGGCATCGACTAACCAAATATCTGACAGCAACGATACAAGTTTAGAGGATACTCCTTACCTTTGCATTATGGCTAATCATTCATCCCCCTCAGTTTTTGAGTCTCTGGCAAGCTTGATACTTCCAGACGGCATCCTGTGATTTATTCGAAGTTAGTAA
>JAIRKZ010000065.1 GCA_031259845.1 Tannerellaceae bacterium | reverse complement strand
ACTATTCTAAAAAATTGGCGATTTTCCGGAATCACAAGTAATAAAGCAAACGCTTTACCAATATGTATTCAATGCTCTAATTAATTTCTTCCCATAAGCGAAATATTCTCGGATTCATGGGGTAAAGGTAAAATTTTTCCTGAAAAAATCATTATCTTTGCCCATTAAGAAAAAAAGAAAAGGTATGGGTGGAAGAGAGAAGGGTGATGTATTTGAGCGTTTCAGGGAATCATTCAGTAAGATGGACGGGCATTTCCACGTGCTTGAGCAGAGAGTGCCCGTAGAGCTTCAAATGGAATACTTTAAACATTCCGAACGAATGCGCCGTGATAATATCGTGATGACAGAAGAAGATTTCAACACCTACAAACAAGACCTTTCCGATAGCAATGCTACGACCGAGATGAAAAGATACGCACTTTTAGCATTAGCCGTTTCCCATGAAGTAAGGGCGTACCGGGTATTGGAAGAGTATGTACAACATCCGGAGCCGGACGTAACCAACTGGGCATACATGGCGCTAATGGAAAGCCGCATCTCCCTTGAATCCGAATTATCCGAAAAAAACCAAATCTATATCTCTACCGGCTTAGGAGGAAAAGGGGAAAAACTACGTTTCTACGCCTTGTTCCTCGCCTCGGAAAATAAACCTTTTGAAAACTACCAGCGACAGGTGGTAGAACGTGAATTTGCCTATTACCTGGCGAAGGCGGATTGCGAAATAGAACGGCTCACTATCAGTGATCTGTACGTAGAGCTGCTATTCCTTATTCCTGTCCGTACAGACATAAAAGTAACGCTCGACAATGTGATTACGGAATGTAACCAGTACGGTAATTTCCTTTCGGGTATATTGACTGTTACGAATGTAAAAGAATTGTCGGCAGAGGAAATCGCCGAGGCCTTAGAAAAGAAATATGGAGGCAATAAGGCAGGTCATTAAATACGGAATTGTAGGAATAAGCAACACAATCGTAACGGCTACCGTTATTTGGGCGATGATGAAACTGTTTGGTTGCCAAGCTGTTTTGTCTAATATAACCGGATACATAGCCGGCCTGTTGAATAGTTTTATATTAAACAAGCAATGGACATTCAAAAGTTCCGATAGCTGGACAGGCAGCGCCATACGTTTCGGGATGGTTTTCGGTATCTGTTATTTACTCCAGTTAGGCTTGCTGCTTTACCTGGACAAACACCTCTCCACAGACCCATACTACAACCAACTGATTGCTATGATATTCTATACGGCAATTAATTTCCTGATGAATAAATTCTACACCTTTAAAGAGCAGAGAAGATGAAGAAAATTGCTGTAATCGTCCCATGCTATAATGAAGAGGCCGTTATTGCAACTTCCTACAAACGTACGAAGCAAGCCGTGTTATCCCTGCCTGATGCAACTGAAATTATCTACATTAATGATGGAAGCCGCGACCATACAAAAGCCTTGCTCAATGAGATTGCGGCGGAAGACAAAACGGTAAAGGTAATCCATCTCTCGCGAAACTTCGGCCACCAGGCAGCCGTAACCGCAGGTATCAATAATTGTGAGGCCGACCTGGCTATCATTATCGACGCCGATATGCAAGACCCGCCCGAACTGATACCCGACATGCTTCGCCTGCAGGAACAGGAAAAAGCCAACGTTATCTATTGTGTCCGTAAATCCCGCGAAGGAGAAAGCGCTCTCAAACGCCTGTCGGCTAAACTATTTTACCGGTTGATGAACTCCATGAGCGAAGTACGGTTTCCCGTAGACACAGGCGATTTCCGCCTGATAGACCGGAAAGTAATGGACGAATTCAACCGCCTGAAAGAACATGGCAAATACATACGCGGATTGATCAGTTGGGTGGGATTCAAACAAATCCCGTTTTATTACCAGCGCGAAGCCCGCCTGGCAGGAGAAACAAAATACCCCTTTAAGAAAATGCTCCGCTTTGGAATGAATGCGTTGCTATACTTCTCTAAAAAACCATTGAGCTTAGCCATGAGTTTAGGCTTCGCGGCTGTAATCGTGGGAATTGTCCTCGCCGTATGGTTTACGTTGGGAAAGATATACGGCTTTAGCAACGCCGAAACAGGCTGGACGTCCATTATCCTCACCGTCATCTTTTTCGGAGGCGTACAACTCATCACCGTCGGCGTGCTGGGACAATACATAGGCATCCTTTTCGATGAAATAAAAGCCCGCCCCGACTATATCATTGAAGAAACCCGTAACTTTACCGGATAGTTTTATGAGACCGTTTACTGTAGAATATGTACTGGTATGTTGCTTTTTCCTGTCGGCCTGTACCATTACGGAAAATATACCTGATGACAATCATAGCAGTGGAGGAGATTTGTTTACCCGCCCCGTTCCCATCGTTAATTGGAAGAACGAAGATGAATACTTCTTCAACTATCGCTTAGACCAATTTGCCCCTGATACCGAACCATTCATTAAGGAAACGTTCGGCAATGCGCCGATGTTCGACGAAGCTGCCTTCTGGGAGCATAACGCTTACACCTCGTGTGCCGTCGGCTTTATGACGAAACTGCCTGCAATCTCCATCATCGAATATGGCGAAACTGCCGCTTATGGGAACGTCACCACCCAGTCCGAATCTTACTATTACCTGCACCTGCACTATATCAAAGGATTAGAATCCGGTAAAACGTACCATTACCGGTTCGTGGCGCAAGACCATGACGGCGCCACAATCTCGTCCGGCGACCACACGTTTACCACCAAAAAGCTAACCGCCGGCATTATCCGTATCCCCGAAGATATGGAAGGCGATGCGCCCTATACCCTCACGCAGGCCGGCGCCAAATACGTTCTTACACGAGACCTGACTGTCCCCACGCTGGCTATCAACATCAAGGCGAACGACATAGAACTCGACCTCGACGGGCATACCATTGTCTACGACGACGGCGCTCAGAAAGTGACCGGCGCAGCGTGGAACGACTACGCTTACAACGAAGAAGCTACATTCGGCATACGGACGGGGCTGTGGAACTACCTCAACGCCCGCATCCTGAACGGTACAATCAAACAGGGACGCAACGGCGGAAAGGGATTTGTCGGCGTCGGTTTCAACCCGCTTTTCCTGAATCACATGGGGGAAGGCTCATATAACGAAGTGGCCGGCGTAACGGTAGATTATTACGGCGACAACATAGGCGGCATGGCGACCGGCAACGGGCATATCCACCACAACGTGCTTTACGACCGGGGCACGGGCATTGACGACCGCCACGCAGCTATCCGCGCCCTGCACGCAGGGAAAAGGACGGACAACGACATTTCGTTCAATTCGCTCCGCCGTTTCCGTCACTGCGGTATCCAGAGCAACGGGAAAACCAGTTACAACGAACTCTATTCCGACAGTTTCGCCACAAACAGTTTCGTTCTTTCGCCGGACGGCGATGAGGGGTCGGAAATAACCGGCAACAAAATCTTCGGTATGGGATACCTCCCCATCGGCACCGGCTGGGGCAGCAACACGAACGTGAGAAACAACTTCATCTACATGCGCGGCTACTCCCCCACGAAACGTAGCGAGGAATACGGCCGCAAATCCTCCATCGCCGGCATGCGCATAACGTCATACGAATGTAAGAACATGCTCTTTGAAGACAACGTTATCGTACTGAAAGCCGAAGACGAATGTACCCTGGCGCGCGGCATCTGGACGTTCAACTCGGCAAACAACAAAAACATCGTTTACCGCCGCAACACCGTCAAGGTAGAGGCCATGCCCGGCAACCTCAAAAATCCCGACCGGGGAGCGCTGTTTCCAGGCGACAACCCTAAGGCTTACTACCAGGGCGACCCCAACGGCGACAGCTTTGGCGAGGTAAACTATGCCATCTCGGCCGTCACCTTCAGCGAAAGGGCTGAAAACAATCCGGGAAACGACCCGGACCGTTACCCCAGAGCCGAGCCTATCATCTTTGAAGACAACCGCCTCATCGGCAACGTGAACTTGGTTACCATCGGCGAAGGCTACGGTATCTGCAACAGCGTTTGGATGTATCGCACCAAACTGGAGAAAATAGACCACGACAGCGAGTTTTTTCGCCCCGTCCGCCTCGGCTTCTGGTACTGGGATACCGATAACAACCGGATGATAGACAACGAATGTACCGGCATCGAAGAGATAGAGATGACGCCCTACTTCTTCGGCGGAACCGGTAAAATGGAAATACGCTACGGCAAAAGCAAAACGCTCGCCTTCAAAGAACAGAACAACTCGCCGCTGGCCGGCAAACAAATCACCCTGACCATGACGCCGCAGGATGGCCATACGCAAATCCTCCAGACTAACAGCAACGGCACAGCCTCCTTCGACCTGTTGACCGTACGCCACTACAAGTACGGTAATAGCCAGGAGCACAACGGCGTAGCCGGAACCCCCTCGCAGACGGATTACCTCCGGTATACGTTCAGCGCTACCGGATACAAGCCGCTCAGCCTTTCCCTCGCACAATTGGAAAACAGTAATACCCTAACACTTGATAAACAATGAAAGATATTAAAAACCTCGTTATAGACTTCGGGGGAGTTATAATCAACCTCACCCGTAACCGCTGCATTGAAGCTTTTGCAGCGTTAGGTATAGATGTACGCGAACAGTTAAGTAATAACTATCTCCCTAAAGACATGTTCATGGCGATAGAACTGGGACAAATGACGTCGGCAGAGTTCCGCAACGCTATTCGCCTGCTTACCGACCGGGAAGTGACAGACAAACAAATAGACGACGCCTGGATATGCATGCTCAATGACGTGCCGGTTTATAAACTTGATTTACTTCTCGAGCTAAAAGAGAAGTACAATACGTTGTTGCTGAGCAATACCAGCGAACTTCACTGGCTATGGTCTGAAAAGAATATTTTTTCCTACAAAGGCCGCCAGGCAGCTGATTTTTTCAAGAAGGTTTACCTCTCATACGAACTTCACATGGTAAAACCCCATGCCGACATATTTGAATACGTAATCAACGACGCCAACATCATTCCCGCAGAAAGCCTCTTCATAGACGACTCCCTATCCAATTGCCGGACAGCTGAATCGTTAGGCTTCCACACCTATACGCCCGAAGCCGGGGAAGACTGGCGGCATCTCTTTTCTCCCCTTTAAATATCCTTGATCTTTAAAGGGTTGAAAGAGATATTCGTATCGTACACGTCACTGCCGTCTGCTTTCTTAATGTAATTTACTACCCATATCGTAATCGGCAGGATTATGATTTCGTAAAGAGACTTCAATACGGCCTGTACCCCGATAAGAATTAATAACTCTTTCGGGGGGACTAATCCCAAGAAGGCTATCGGAAAGAAAATCAGGGAGTCGACGCTTTCGCCAACAATGGTTGAAACAATCGCCCGCAAAGAAAAGTTTTTACCGCCCGACGCCATCTTCATCCTGCTCATAATATAAGCATTAAGGAAAGAACCGGTTAAGAAAGCAATCAGGCTGGCAACAGCTATACGGGGAGCCATTCCAAATACAAAATTGAACCCTTCTTCTCCTTCCCAATAAGGAGCCGCCGGGAGCCAAACGGCTAACCGGGCAAACCCGATAACGAGGAAATTGGAGACAAACCCGCTCCAGATAATCAAACGGGCTTTTTTGTATCCCCATACTTCGGAGATGCAGTCGTTTATGATATATGAAACAGGAAAAACCAACAAGCCGGCAGTGGCCGTAATACCCGATACATGTACAATTTTTGTTTCTAAAAGATTCGCAGCAACCAGGCATACATTAAATAATATGCCCGTTATCATGAAATAAACACTCACAGTTTTCTGCATAAGTTCTTGTTTTTTACGTGGTTTAGCAAGCACACGAAAAGGGAAAAAGTTATTTCTTTTTCCCTTGATTGGCTACAGCGTCCATTAGTTTCTTAATTTCTTCAGGATCGCCGAGGAAATAATCATTTACCAACTTCATGGCATCGTCAAATTCAAATACGTAAGGAACAGCCGTAGGCAGGTTCAAATGAACGATGTCTTCGTCTGAAATATTCTTCAGGTACTTGATGATACCCCGCAAACTGTTTCCATGAGCGGTAACGAGGATTTGATCGGCCGTATCCAAAGTAGGGAAGATTACCTCTTTCCAGTAAGGCAGTATACGCTCTACGGTATCTTTAAGCGATTCGGTACGCGGAAGTTGTTTATTGATAACATCCTGGTAACGAATATCAAAGCGTGGGTTGCGAGGATCGTCTTCTTCCAAGGGAAGAGGGGCGATATCATAGCTTCTGCGCCAGGTAAGCACCTGTTCGTCGCCATATTTTTCGGCGGTTTCGCTTTTGTTCAATCCCTGAAGGTTGCCGTAATGCTTCTCGTTCAGGCGCCAGCTTTTCTCTACCGGTATCCAATCCTGGTCTAACTGGTCGAGCACATTGTTTAATGTTTTGACAGCTCTTTTCAGGTATGAAGTATAAGCGATGTCGAAAACAAAGCCTTTTTCTTTTAATAACCGTCCGGCTTTATTGGCTTCTTCAATGCCTTTTTCCGTTAAATCTACATCGGTCCAGCCTGTGAACCGGTTTTCTTTGTTCCATGTACTTTCTCCATGACGGAGTAAAACAATACTTTTCATATACTTATTTAATTTAAGAGGGGTAAAGATACGATTTATTTTTATTCCTGCATAAACAAACGTTTTTTGTATGTTTCGCGGAAGTATTTATGCCAGCCACTGCCGTATTCTGTCCATTGCTTCGAGCGTATCGCCCCTGTCTCCAAATGCCGTAAGGCGCAGGTAGCCTTCGCCGCTTGGGCCGAAGCCTGCTCCGGGCGTCCCCACTATACAGGTTTCGTATAGCAATTTCTCGAAGAATTTCCACGAATGGATGTGATTGGGCGTTTTCAACCAGATATAAGGGGCGTCTTCTCCGCCGTAAACCTTTAAGCCGCATGCCAGAAGCCCCTCCCGCATGATACGGGCATTCGTCATGTAGTAATCGACAGACGCCCTGATTTGCTCCTTGCCTTCGGGAGAATAGACGGCTTCGGCTCCCCGCTGGGTAATATAACTTACGCCGTTGAATTTAGTTGCCTGTCGGCGATTCCATAAGCGGTTAAGAGAAATCCGCTGCCCGTCTGGCGTAAAGCCGTTCAGTTCTTTCGGCACAATGGTGTATCCGCAACGCACGCCGGTAAAACCCGCTGTCTTTGAAAAGCTGCGAAACTCAATGGCTACCTTCTTTGCTCCTTTTATTTCGTAAATGGAATGAGGAATAGCTGGGTTACGAATATAGGCCTCGTATGCCGCATCGTACATTATAATTACATCGTTTTCCAAAGCATAATCCACCCATTTTTCCAGTTCTTCTTTAGAGAGCGTCGTTCCCGTGGGATTGTTTGGATAACACAGATAGAGAATATCTATCCTGCGGCTTGGAAGGGCGGGCGTAAAGTTATTCTCTTCCGTACAGGGAATATAGGTTACATTGCTCCATTCCCCCTTGTTAAGCGTACCGGCGCGCCCGGCCATTACGTTGGTATCTATATAGACGGGATAAACCGGGTCGGTCACTCCAATGCTGCTGTCGTAGCCTATTATATCGCCGATATTTCCGGTATCGCTCTTGGCGCCGTCGCTAACGAATACTTCGCCGGGTTCTATTGTAATGCCGCGGCTTGCGAAATCATTCCTGATAATAGCGTCTGTCAGGAAAGAATATCCCTGGTCGGGGCCGTAGCCGCGGAAAGTTTCCCTGCCGCCCAGTTCGTCTACCGCTTTATGCATCGCTTCGAGAACGGCCGGGGCCAGCGGTTGCGTTACATCGCCGATACCCAGGCTGATAACCCGTTCTTTGGGATGAGTAGCCTTGAATACATTTACCTTCCTGGCAATATCCGCAAATAAATAACTGTCTTGCAATTTAAGAAAATGCTCGTTAATTAAAGCCATCTTTGTTTTTTTCGTTTTACTATTATATTACTTTTCCTCTATCTCTCCTTCAAATACCGTTACGGCCCCGCCGCTCATAAAGACTTTGCCGGTAACTTCGTCGCAACGGATGCGCAGGGAGCCGCCGTCCATAATTACTTCCGGCTCACGTCCGGTTCTACCCGTTGCAACGCCAGCCGCCGCCGTAGCGCATGCGCCCGTACCGCAAGCCAGCGTAATGCCCGAACCGCGTTCCCACACCCGCATCCTGCACTTGCCGGGGCCCATAACCTGTACAAACTCTACGTTGGTACGGTCTGGGAAATAAGGGTGACGCTCCAGCAGCGGGCCTGTTGCAGACAAATCAATCCGGTTAATATCTTCTGTGAATATTACAAAATGAGGATTTCCCATCGATACTGCCGTCCCTGTATACTTCATGCCTCCTGCTTCAAGCGTCAGTTCCTCTTTCTCTATTACCGGGATACCCATATCCACCGTTACTTCCGTTACTTCCCCGTTATCAACAGATAAAACTAACTCCTTAACGCCCGAAAGCGTTTCAAGGCTAATCGTCCGTTTATCGGTGAGGCCTTTATCGTAAACATACCTGCCTATACACCGCGAAGCGTTCCCGCACATCATCGCTTCGGAACCATCTGCATTAAATATACGCATACTAAAATCCGCCACACCCGACCGGCCTATCAGCACAAGCCCGTCCGAACCGATTCCCGTATGCGCCCTACTCCATTTTACGGCTAATGCCTGGGGATTCTCCAGCGGATAAACCATCGTATTTACATATATATAATCATTACCGGCTCCGTGCATCTTTGTGAACCTGATTAAATCTGCCATTTTGCTATCCAATTTGTATTTATTATTTCTTTTTGAGTAAACTTCCCGCAAATATACGCATGTTTAACATTACAACGCGATGCTTGCGAAACTAAATGTTTGATGAAAACGGATTATTTAACAACCCGGCGCCTGCAATAGCGATTTGGCGTTAAAAAAATCATCATAATGTCTTCAGTAAACCATTATAGTGTTTTTCACAAACCATTATTATGCTTTTAGCAAACCACTATAATGGTTTACTGAAGGCATTATAACGTTTTTTTTGAAGGAAGAAAAGAACAGCCTGGATGCCGTTGGCTATCACATTCTGAGCAATCGCCATGCTTATGCTTATCATAAAGCAATCTTTTTGTTACACGCCAGAATAAAACTATACATATATGTATATGCTTTCTTGAAAATATCGTTATTTTTGTTGTGCCTGAAATATTACAGGAATGCGTTAACGTAGAATTAATAACCTAAATTCATCGTATTATGGGCAAGTTGATTATTCTGTCAGGGCCAAGTTGTGTGGGAAAAGGGCCGTTAGTGAAAACATTGGAACAAGATTATTCTTTGTCCGTATAAATCTGTTTTGCCGGCAAGATGCTCAATAAATATGTTTTGTAACAGGTTAGTTTAATTGCTTTTTTCACACACATTCCATAATTTGCGCCCTTGTGAAAATTTTATAGTTCTTTTTATATTTATAAATCTATTAAACCCTGATATCATGAAGGTTTATCAAACAAATGAAATTAAGAACATTGCCATTTTGGGAAGTTCCGGCTCTGGGAAAACCACTCTCGCTGAAGCGATGCTTTACGAGGGTGGAGTTATAAAACGTCGCGGTACTGTGGATACCAAGAATACGGTGAGCGATTATTTCCCGGTTGAGAAAGAGTATGGATACTCGGTGTTCTCAACCGTTTTTAGTGTGGAATGGCAGAACAGGAAGCTGAATTTTATCGACTGCCCGGGTTCGGACGACTTTATCGGCGGAGCGGTATCGGCCCTGAACGTTACCGATACGGCTTTGATGGTGATTAACGCCCAGTATGGCATTGAGGTAGGCACGGTAAACCAATTCCGCTATACGGAACAGTTTAACAAACCGGTTATCTTTATCCTCAACCAGCTCGACCAGGAAAAGGCGGATTACGACGGAGTAATCACCCAACTGAAGGAAAGCTACGGCAGTAAAGTAGTGCAGATACAGTATCCTGTACATACAGGCCCTTCCTTTAATGCGGTGGTAGACGTATTGAAGATGAAGATGTATAAATGGAAACCCGAAGGCGGCGTTCCCGAAGTATTGGACATCCCGGCGGAAGAAATAGAGAAAGCGCAGGAATTACACGCCGCTTTAGTGGAAGCCGCTGCCGAGAACGACGACGCCCTGATGGAGAAATTCTTTGAAGACGGCTCGCTTACCGAAGATGAAATGCGCGCCGGAATAAGCGCCGGGCTAATCCTTCGCGGCATGTTCCCCGTATTCTGCGTATGTGCCGCGAAGGATATGTGCGTGCGGCGTACCCTGGAATTTCTTGGCAATGTAGTGCCTACCGTAGACCGGATGCCGCACTTTGCTACAACAGACGGGAAAGATATCGCTCCCGATTCAAACGGGCCAACCAGTATCTTCTTCTTTAAAACAACCGTCGAACAGCATATCGGACAGGTTTCTTACTTTAAAGTGATATCAGGAAAAATAAAAGAAGGCGACGACTTACTCAATGCCGACCGTGGCTCGAAAGAACGTATAGCCCAGCTATTCGCTGTGGCAGGACAAACGCGCAACCAGGTAGACGAAATGATGGCAGGCGATATAGGGGCCACCGTTAAACTGAAAGATGTGCGCCGGGGTAATACATTGAATGGGAAAGGGGCCGATTATACCTTCGACTTCATCAAATATCCCAACTCCAAATACCGCAGGGCTATTAAAGCCGTCAACGAGTCCGACTCCGAAAAGCTGGGCGAATTGCTAAACCGCATGCGTGAAGAAGACCCCACCTGGGTTATAGAACAGTCTAAGGAACTGAAACAAACGATTGTATCCGGGCAAGGCGAGTTCCACCTCCGCACGCTGAAATGGAGATTAGAGAATAACGAAAAGCTCCCCATCGAATTTATCGAACCGAAGATTCCTTACCGCGAAACCATCACCAAGGCCGCACGGGCAGACTACCGCCATAAAAAGCAATCGGGAGGCGCCGGACAGTTTGGCGAGGTACATCTGATTGTAGAGCCTTACCATGAAGGCATGCCCACGCCAGAGGTATACAAATTCGGCGCGCAGGAATATAAAATATCGGTGCGCGACACGCAGGTTATCGAACTGGATTGGGGCGGCAAGCTGGTGTTCATCAATTCAATCGTAGGAGGCTCTATAGACGCCCGCTTCCTGCCGGCCATACTGAAAGGGATTATGGCGCGTATGGAACAGGGCCCGCTGACCGGTTCGTATGCCCGCGATGTACGCATTATCGTATACGACGGAAAGATGCACCCGGTAGACAGCAACGAAATCTCCTTTATGCTTGCCGGGCGTAATGCGTTCAGCACAGCCTTCAAGGAGGCCGGGCCGAAGATTCTGGAACCGATTTATGACGTGGAAGTCTCCGTCCCCGCCGATTACTTGGGCGACGTAATGAGCGACCTGCAAGGCCGCCGCGCCGTAATCATGGGAATGAGCAGCGAAAAGGGATACGAAAAGCTGTCGGCCAGAGTCCCCCTGAAAGAAATGTCTTCCTACTCCACCTCATTAAGCTCCATCACCGGCGGACGCGCTTCGTTCAACATGAAGTTCTCGGCCTACGAACTCGTCCCTGCCGACGTTCAGGAGAAACTGCTGAAAGCCTACGCAGAAAGCCAGGAAGAAGATTAGCTTTTTTTATGAAAATACTTTTTATTATCCAGGGAGAAGGAAGGGGACATCTCACACAGGCGCTGTCTCTTCATCAAAAGCTCACCGCCGACGGGCATCAGGTGGTGGGCGCATTGGTGGGGAAAAGCCCTGCCCGTAAAATCCCGGCTTTTTTCAGCGAAAAGATGAAGGCGCCGGTTTATACGTTTGATAGCCCCAACTTCCTTCCTACGGCCAGGAACAAACAAGTGAACCTAACCCGGTCGGTGGTGTATAACGTAAGCCGGTCTTACAGGTATATAGGCAGCCTGCGTTATATCAACCGGATGATAAAACAGACGGAGGCCGACGTGGTGGTAAACTTTTACGAAATACTTACCGGATTGGTCTATACCCTCTTTCGCCCGAAAGCCGTTATGATTTGTATCGCCCATCAATACCTTTTTCTTCACCCGGAGTTTAGCTTCCCAAAGGTCAATCCCCTGTCGCTCGGCATGATGCTGTTCTATACGCGGGTTACCTCCTGGGGGTCGAGCAAGAAGCTGGCGCTATCGTTCAGGAAGATGAAGGACGCGCCCGGGAAAGGGATTGCAGTAGTGCCCCCGTTGATAAGGCGGGAAGTTATCGAAGCCAAGCCCACCGAAGGAGATTACCTGCACGGGTATATGCTGAACAGCGGCTTTAGCGAAGAAGTAAAGCTGTGGCACAAAGCGCATCCCGGCGTAAAGATTCATTTCTTCTGGGATAAAAAGGGAGAAACGGCGGAAACACGGATAAACGACAACCTGGTATTCCACCCGCTCGACGACGCCCTGTTTATCCACTACATGGCAGGCGCAAAAGCATACGCCACAACGGCCGGCTTCGAGTCGGTGTGCGAAGCCATGTATATGGACAAACCCGTTATGATGGTTCCCACCCATATCGAACAGGCCTGTAATGCCCACGACGCCTGTATTTCGGGAGCCGGCATCGTGTCCGGCAGTTTTAACTTAGACAAGCTGTTGGAATTATCCGCCCATTATCCCTCTACCCACTCCAACCTCCAGTTCCGCCATTGGGTAAGCCAGGCAGACTGGCTCATCCTTCGCGAATTTCACGAAGATTCATCCTCCTGGTTAAGCCACCTGCGTTCGAAGTACAACTTCTTCCAGTCACTGATAAACCCCAAGAAAGCATTGAAAACATAGAACATCTAATATATAGTATATATGAAAAAGAGATTGACCACACTTTGTGTACTGTTCCTTTGCTGTTCATTATTCGCAGGAGGGCAGGATAGTTTCGACTTGGTTATTGTAGGGGGGAATCCCGGAGGATTGATGGCGGCTGTTGCGGCGGCGCGGCTGGGGAAGCGATCGGTTGTGCTGGAACGTACCAGGCATATCGGCGGGCTTCCGGCCAACGGGCTGGGCGCTACGGATATTGCCACCCGCGCCGCTACAACGGGCCTGTTCCGCGAGTTTACAGACAGGGTGAAGCAGTATTATACCGATACCTACGGCGCGGATTCGGAGCAGGCGGCGGTTTGCAGCGACGGCTATCACTTTGAGCCGTCGGTAGCCGCCAGGGTTTTTGACGATATGCTGGCGGAACATGCCGGTAAGGTTACCGTCTTGAGGATGCGCCAGTTCGACGCCGAAAATGAAAACATCGTACTCCGTAACAACCGGATTGAGAAGATACGCATCCTGAACCGCGAAACAGGCGGGATGGAAGAATATACCGGTAAAGTATTCATAGACGCCACCTACGAAGGAGACCTCGGAGCGGCCGCCAACGTACCCTTCCGCACCGGACGGGAAGGGAAAGAGGCGTTCAACGAACCCGGAGCAGGCCGCGTATACAAGTATTGGAACGGAAGCGAAGCCGCCGGAAGTACCTTCCGGGCCGATAATGCCGTGCAATCGTACAACTATCGCTTATGCCTGACCAATAACCCGAAAAACAGGGTGACCATTAAAAAACCCGCCAATTACAACCGGGAGGAGTTTACTTCCCTCGTTGAAGATGTATGGACGGGGCGCAACACCAACATCCTGTTCAGGGACGTGACGCCCGCCATGATGGAAGAAAACCGCCGCCATATAAAAGCAGGCAACCCCTCAATGATACCGGGCGACAGGTGGGCTATCCACAAACTCGTCAACATCGTACACCTCCCAAACCAAAAGACCGACGCCAACAACCAGCACGACGCCTTTATATCTACCGACCTACCCGAAGAAAACTGGCCCTGGCCAACGTCGTCGTGGGAATGGAGGGATAGGTTTGCCATCCGGCTTCGCGAATACATCGAAGGGTTATGCTGGTTTGCACAGAACGACCCGGAGCTACCTGCCAACTTCCGTAAAGAGGCCAAAGAGTGGGGCTTGGCAAAAGACGAATATACCGACAACGGCCATTTCCCCCGGCAGGTCTACGTAAGGGAAGGGAGGCGCTTCGAGGGGCTTTATTTCTTTACGGCCAGCGACGCCATCCCTGTACAGATTGGCCTCCGCCCGCCTATCCATCAAAGCAGCATTACCGCCGGCCATTACGCCCTTGATTCGCATGCCGTACGCAAAAGAGAAGCCGGGCGGGCGCATCTGGACGGGTTTATCAGTTACCCGGCGGCTGTATATACCGTGCCATACGGAGTAATGGTTTCAGATGAAATAGACAATCTGCTGTTTCCGGTCCCCGTTTCAGGGTCGCACATCGGCTTCTCAACGCTTCGCATGGAACCTTGCTGGATGGCATTAGGCCAGGCCGCAGGAATAGCAGCGTCTGTCGCCATTGATGAACAGGTAAACATACAGAACGTGCCGCTATCCCAATTGCAGGATATACTGATCCGGCAAAAAGCAACGCTCATGTATTTCAGAGATATAGAACCCGCCAGCCCCCACTTCCCGCTCGTACAATACATGGGAGTAAGGGGATACATCCCCGGCTGGGAAGCCAAACTGCAAGACCCTGTAGACAACGAAACGCTAACCCAATGGCAACAGCTAAGCAAACAATCCTTCGGGGAACATATCGAAGCCGGCAAAACAACCCGCCTGGAAGCGCTGCTGTTCATCCATACGAAGATACATAAAGACTGAGAGCGTAATGGACTTCCGCGAATTTTACATCCATTGGTACTCGCGCCTGAAAAGTTTCGCACGCGAATATGTTATATATGAAGCCGACGCCGAAGATATTATACAGGATGTATTTCTGGAATTATATGAAAAATACGAATCGCTTGCATATCGTGTAAATATAGTAGCTTACCTGTTTACCACGATCAGGAACCGCTGTATCGATCACATCCGGCATAAAATCATAGAACAGGAATCAGCCCGGCGCATACAGGAAGAATACCTGTTGACCTTACGGATGAAAATCAACTCACTGGAGGTTCTCCACAATGAACTGTTTAAAGACGGCTGTATAGAATGTATTGTTGAGAACGCGCTGCATACATTGCCGGAACGTTGCCGCGAAATATTTATCATGCATAAGATCGAAGGGAAAAAGCTCCGCGAGATAGCGGAAGAAATGTCCATTTCCCCCAAAACGGTCGAAAACCAGATAACCATTGCTTATAAGAAATTACGTATGGAGTTACAGAAAAAAGACTGACGTCGTGTCCACGGGATAGCGTCTGTTTCACCTCCTGAGGGATGAAAATCAACTCGTGGGGAAAATTTATCTTTTTCGTAATAAAATAGTCTGATATTTGTAATTTTATGGAAATACTTTTGGGGGATTTTTAAAGTTCATTCGTTTATATTATACAAAAATAGGAATGCAAAATAAAAAGATAAAAGATGGATGTAAGAATAATAAACTACTTCAATGGAAAACTCTCTGAAACAGAGCGGATCGGGTTATTGAAAGAGGCCGAAGCCAATTCCGAGTTAAAACAATCTCTTTTATCTTATCAAAACACACAAGCCCTTGTTTCGCTTATACCGGAAGCGACCGACGCCGAGGCTGGAAAGGAAGGGTATTTACGACTGAAACGGCTAAGGCGGAAGAAAAAGGCAAAGCGCCTCGTTTTAATGGCAACCGGTTATGCCGCCGCCATCAGCCTGCTTGTTTCTGTTACCTGGTGGTCGGCTATTTCATACCGGCAACCGGAGGAGTTTACTATCGTCCAACAAGAATTGTTTGTACCCGCTGGCCAACGCGCCCGCATTATACTTCCGGACGGCTCTGTTGCCTGGCTTAATGCCGGCTCTACCCTCTCCTACCCTTCTATGTTTGAAAATGAACGGAAAATCTTTTTAACGGGCGAAGCCTACTTCGATGTTGTGTATAATCCGGATAAACCTTTCATTGTTTCTACCGATTCCATCAATGTGCAGGCTTTGGGTACGCAATTCGACATCTACAACTATTCGAAAGCAGAATACATGAGTACGGCCCTTATACAGGGTTCAATAAAGGTATACAAAACAGGAGCCGAACCGGAAGGATTTATACTCAATCCCAACCAGCAATTATTTTATAAGGACGGGACATTCAGGATAGAAGCGTTTACCGATACAGACAAACTCTTATGGAAAGAGGGTATTTACAGCTTTAACAGAGAATCACTCGCTACTATCATCAAAAAGTTAGAGCTTTATTACGATGTGGAAATCATCGTAAAAGACCCTGATATACTTCAGCGTAAGTACACAGGTAAGTTCCGCCAACGCGACGGTGTGGTAGAAATATTACAGATTATACGGAAAATCCATCCCTTTAAGATTTATAAAGACGAAGAGTTAAACCAAATAACGCTGAGCCGGTAATTACTAACTTAAATACGAACGCCTATGGAGATAACCTTTCAGGAAAACATGTAAAAAGCAAATCGGCAAATGCTGTAACACCTGCCGAAAAGCCGAAA
This sequence comes from Tannerellaceae bacterium, assembly GCA_031259845.1. GTDB lineage: Bacteria > Bacteroidota > Bacteroidia > Bacteroidales > Tannerellaceae > DFXE01. Next base: position 5,965 of record JAIRKZ010000065.1, on the reverse strand, counting down.
AGTAAACACTTACTTTAGAGATCATTCTATTTAGTATCCACTTAACACAACAAAGATATGAAAAGAGAACCTTTGTTTACGTACTTCGTACGCTTTAAAAAAAACAAAAAATTACTTAGAGTTATGAAAATAGCCATCGTCCTGTCATTTGTCTTTGTATTCCAGCTATTCGCAACGGATAGCGGCGCACAAAACGCAATCATCCAGCTTCCTTCAACAGACTTGACCGTCGGCGAACTAATCCGGCAAATAGAAAAACAAACCGATTATTTGGTCGTATTCAGCAACAGTGAAGTAAACACCGAACAGACGCTGCACGTTGAGAAAACAACGAATAATGTAGCCGGTTTCCTGGAAGAAGCGTTAGCAGATAACCTGTTAACGTACGAGTTTGAAAACAACTACATCATCTTATCTAAAAAAGCGGCTTTAATAAAGGTTCCGCAACAAACCGTCGGTAAACAAATCACAGGAACGGTTATCGACGGACATGGCGAATCCGTTATCGGAGCAAATGTGGTTGAAAAAGGAACAACGAACGGTACAATTACCGGTATTGAGGGTGACTTCTCGCTAACAGTCCGCGAAGGAGCGACCTTATTAGTTACTTATGTAGGATTCGTCCCGCAGGAAATAGTCGTAGGGAACCGTTCTTCCCTACAAATTCACCTGACAGAAGACAGCCAAACGCTTAACGAAGTAATCGTTGTTGGTTATGGCGTTCAGAAAGCCGCAACGGTAACAGGAGCCGTATCGGCTGTAAAGGGAGAAAAACTTATGATTTCTCCTACCGTAAACTACTCTCAAACATTAGCCGGACGGTTACCGGGTTTGATAGCAGTCAGCGGTTCGGGAGAGCCTGGCAGTGACGATGCCACCTTACGCATCAGAGGCTTAAATACCATAGGGGATAATTCTCCGCTTGTTGTAATAGACGGCGTACCGGGCAGGGATATGAATCGGTTAAGCGCTGATGATATAGAAAGCATGTCGATACTCAAAGACGCTTCGGCTGCTATCTACGGAGCAAGAGCCGCAAACGGGGTCATTTTGATTACAACAAAAAGAGGTAATACCGGAAAGCCGCAGGTTAACATCTCCTATAATGAAGGATGGAGTCAGCCGACCGTTATACCGGAGATGGCGGACGCAGCCACTTATCTCACCATGCTGAATGAAATAAATATGTATGCAGGCGGTTCGCCCAGATACACCGAAGAAGAAATAGCAAATTACCGGAAAGGCGACGATCCCTGGCTGTATCCCAATACGGATTGGTTTGGCGAAACATTCAAGAATTTTGCCTCGCAACGTAAAGTAAACGGTTCCATAAGAGGAGGTAATGACAGCTTCAGGTATTTCGTTTCCATCGGGGGCAATACACAGGATGGCATTTATAAAAACAGCGCTACTAAATACTCGCAGGCAAACTTCAGGGGAAATATAGATGGCCGGATCAATCGATATATTAAGGTAGGTTTCGATATTGCCGGGCGCCAGGAAAACAGAAATTTCCCAACGGTTTCAGCCGCCAGTATTTTCAGTATGCTTGTGAGGGGAAAACCTAATATCCACGCCTACTGGCCCAACGGCATGAATGGCCCCGATATTGCAGAAGGGCTAAATCCGGTTGTAATAACCACCAAACAAACCGGATACGACAAACGCAATAAGTATACGCTGGAAACAAAAGCGAACATCGAAATACAGATACCGGGTATCGACGGTTTGACGTTATCAGGTAATTACTCTTACGACAAATATTTTGAATACCGGAAGACATGGCAAACGCCTTGGTATCTATATAGCTGGGATGGCGTATCATACGATGAAAACAATCAACCTGTATTAAGTGAAGGGATAAGAGGCCTTTCCAATCCCGAATTATGGCAACGATCGGATAATAACGGACGTACAACCCTGAATGCATTACTCAGTTATGAAAAGACATTTGCCTCCAACCATAATATAAAAACAATGGTGGGAGCAGAACGTATAACAGGTGATGAAATACGAATGGACGCCGAAAGAAAATATTATATATCTACTGCTTTGGATGAACTGTTTGCCGGAGGCGACCTGGAAAAAACGAATACCGGTTATTCAAAGGAAAATAAACGTATGAACTTTTTCGGACGTATCAATTACGACTATCAGGCGAAGTATTTACTGGAATTTCTTTGGCGTGTGGACGGATCGTATATTTTTCCAAGCAGTAAACGATATGGTTTCTTCCCCGGAGTTTCTGCCGGATGGCGTATCTCGGAAGAAGGATTCTGGAAAAACGCCCTTTCCTTTATTGATTATTTCAAAATCAGAGGTTCGTGGGGACAGACCGGTAATGACCGTATCGACCCGTATCAATTCTTGTCCAGTTATGCCTTTCTTACAAACACCGAAGAAATATATGCATTCAATGTAAATACACAGAACAAAGTATTGCAGGAAAGCAGGATCCCGAATCCAAACGTTACCTGGGAAGTTGGAAACCAATCCAATGTAGGGTTCGATGGACAGCTATTGAAAGGAAAGCTTACTTTCTCTTTTGATTACTTCTATAACTACCGCACCCATATTCTATGGAACAGGAATGCATCCGTTCCGGGTTCGACAGGTCTGACCCTTCCGAAAGAAAACATCGGGAAATATAGTAACAAAGGCGTCGAGTTTCAGGTAGGATATGCCGACCAGGTTAAAGATTTCAATTACAGTGTGTCCGTTAATGGAGGTACAAGTAAAAGTAAAATCAAATACTGGGATGAAACACCCGGTATCCCGGATTATCAAAAAACAACAGGTTATCCTGCTCCCTTAAATTCCGAAGGTAAAATAGACGTAAACTATTCCTTGTATTATAAAGCCATCGGTATTTTCAGGGATGACGCTCATCTGAATTCTTATCCACACTGGGCCGGAGCAAGGCCCGGCGATGTAATCTTTGAAGATGTAAACAATGACGGAATTATCAACGGATTAGACAGGATAAGAATAAATAAGAACCTGATACCTACTTTTACCGGAGGTGTGAATATTGATCTCGGATATAAGAATATATATACCACTATCTTCTTCCAATGGGCTACCGGCGCGGTTCGTTACCGATATTTCGAAATGCAGGGCGAAGCGGGTAATTTTCTGAAAAATGATGCAGAAGGCCGATGGACGCCGGATAATCCGGATGCAAAAAAAGCAAGAACCTGGAATCGCTACGGTGAATACTGGCGTAACAACAGAAACACCTATTGGCTGGAAGATAATGATTACTTACGATTGAAGAATCTGGAAATAGGGTATATCGTCCCGCGCAAGATATTAGATATATTTGGACTGGAAGCTTTACGGATCTATGCAAGCGGGCAAAACCTGTTTACAATTGATAAGATAAAAAACTTTGATCCGGAATCGGAGAATGCTCAATCATATCCTACAAACAGGATTATAAATGTTGGATTAAACATAACCTTCTAAAATCGAAAAATTATGAAACGTATGATATGTAAACTAACAGTATGCGTATGCAGTTTTCTATTATTATCTGCTTGTAGCGACGATTTAGATACCACTCCCAAGGAAGAATTTTCCGAATTGGCGGTATGGAATGATCCCGCTTTGGTTGAAACATTAATTAATAATGTATATTTCAGATTGGATGAACCGCTAAGTGCGGGAAGACTAAAAGCAGTGCTTGTTGACGAAGCGCATTATAGAGGGAATGCCGGCTCACGGGACTTCAATAATTGCCTGCTTACACCAGATACCTATCCCGGCTGGTCAGCCGCCTGTCGTAACAGGACATGGAATGATATGTATAAAACAATCCGGACATGTAATCTATTTTTCGAAAACGTTGACCAAATCCCATTTGGCAGTACATTGGAAGACGGTGTAACGGAAAAAGACCGTATGACGGGTGAAATGTCATTCCTCAGGGCGTATAATTATTTCAATCTGATTACTATGTTTGGCGGCGTGCCTATTATAACCCAGGTATATGGGTTGAATGAAGAATATGCAACGCCTCGGAATACATGGGAAGAATGTATCAGTTTTATCGTGTCGGAATGTGATAAAGCCGCTGCTTTATTACCCCTTAAACAGACCGGGGATAATTACGGAAGAGCAACCAAGGGGGCGGCTTTGTCTCTAAAGGCACGTGTATTGTTGTACGCAGCCAGCGATCTGTATCATGCTACTTCCCAGCTATACCCGGATTTCCCTAATCCCGAATTACTCGGATATACCGGTGGCGACCGGACGGCACGTTGGAAAGCAGCCAAAGACGCTGCCAAAGCAGTGATGGATTTAGGTATTTATACGTTGTATAAAGCAGATCCGGCGCCAACCGATTCTATCGCACAGAATTTAGTAGACTTTTTCTTGTCTAAAGATTCGGAAGAAGATATCTTTGTTAAATTCTTTGTACCTACGATGAAACAGAATTACGGCTTGTATACCGGTTCGAACGGATTCCATACATGGGGATCGAATGCACCGATTGCCGATATGGTAGACGCTTATGAAATGGCCGACGGGACAAAGTTTGACTGGAATAATCCCGCTCATGCCGCTTTCCCCTATCGGAACAGGGAACAGCGATTTTATGCAAATGTATTATACGAAGGCGCTTACTATCGCCCGCGCCCAGTTGACGTGGTAGGATTGGAACCTGACGGAATCATGCAGATGGGAAGATGGGAAGTATGGGATGCTGCAAGCAATTCCGTACAGGAAGTATACGGGGTAGATACCCGAAAAAGTCCTATCGAAGACTGGAATGGTTCGGAAACAGGATATTACGCCCGCAAATTTATGGATCCGACCGTAGATGCACAATATGCTGCAAATAAACAGGAAGTTACCTGGCGCTATATCCGTTATGCGGAAATTTTGCTTAACTATGCAGAAGCTTGTATTGAACTGGGCGAAGATAGTGAAGCAAAAACATATATTAATATGATCCGTAAACGCGTCGGATTACCCGGACTGACAGAAACCGGAGCTACCCTAAAAGAACGTTATCGTAATGAACGGCGGATAGAGCTGACATTTGAAGAGCATCGGTTTTACGATGTCCGCAGATGGAAGATCGGCGACCTGGTATACAAACCTGCTTCAAGGGCGGAAATCGTCTATAAACTGAACCCGGATAAAACAACATCCGACATCCCGACGATCACGCATGTGGTATGGGAAAACCGGTCGTGGGACGATAAAGCGTATTTCTTCCCGATTCTGCGCGACGAAATGAATAAGAATTCCGCATTGATACAAAATCCCGGATACAAATAAATAAAACAGAAAATGATATGAAACACAAAACTTTCGGATTACTAATCCTTCTTATTTACCTCTGTTCCGGTTCCGTATGGGCGCAAGAGGATATAAAGATCACGCACGGGCCTTATTTGCAAAATATGAGCGACAACGAAGTAACGATTGTATGGCTGACAAATAAGAACGCCGTATCTTGGGTAGAGCTGGCGCCAGACGATGATACGCATTTTTATCTGACTGAACGGACCAAATATTTTGCCGCTAAAAACGGGGTGAAATCGGAGGGCGTCATCCATACCGTTAAACTTACCGGGCTGAAACCGGGAACCAGGTACCGATATCGCGTCTTCTCACAAGAAGTCACCGGCAGGCAAGATCATCATATATTCTATGGAAAAGTGGCTTCTACCACTGCCTACCAGACAGGTCCTCTATCGTTTACAACAAATGACCCTACGAAAAAAGACATGACATTTACCATGATAAACGATATCCACGGCCGGAGCGATATGATGAAAACACTGTTGGAAATAGCCGAACCCACCAAAAACGACCTTGTCTTTTTCAACGGCGACATGGTATCGTCAATGAATAACGAACAAGGGCTGTTCGATGGCTTCATGGATGTAGGCGTAGAAACGTTTGCCAAAGAAATACCCATGTACTATTGCCGGGGCAACCATGAAACGCG
>JAIRKZ010000051.1 GCA_031259845.1 Tannerellaceae bacterium | reverse complement strand
CATCCGTAAAGATCATAGACGATTTATCTTATCAACTCATCAATCAATAATGGCTATGAAACACTTGTGTATTTTCGTATTATTCATCTGCTTAGCCTCGTGCGCTCCAAAAGATGATGATGCTGATGATGACGGTAATGATATCGTTGCGTGCGGCGTTCGCCAGCCTCAGAAGAATCTCCCGTGGCTCAAGGCATGGATAGAAAAGGCAGAAACCGACCAGACGGGGCATTATTGGGGCGTCATCTGGCTTGTCAAATACAAGGAGAAGGATTTATTCGTCACCAACATGATGCTGGGCAGCGGCGGCATTGCGAACTGGTATTTTGACTGTTCGGGAAATCATTTCATCCCAAAGGGGGGAGAAGATTCAAACCGTGTTTCTGAATATGTAGAGGGTGGTTATGTTTTTTTTGAAGACGAAAAGGAATTATTCTCCTACGTATCAACGTTGCATTTTAATGATAAGGACAATGGTCTTCCCGTTATTTATTCCACTTTTTAATTTTTAATACAATGAACAAGTTTCTCCCATTGAAACGGGGCGTTTATCCCCGGCGCAGGATGCGCCCAAACTTGCCGGCGGGCGGGCCATCGATGCACAAATTGATAAAGACAGGGGGATGATTTTACTGTTTTTTTTCCTATATTTATCGCCGTTAATGAAAAACTAATACATCATTGCTTTATGGACGACTACACATTTACTGCAACTTCCGGGAGGTCTAAGGAAAGGATTCGTTATGCCGCCCTTGCTTTCTTCCTGGCGCAGGGTTTATGCTTTTCGAGCTGGGCGAGCCGTATCCCGGATATCAAGGATATTTTTGATGTGCATTATGCTTTTTACTGGGGGCTTGTGTTGTTTCTTATCCCTGCGGGTAAATTTATTGCCATTCCGCTGGCGGGTTATCTGGTGTCACGGCTGGGAAGCCGTGTGATGGTGCAGGCGAGTATTATTGGCTACGGCCTGTCGCTGTTTGCCGTCGGGGTGGCCGGGCATATTGCGGCGCTGGGCGTATGTCTGTTCTGTTTCGGCGTGTTCTGGAATTTGTGCGATATATCGCTCAATACGCAGGCTATCGGGATAGAGCGGGTATATGGGCGAACCATTATGGCTACCTTTCACGGGGGATGGAGTCTGGCTGCCTGCCTGGGGGCGCTTATCGGTTTTATTATGATTGTGGCCGGCGTGCCTCCCTCCTGTCATTTTTCGCTGATAGCCTGTATTATTTTGGCTATTACGCTTGTGGCCCGGCCTTACTTGCAGGAGGATGCGAAGGGGGAGGAGAGCAGTGAAGGGGAGGATGGCGGCAGGAAAGGCAGGAAAGGCGTGAAAGGGCGCCGCCGGGGGATGCCGGAGAAGATATTGCTGCAGTTAGGGCTTATCGGTTTGTTTGCCCTGATTGTAGAAAGCGCGATGTTCGACTGGAGCGGTATTTATTTTGAATCGGTTATACAGGCTCCCCGGTCGTTGCAGATAGGCTTCCTTGTGTTTATGGTGATGATGACTGCCGGGCGTTTCCTTGCGGGCTATGCTTATCGCGCCGTGGGTAAGCGTAACGTATTGCTTATTGCCGGGGGATTAATCTTTGCCGGCTTCCTTACTTCTTCTTTACTGGGCGAAGCGTTTGCTTCCATGCTTGCGAAGGTTGCAGTCAATTCTTTGGGATTTATGATGGTGGGGCTGGGAATCTCATGTATGGTTCCTACTATTTACAGCTTTGTGGGCGCCAAGTCCAAAACGCCGTTGGGCATCGCCCTTACCATCCTGTCGGGCATCAGTTTTACCGGCTCGCTGATAGCCCCCTTGCTGATAGGAGGCATCACGCAGGTATTCGGTATCCGGTATGCCTATTTGCTGGCAGGCTTGCTGGGGCTTGGGATTATACTGGCAGTAAAAGCCGTTAAAGGTATCAAATAAGTAAAGGAGTTAAGCAGTTCCTGATTTCTGCTTAACTCCTTTACAGCTTCTAAAATAAACGAAACTTATTTCAGTTCCCTTATCCGTATGTTGCGGAACTTTACTTCCGAGCCGTGTCCGAGGAAGGCAATATGTCCTTTCCTGTTGAACAGGCCGGGGTGTTCTCTTTTGTCGGGGGTTCCGTTCTTCGTTGCTTCGCGGATGTTTCCGTCGAGGATAACTTCGCCGTTTAGCGTAATCCTGATATGGTCGCCGTCGGCTATTACTTCCTGGCAGTTCCATTGGCCCGCGGGTTTCAGGAATCCGCGTTTAGCAGGAATGATACCGTACACGGAGCCGTGGTATTGATAGGGCTGCAAGTCTTTGTACACCGGATGTTCGTTGTCCAATATCTGCAATTCCATACCCACGTAAGCGGCGTCGCCCTCTTTGGGCGTGCGGATACCCAGGCCGTTATTAGCGGCGGGGGTGAGCATAAATTCAAAGCGGAAGACGAAGTTGCCGTATTCGTTCTTTGTATACAAGTTGCCGCCCGATCCATTATCCGGCACTAAGGTGATAGAGCCGTCTTCCTTTAAAGTGTAATCAACGGTATTCCCTGTCCATTCAAACATATTCGTTCCGTCGAACAACAGCTTGTAACCCTCTTTTACCTCTTCGGCAGAAAGTTTGAAAGGCTCCGTGCGTTCCAGTTCTTTTACATATATATTACGGTAATATACTTTGCTTCCGTGGGCTTGCAGTTCGATTTGTTCTACCGGGAATATGGGCTGCTTGCGGTCCCAGAAGTTTTCGAGGATAACATTGTCGGTTACCAGTTCGCCGTTCAGACGCACGGTTACGCGGTCGCCCGTCATCCGGATATACATTGTATTCCATTCGCCCAGGCGGTTGTCTGCCACCTTTAGCGGTTTGCTTTCATGGCGCTGGTTGTTGTACAAACCGCCCGATCCCACTTGCGCACCTGCATTTACGCGCGACGTATCCCATATCTGTACCTGCGGAGCGCCGCGCAGGTAAATACCGGCATCGGGTTCGCGCCCGTCCGGGTCGAGTTTCCAGTCTACATACATTTCAAAATCGCCGTATTGTTTTACGGTGCAGATATTATCATATCCGGAGCCGTCGAACACCAGCAGGCCGTCTTCCACCTTCCAGTCGTTCCGCATCTGCCCGTCGGCCTTTACCTGGGCTTTTTCCAGTTGGGCAGGTTTCATTTTAGCGCGGGCAAGCGGGTTCTCCACCAATCCCTTCCATCCCGTAAGGTCTTTACCGTTGAAGAGGGAAACGAAACCTTCTCCCCCCGGCATCTCGCCAAGATGTTTCCTGATAGCTTCGCGTTGATAGCCGGCGTCTGGATTGTCTAATACATTGGCCGCCTTCTCAAGTAAGGCCCTTACATTTGTACCTGCATATTCGGGATGCGCCAGGGCAATGTTCATTACGGCATTGGCCGCGCTTTGCTGCAACGCCTTATCATCCAGAAATTCGCCTGCGAGCAGCATACCCAGGAATGTACCGGTACGGCCTAACTGACGGAGGATTGTATTCTTTTGCTCGCCGGTCTTAGCCGCTTCCAGGGCATTGCGTAAGCCCAGCATACGGTTTTCGCCGGTAAGGGAAGGACTGGAAACCAATTTTATATATCCGGCGAGCGCTTTGTCGAAATAAGACGCCGCCGAAGCATCCCGGCAGATAGCATACAGCTCGGCGGCTGCTTCAAAGCCCTTCCAGTCCAGCAAAGCTTCGAAAGCAGCCTCTTTAGCCGCTCCGCTTCCCTGCCTGAAACCGTTGACGAGGGTAGCCAGAGCCTCCTTATCGCCTGTTGCGGCTAAAGCGGCATAATATAAATGTTTCTTGCTTTCACCCGCCTGTAACATGCGCCTTGAAATGGTTGAAACCTGATTCGCTTTTGATTGAGCGGCCAAAGAAGCAATCACTGCTTTTTGCAAAGGAGCTACAGCCGGGGCATCGGCCGATTCCAGCATGCCGCACAAAAGCGTAAAGTCTTTTTCCGCCGCTACATCTTTCAGCGCCGTATAGGCAGCCGCTTTCACTTCGGGAGAACCCGACTTAATCAGTTCGAGTACCGTATTGATATTGGCCGAAGCTTTCCTGATAGCCAATAATTCTATAGCCGCAATCTTTCCGGCGTCGGGAACTTGCGGGATAATCTTCGCTACCACCGGCGCTATATCGCCCTTGAAAGACGTAAGGGCTTCTTTGCCCAATTGCACGGTTTGCCCGTCGCCACCGGCCAATAATCCGGTTAAGCCGGGGATAACGGACGTATCTCCGATTTTAACTAATGTCCAGGCAGCCGCTTTTTTCACGGCAAAGTCATCACTCTTTAGTAAATCGAGCAAGACTTGCTTAGCCGGAAGGTCGAACCGGATTTCCAGGTTTTTGATAACGGTATTCTTTTCGAGGCAGGCGCTTTCACGGCCTATCCAGTTTAGTATATCCACTTTTCCTTCCGGTTTAGCCTTCATCATGGCCTTGAACAACTCTACATATATTTCTTTACCGGCAAAGCAAGACGTATAATCCAATGCCGCATTCCGGTATTCTTTGGAAGGGTCTTTCAAGGCGTTCAACACCAGCTTGAGGCCGTTTTCTTTCCTGACGGAAAGTAATATTTGCAGCGCAGCGCAGCGCGTGTGCGTTTTGTTTGCTTTTGTAGCTTTCTTCAATAAATCGTTAGCGGCTTTTTCGGCTTCTTTCGTTTCGCCCAGCTGTACCATTCGTTTCAAAAGAGCTATGTAAGCCTCATTTGCCCCGGTCTTATCCAGTGCAAAACCAGCCTTTTCAGCCCCGGCAGCTAATTCTTTCTCCGACGCTTTGCTTCCGATACGGCTTAATGTATAGAGAACATCCTTTTGGAAGTCTTCGTCGCCTGTGCCAAGCATCCCTTTAATCAAGCCTTCCTGCACGGGTAATTGCGCTTCCCCGATAGCCAGGATAACGTCCCGTTGCGTTTTGGGCGTACCCATCCTGCGAAGCAGGGACGCCTGTAAAGCCAGGGTTGCTTTTTCCGTACCGATTGCAGCCAATGCACGGGCAGCGGGGCCGCTTAAATCTTCCTGGTTAAGGAAACGGGCTAAAGCATCTACGCTCTCATCTTTGCCCGTTACCTGCAATTGGCGGATGATAAACGCTTTCGTTTCGCGCTCGCTTACCATATCCAGCGCTTTAATGTAAGCATTGGCAGTAGTAAGGCGGGCATTCTCCCGGCCATTTTCCGTTACATACAAGGAGAGGGCGCTCAGGGCATAATCTACTGCTGCATTACTGCCTTGCCCGGGAGGATTTATCATTTTAACCAATAGCAGGATACCGTCTTCTCCGGTAGAGGCCAGGTCGCCGGTTTGCTTATTGTAGCCGGTTTGATTGCCAGCCGGCATTTGAGCCAATACATCTGCTACGATGGTTTGAACCGTACGCGTTGATTGTGCCAGCAATACACTCGCGCAGAGGAATAAAATCGAAAAGGATACATATATTTTTTTCATAACTACTATCGGATTAAATTAACTATTCCATGGTGAACGCATCGGCTGATCCAATAAACGGTTTGCCGCCTCGTCATTAATAAATTCCAGTTTCACAGGATCGAAATGGAGCGTCCGGTTCAGGCGTAAAGCAACAGTCCCCATATTAATAATTGTAGCCGAGCGGAATCCGTTCCTTTCATTCAGGGCAAAAGGCTGGCGCGTCTTTACACATTCGATAAAATCGGTTACCTGTGGCACGGGTTCGGGGAAACCGGCAAGTTTCTTTTCCCAGTTAGGAATATCACACACAAAGTTCTTGTAAACATTTCCATTCGGGCCTGAGATATAGGGCGTATCCGGGTCGCCATAATCGCCCCCCCAAAGAACAATCTGGCAACCGTCGTCATACGTATAAGTAATCGTCTGCCAGGTTCCTACGGCGTCGGGATGTTGCTGTGGAGCATCTACTTCTACTTTAACGGGGCTGGTATGGTCTTTATCCAGTAAATATTGAACAGGATCGATATAATGCTGCCCCATATCGCCTAAACCGCCGCCGTCATAGTCCCAATAACCGCGAAAGGTTCCGTGAACGCGATGTTCGTTATAAGGTTTATAAGGAGCCGGGCCCAGCCAGAAATCGTAATCCAGTTCCGCCGGTACGGGTTGAGGTTCAAGATAATCTTTACCCACCCAGTAGAATTTCCAGTCGAAGCCGGTATGTTTACTGATTGTAACCTTTAAAGGCCAGCCCAACAAACCGCTTTGAACTAATTTCTTAAGAGGTTTAACCGGCGTACCCAATCCATAAAACTGGTCTTCAAAACGGAACCAGGTGTTCAGGCGAAACATTCGTCCGTATTGTTTAACAGCCTCCATCACCCGTTTACCCTCGCCGATAGTACGCGTCATGGGCTTTTCGCACCAGATGTCTTTCCCTGCTTTAGCCGCCTCTACAGACATCAGGCCATGCCAGTGCGGAGGCGTGGCAATATGTACAATGTCTACATTCGGGTCCAAAATCAAATCCCGGAAGTCATGGTAGGCCGCAATGTTGCCCTGTACTAATTGTTTCCCCAGTTCCAGATGATTTTTATCTACATCGCACACAGCAACCAGGCGAGTGCCTGCGTAGTTAACATGCCCACGCCCCATACCGCCTGTACCGATAATACCTTTAGTTAATTGATCACTTGGGGCAAGATAGCCGTTCCCCAATACATGTCGCGGCACAATAGTCAATGCCGCTATTCCTCCGAGGGCTTTTAAGAACCCTCTCCTGTTTGTTCTCATG
>JAIRKZ010000003.1 GCA_031259845.1 Tannerellaceae bacterium | reverse complement strand
TCTGCATAATTTTAGAATTAAATTGAATCCTAGGCATTAACAATTCTAATTTACATAAACTCTATTTGTAGGATGAACAATTCGATTCAAGATTATTTTTCCGAAGTCAGCGACCCACGGGTTCAGGGTCGGTGTATGCATTTGCTTTCAGACATCCTGTTGTTAGGTCTTTGCACGTATATTAATAGCGGCTCAGACTATCAGGATATGTATTTATTCGCCACGGAACGTTCCGCTTCCCTGGGAGATTTGGTCTCTTTGCCCAATGGGGCTCCTTCGGTCGACACATTTGAACGCGTGTTCAAAAGTATCGTTCCCGAAGAATTGGAATCGTGTCTGCGCAAATATGGAGATCGCATTCTTTCCTCAAAGGCGGACATTATTTCCTTGCATTGAAAGAAAACCAAAAGAGTTTGTATGAAGATGTCGAGTGCGCCTTTAAAGTACATTCCGGACACAGTGTAAATGAAACTATTGAAGCCGATCATGGTCGGATTGAAACACGCCGCTGTCATATCCTGCCTGCCGGGGAATACCTTATGGAAGAAACTATTGAACGCTGGAAAGGTCTTTCCACCATTGTGCGGATTGTTTCCACCAGAGAGATCAAAGATCATGTGACACAAGATATTCGTTATTACATCAGTGATGAAAAAGAAACAAATGTCTCCTGTTTCAATGCGCTGGCAAGAGGTCATTGGGGCATTGAGAATCAACTGCATTGGGTATTGGACGTTAATTTCAGGGAAGATAGTTGTAGGGCAAGAAGCGGATATGCACCCCAAAACCTCTCAGTCCTCAGGAAAATGGCTTTGCAAATCGGTTCTAATCAAAAAGATAAGTTGAGCATTAAGAAGCTAACTTATAAAGCCGCTTTAGACATAGGCTATCTCAAAAAATTAATCGGATTTTGATGCGGTTGCCCTGATTCTCTTCATGCTTCCTTTGATAATTCACTCTGTCCATAATTTTTGTTTTTAATGATTACCCGCAATCTGCAATAGCATCCCAAAAAGCCTCTTCCCCCGGTGATAGAACCTCTTTATTATTTGTTTTGCCGATGGCTATTTCATCCAGGCTTTGCCCCAAAGTTGCAAGCCTCCTTTCGTTTGTGGGCAGGCTTTCGGCAACGCCGCAGCGCTTTGCCCATGTTGTCGTGCGCGGTATTGAAAATTGCTTTCCGACCGGATAAAAAATAACAGGGCTGCCACGAAATCGAATGACTCCGGGGCGAACTCGACGCCCGGAAGCAAGCCCTCGATAATCCGCTATAAAAAAACCTGTCCTCCCCGCCGGAAGGACAAGGTTTTTTTTCATGTTGTCGTACACAATAATAAAAATTGAGTTAACTTTGTGAAACTAAGAATTGAAAAAATACACTCATTATGAAACAGACAGTATGGTTACTTTTATTGAACGCATTGGTTGTTATGGGCGCTTTGGCGCAGCAGCCTGTCAGGATATACGAAGGAAAAGAGTTTATCCCAACCTACAAAATGGGGGCGAATGATCCAAGCCCTATTTTTTATACCGGGCGCAGCGTTCAGGGCGCTGCCGGGCATTATTATCCCTATCCGGCGCAAACGAACCTGGGAGATAAGAAGGTAATGGAGGAGTATGAATTTGTTTACCTGGAAAACGAATATCTGAAAGTAACGATAATACCGGCTTTTGGAGGACGGCTACTGGGCGCCGTAGACAAAACGAACGGGCATCAACTGTTTCACCGGAACCCGGAAATCAAGCCAGACCTGATAGGAACCTTAGGCGCCTGGATATCCGGCGGCATAGAGTGGTGCTTTCCGCATCATCACCGGCCTACTACGTTGCTCCCTGCCGATTACCGCTTAGTGGAAAATAATGACGGCAGCGCCACCGTATGGGTGGGCGAAACGGAGCGGGGCCTGGGCCTGAGAGCCGTTATCGGCGTAACGCTCCGTCCCGGCAGTTCCAATATTGAAACGGTTTACTATCTGAACAATGGTACGCCGGTTATGCGCAATTTCCTTTTCTGGGCAAACGTTGCTATTTCGGCCGATGAAAATTTCCGTACCTTCTGGCCTCCGCAGCAGGAGGTTGGCGTATTTCATAACAATAGCGAATTTACGCGCTGGCCCATTGGCGAGGGGACATATCGCGGCGTAGATTACAACGGCGTAGACCTCACCTGGTGGAAAAATCATCCCACGCCGGTTTCTTTCTTCTTCTGGCAGGGTAAAAAAGGGTTTATCGGAGGGTATGATTATGCAGAGAAAGCCGGCACGTTGCATGTGGCCGACGTGTATCGTAACCGGACGTCTAAACTTTGGCAGTTTGGCCCGGGGCAGGAAGGGCTGAACGCCCGTAAGAAACTTTCCGACAATGCACACGACTATGTAGAACTGATGACCGGAACCTATTCGAACAACCAGCCCGATTATAGCTGGATATCTCCCTATTCCGTGAAGGAAGCTACCAATTACTGGTCGCCCGTGCGCGATTTGGAAATAGTGAAAGATGCAACGACCCACGCCTCCGTTACGCTTCAGATGCGTGACGATAAAACAGTCTTCTACGGATTTAATACCACCCGCTTATACAAGGATGCAACGGCAACGCTGAAATATGAAGGCGAAATACTGGCTACCAAAAAGATTGATATCGATCCGGCCACCCCTTTTACGGCAACGTACAAAGGGAAAAAGGCATTCGACGAATATCAGCTTTATACCGAACTGAGGGATGCCGGCGGTAATCTCCTGATCTCTTATAAACCCTACCGCTATCAAAAGCCGGCGCTTCCCGAAAGGCAGCACGGGCCTGGCCACCCGGAAAGTATCGAATCGGTGGAAGACTTATATCTGGCAGGCCGCTTTGTGGAACAATTCTCGCGTACGGGCACAAGTGCAGACGAATATTATATGGAAGGGCTTCGCAAGTCGCCCAACGATTACCGGATCAATCTGGCGATGGGAATCCGCCGGATAGGCCAGTGGCGTTATGAAGAAGCCGAAAAATTCCTGCAAACGGCTTATGATAAACTGCAAGTACAGTTTATCCAGCCGAAGGAAGGCGAGCTTTTCTACTATTTAGCGCTGGCGCAAAGAGGATTAGGTAAATATGAGGAAGCCTATACCAACTTTTACCGGGCAACCTGGTATTACGAATGGTTTTCTCCGGCCTATTATCAATTGGCCCAAATGGAGAGCGCAACAGGAAATTACAGCAAAGCGCTGGAACAAATTCAGGAAGCCTATTCGTCGAGCAACTATGACGGGTCTGTCAATATACTTTACAGCGCCTTACTGCGTAAACACGGAAGGAAAGCCGAAGCGCTTGCTTTAATAGAGAAACTATTGGCGAAAGACCCGATAAATTTCCCGGCTATTTATGAGAAAGAACGCTTGCAGGGCGCCGGTTCGATGGCGCAATGGCAGAAAAATATGCAGGATGTGGACAATAACTATCTTGATATAGCCGTGCATTATGTAAACGCCGGATTATACGAAGAGGCCGTTGGGTTATTGTCATCGCTTACGGCTCCAACGAATGCCATGGTGCGTTATTACCTGGCCTGGCTATACCACAAGGCCGGCAATCCGGCAAAAGCGAAAGAACAATTGGCTGCGGCTGCGGCCATGCCGTATGATTATTGTTTCCCGTTCCGCGAGGCTTCGCAGCAGGTATTGAAATATGCCGTAGAAAACGATAAACAAAATGCGCTGCCTTACTATTTGCAAGGTAATTTACTCTATGATCGCCGTCCGGCGGATGCTGTGGAAGCCTGGGAAACGGCTTCACGGATTCAGCCCGGCTTTCCTATGGTATGGCGTAACCTGGCTTTTGCCGCTTGCCATCTGAATAACGATATAGACAAAGCGATTGACTGCATGAAAAAAGCAATCGCCGCCGATGCTTCAAAGCCGGGATGGTATGCGGAAATTGAAAATTACTACGATTTGTCTAAACAGGATTTCCGCGAGGTATTAGCCCTTTTTGAACATAATCCGGAAACAGTGAAGCAAGACATCGCCGCTCCGCAGAAATGGGTTCGCCTCTATAATCTGAGCGGAGCGTACGACAAGGCGATAGAATTGCTGAAGACGCACCATTTCAGAACATGGGAAGGTGCGCGCGAGATACATAGCTTCTATGTAGACAGCTATGTGCTGAAAGCATTGCAGCTGATGGATAACAATCAGTACAAAGAAGCGATTGGACACCTCAATACAGCGCTCCTCTATCCGGAAAACTTAGAGGTAGGGAAGGCGTTGAACGACGGACGGGCTTCCATGATTTATTACTTCACCGGGCTGGCCTATGATCAGTCAGGACAGAAAAAGAACGCAAAGAAAGCATACGGGCAAAGTATAGCGGCTAAAAACGATGGCACGGCAGACTTGCCTTACTATCAGGCAAAGGCTTATGAAGCCCTCGGCCAGCCTGGGAAAGCGAAGGAAATGCTGGACGGGCTTATCAGGCAAGGCGAATTGATTCAAAAAAATGGCGCCGGCAGAACAGGCATTGGCGTGGAAGACGTTTCATGGGCGGATAAATCGGTGGCTCAAGGCTATTACCTGCAAGGACTGGGTTACCTGGGACTGGGAGATACGGCAAAAGCTTCGGAATTGTTTCGCGAAGCCTTGAAATGCCACAGTAATAATCTGTGGGCTAAGTATTATGCGTCGAAAAAATAAAGAAGGGTGAATAAGGATGAAAACAGGAAATAAGCATCTGGCGGTTATAATGAGAATGGGGTTAATGCTGATAGCCACTGTGTACGGCGCTTGGACGCTCCGGGGGCAAAACAATCTGCCGGCTCCCGGAACCCAACCGCAGAGAGACGGGAAAATCACGTTTGGCGTTATTTCGGACGTCCATGTAGGTATAACGCCTGTTCTTGGGCATGGCAATAACCTTTGCCTGCAAAATGCGTTCGATTATTTCAGCGACCCTGAACGGAAAGCGGCATTTGTGCTCGTGAACGGAGATTTTGGCGATTACGGCACGTGGGACGAATTTGAAGTGTTCTGCCGCATACGAGACCGGCATCTCCGGATTCCACTTATCGCTACGATGGGCAATCATGACGCCAACCAGTGGGAGCTATTCGAACGCGCTACCGGCTGCCAGGGAAATGATGTGAATATTATTAACGGATACTATTTTATTACAATCAGCCCCGGCGCCGGTGCATTAGACCCCTCTACCATGCGTTCTACAGGCAGCCATGTGGATAACTACGAATATATCCGCGATTGGCTCGGCAAGCAGGTGGCCGGAGCAAAAGCCGCCTCGAAAGGCAAGCCCGTCTTTGTCTTCGGGCATCATCCGGTTTATGAAGATACAGGCTTAGACGGCCTTTTCGATAACGACCCGCAAGTGGTTTATTTCTCCGGGCATATCCATCTGCCCAATAATTCTCCGCTCGGCATCCGGCAGGATAAGGGCTTTACGGAAGTAAATACGGCCGTTACAGCCCTTGTAGGGCAAGGATTACTTGTGGAAGCCGACAAAAAAGGCAATGTCAAGATAACCACGCAGGATTTTAACCGCAAGCAAAAGGTGCAGGAATGGCGGTTTAATATCAACCAGCCGTTACCCTATACCAACGCTATCCGCCTGCCGCAGGCTAAAGCGCCGGTATTTACTCCCGGCGCTACCGTTAACATCGGGGATGTTACTACAAACTCGGCTGTCGCTTCGTTCAAGAATGCTGTTATTCCGCAACCCAACCCGGTAAAGGATATTGTATTCCGTTATCGCGGCGAACTCATTAAGAAAAGTTCCGGAGAACAGATAAAGCAGTGGAACTTTCATCCGGATTTGTTTTCCGATACGGTAAAACAACTTTTACGCGGCCTGGAAAAAAACACGGCGTATGAAATCCGCATGTATGCCTCCGATGCCTGGCAGAAAGAAAGCGCCGGATTTATTTCTGCAACATTCAAAACACTGGAAAACGATGCGAAGCCCGTTAAACCGATAGATTATACGCTTCTTTTCGACGGCGATTTGTCTAACGGCAAGCATCCTCCGGTACGGATGTACAGCCAGGAAGTTAATCCCGGCCTGTATGATGTTACGCCGCATTTCGAAAAAGGAATACACGGGCAAGCCATCGAACTCAGCTCGCGTAATTTTGTGGAGCTGGATACGGAAGGTGATTTAATTGATTACGGAAAGAGTTTCTCCCTCGCATTTTGGATGAACATCAAGAGCGTACGCACAGATGGAGAGTCAGCCATATTGAGTAATAAAAATGTCAATCGCACGTATTACAACGGATATGCCTTCCGCACGTTCGATTATAACGGAAGAAATTTTATTTGTCTGGAATATTCGCCGGTGAATGGTACGTTCGCCCGCCTGCCGCTTGCGCCAACTCAAACCGGGCAATGGGTGCATTTGGCGGCTACGTTTGACTATGCGCGCAATCGCATCACAGCCTATGTAAACGGAATGCCTGTTCAACAGGCCGAAGCCAATCTTTCGGGAGGGATTGGCGGTATTGCAGACGAATGCCCGTTTAAGAATACATTCTTAGGCTCTTCTCCCTGGAATTACAGTGGCGAACGAGGCGGATATAACGGTTGCGGCAAGGGAAATAACGACATCCGGTTTCTGGCAGACGATTTCGTAATGAGTAGCCGCCTTTTTACTCACGACGATGTGGCTGCTTTATTTGCAGGCGCCGGCACAACTATTTATCCGGCTTCTGTACGTATGAACAAAGCCGATTATCTCCGCTTTGTGGCAGAAGCTCCAGTAACGGAAGAGAACCGGCAGGTTACATGGGGGGTAGAAGGCGCTACTTCGGCGCAAACGAAAATAGCCGCAGACGGCATGCTGAAGATAGGCGCGGATGAAAGCGCGTCTACGCTGACGGTTTCCGCCCTTTCTTCCAAAGGCGTGAAAGGCGTCTCGGAAGTAATGGTAACAAGCCCCCGTACGGATGGTAAAATCAACTTTGGGGTTATTACGGATGTGCATGTAGGCGGCAGTGCAAACATGGATGCGGGGAATAACAAACGCCTGGCAGACGCTTTCAGGTTCTTCAATGACCCGGCTCTGAAGGCGGAACGGGTGGCGCTGACCGGCGATTTGAGCGGCAATGGCAACTGGCTGGAGATGTTTATATTCCGCATGATTCGCCAAACATATTCCCAAATGCCCCTTTTAGCGATGATGGGTAACCACGAAGAAAACAAGTGGGAGAACTTTGAACGCTCTACGGGCAACAAGCCCAGCGAGGTGAATATCATCAACGGATATTATTTCATCTCCGTAAGCCCCGGCGCCGGCGAATTAGACGAAACGACTATGCGTGCCACCGGCGAAAGCCAAAGCAACTATGCCTATATCCGGGACTGGCTGGAGGCGCGCATCAGGGAAGCGGAAGCGGCAGATCCGCATAAGCCCGTCTTTGTCTTCCAGCACCATGCGGTTACAGGCCCGGATCATGATTTATATACGATGTTGCGCGGCCATAACCGGGTGATCATTTTCTCTGGAGACACACACGATGTGAACAATCATCCGTTGAGCATCCGCCAGGACGGCGGCTTTACGTGGTGTCATTGCGGCGCCGTATGCAGCGAGGCGGAGTTTAATTACACTTCCGAAGGCGTGTATGTGGAGGCCGATGAGCAGGGGAATGTAACCATCAAGACGCGTGATTTCACGAATAACCGCTGGATAGAAGACCAGGTATGGTCGTTCAACGTCAATCGCCCGCTGCCCTACACGATGGCGCTTCGCAAAGCCAAAGCAAAAGCGCCGGTATTCGCCGCGGATGCTAAGATTTATCCGGAAGATGTGCGTATGAAATCGGCCGTTATAAGCTTTGACCGTCCGGCAACGCCACCGAATGACGTTAATGATATCATCTATAAGTACCGCTATGTGCTTACGAAAAAAAAGACGGGCAAGGTTGTTAAGGATGAAACCGAATGGGCCGATTTTTGCCTTTATCCGATGCCTGAAACAAAATCGATTGAACTGAAAGGACTGGAGAAATCGACTGCATACAATCTGAAGGTCTATGCCATTGATGTTTTCGATAAACAAAGCAAACCATTGGCAGGAACATTTACAACGGCAGCAATAGATACAATCCCGCGTAAACCGATTGATTATGTGTTGCCTTTCGATGGCTCGCTGAAAAATAACGGTGCGGCTCCTGCTGCCGTCAAGATGTTCTACCTGGAAACAAAGCCTGATGTGTATGACACGATTCCCCATTTCGAGGCAGGTAAACACGGACAAGCTATCGACCTCAGCAAACGTAACTTCATTACATTAGATAATAACAGCGACCTGATTGATTACGACCAGAGTTTCTCTGTTGCATACTGGATTCATATCAAGATGGTACGTAATGACGGCAGCCCGGGGATATTAAGTAATAAGAATGTAGACGGAACCAAAGGGAAAGGGTACGCCTTTCAAACCAGTAGCTACGGCGGAACCAACTACCTTCATTTGGACATAACGCCTACCAACGGCGAATACAGCCGTTTGTGGATTACGCCTACAAAAACGGGAGAATGGATGCACGTGGCGGCAACTTTCGATTATGACAAGAATAAGATTATTTTTTACATAGACGGCCAAAAAGTGAAAGAGGCCGACGCCGACTTATCCGGCGGAGTTGGGGGTATTGAGGGTATCGGACGCAATAAAGCTACTTTTCTGGGGTCTACGCCCTGGAACTATACGGAAGAACACGGAGGATTCAATGGCGGAGGCACAGGCGGACGCAACGATATCCGTTTTCTGGCAGACGACTTCATTCTGGCCAACCGCGTCTTTACGCCGGAAGAGGTATCCGCTCTTTGCAAACAGGGGCGCCTCTCTCTCTATTGAATAGTGATGTATTAGCAAAAATGATATAATTGAAATGATATGAAGAAATTTAATATGCTACTCGCAGGTATGGTTATGTATGTGTGTTGCCCGCCTGGGCAGGCGCAGACAAGGCAGTACTTCAATCTCGGACAGGCGGCGGAGACCTCCGCCATCAAACATGAAACGGTGAGGTCTTCTGTCTTTGGCAAAGAGGTTTTATCGGTTCAGGCAGAGGATAACAACAGTGTGCTTAAGCTGCCGGCAGAGGCGTCTATGGATTGGAAAAAAGCGAACTATTTAGTTGCCGAAGTATATCAACCCAATGAATTTACAACCTTGCTGAATATCCGTTTTTTCCGTAAAGGAGAATCGAAGGAACATCCCTGGATTAGGTGTTATGTCACGGTATTGCCCAAACTCAAAACACAGGTGATCTTTCCTTTGAGTTATCTGGATGCACAGGAACTCTACCTGCCGCGTTTCCCCCGTCAGCTTAAAGGCGTTTGTACGGGAAACCGGCTTGACCCGGAAGATATTGAATCGGTAGATATTGACGTTTATCCGCATGCTTCTCCCCTGTTTGCGGCAAAGGTGGAAATTGCTTCCGTGTATATTACCGATAAACTGCCGGAAAACTATGATGCCCCGGCGCAAAAGTATGTGGATGAGTTTGGACAGTGGACCGGTAGGGACTGGCCGGGCAAGATTAGGAATGAAACGGAACTGAAACAGAAAATTGTAGCTGCGGAGAAAGCGGTTGCCAAAGCCGGGTTTCCCAAAGGATGGAGTAAATACGGAGGCCTGAAAGCGCTGAAGTTTGAAGCTACGGGGTTCTTCCGCGTACAGCACGACGGTAAGCGCTGGTGGTTCGTAGACCCGGAAGGATATGCTTTCCTGAGTTCCGGGATATGCTGCATCTCGCCGTCTCAATCAGGCGTTGTGCAGGATATGGAAGACTTGCTTGCCTGGATACCGGACAAGGATAGCCCTTTCGCTTCGGTAGTAGCAGATAACGGCAGGAAACGGATAGATTATTTCAAAGCCAATCTGATGCGTACATATAGCGAGAAATGGCTGGAGAAATGGGAAGAGACAACGACCAAACAATTGAAGGCATGGCGTTTTAATACCGTGGCGAACTGGAGCGACCGGAATATCCAGGAAAAAAGCGGCTTGCCTTATCTGGCTCACCTGCATGGGCTGCCTCCTGTGAAAACGATGCTTTACCGGGATTTTCACGATGTGTTCAGCCCGGACTTCCGCGAGGTGTGCCGCCAATATGCTTCACAACTGATACCCGGTAAAGACAATCCCTATATCATCGGTTACTTTTTAGGGAATGAACCTCACTGGGCTTTCGGCGATAATGATATTGCGTACGAAATGTTCGCAACGCTGCAACCCAGCTATACAAAGCTCCGGTTTATCGAACGGATGAAAGAGAAATATCCGGATGTGGCTGCATTTAATTTGGCCTGGCAACTTGGGCTGCGCTCGATTGACGAGTTATCCATGCAAACATTCAAACGTTATCCATCCCGGTCTGCAGAAAAAGACTTCCGCGCATTTACCGTGGAGATGATAGAAGAATGGGTGCGCGTGCAGTGTGAGGAAACACGCAAGGCAGACCCGAATCATCTGAATTTAGGAACACGTTATGCCTTTATCAGTTCGGAAACGATGATGAAAGTGGGTCGTTATTTCGATGTGTTCTCGCTGAATGCCTATACCGCCCCCTATCCTCCTTCTACGAAAGAACTGTCGGAAATCAGCGGTAAGCCGGTGTTGATTACCGAATGGCATTTTGGTTGCGGTACGGACGGCGGACTGCCTACCCCCGGTTTGAATACAACTGTTTCGCAGAAAGACCGTGCGGCGGCCTACCGTGTTTTTGCCGAGAATGGATTTGCAAGGCCTGAAATCATTGGTTTCCATTGGTTCCAGTGGACGGATCAGAATATTCTTGGCCGCGGGGATGGCGAAAACTTTAATATCGGTTTCTTAGACGCTTGTTCTTTGCCATACCCCGACTTAACGGAAGCTGCGCGCAAAACGCACGAGGGGATGTACGACATTGCCCGCGGCAGGAAAAAACCCTTCGAATACCAATTTCCCCCTGTCCCCGCTTTGCCGGCTATTACGGAATAAACAGATGAATATATGAAAAAGATTTTTAGCGCATACTGTCTCCTGGCGATACCGGTTATCTTCGCGGCGCTCGCCCTTACGTATCACGATTTCCTTTTTAAAGCAGGCGTTACGGGGTCGTGCATCCTGATTGTTTTAGCGCTTGGGAAAACAATCTCCCGAAGCAACCGGGCGATTGTCCTCGCGTTTCTTTTTTCCATTGCCGGCGACTGGTTTTTATCGAACAGACACGGCCAGACGGAGCGGTTTATCCTGGGGATTGTATTATTTTTCATTGCACACGTCTGGTACTTGCAGTATGCTTTGCTTAAAGGGCGGCTGCATTATATCGCTACAGCCATCCTGCTGGCCGGGTATCTGGCTTTTTTCATAATCGTGCTTTATCCGGCCATCCCCCACTTGTGGCTGCTCGCCTCTGTATTGGCCTACCTGCTGATATCCTGCGTTTCATTGGGAGCCGCTGTGGGAATGAACGCAGCGCCGCCTGTAAAATGGATATTCGTTTTTGGCGTCGCGATGATTGTTTTCTCCGACACGATAATCGCGTTGCGCGAATTTGCAGGGCAGGAACAGCTTGGGTTTCTCATCCTGCCAACCTATTACCTCGCCCATATCAGTATCACTTTATCGTTAATGAAAAAGTAAAAAAACATGCAAACACAATTACCCTTATTTCCGGCAAACACAAAGCTGATAAATATAACGTTAGGCTATATGGAACATGGAGGCTTCCGTTATTATTTGCACAACGGCAATCCTATTTATTGCCATGCCCTTACAGACAAGAGCAGCTATCGTTTCATACTGGCTAATCTTGTAACAAACCAGCTGTGCACTATAGCCGAACTGGCAGAAGCCCTGGGCGAGCATCGTAAAAATATAGAACGCTATGCCAGGGCTTTCCGTGAAAAAGGAGCGGCCCACTTCTTCTCGCGTAAGGAAAGACATGGGCTGTGTTATAAATTCACAAGAAGCCTGTGTTCGGAAATACAGTACTGCCTTGATGCAGGGAAAAGTATCTGCCGTATAGCAAAGGATTATAATGTAAGCGAATCCGCTATCCGCTATCACATCAAAAAAAGGCGACTGGAAAAGAGAAAGGTTTCCCCGTAGCAATCATTTACCGGGATAACGGCATACCGCAGGATGCATGGTGTAAAGAATGGGCTTTTCTCCGTTAAACACCAGGATGGGGCTGGAGCAATCGTTCTCTACAAGCGGATTACCCGGGTATTTCTTCCAATGAATCAAATCGTCCGACATGGCCACATTGGAGTTCCATGTATTGGCGATGTTTCCGCCGTAAGGCTGGGGGCTGGCATGATAGTAGAGGTAGTATTTGCCTTTATACTTCACCACCTGATTGCAGGCGATAGCGCCTCTGTCATACGTTTCCGGGCCGGGAGATAACACAGGCTCGTCCTGAACGTGCGTCCAGTGTAACTTGTCTTCGGATGTAGCCAGCCATACGGCCGCATCGTCCCGTTCATAGAAAAGATACCATTTACCGTCTTCTATCCAGAGGGCAGGCGTTCCGAAAGGAGCAGGGATGGTATCTCCCCGGGTAGTTGTAATCGTAAGATTGCCCAGTTCCTGCCAGTTAATCCCGTTGGCAGAGGTAAGCAGGTGCGCTATATCATCCGCCCCTTCGGCATACATATAATACAGTCCTTCGTGTTTCAACACAAACATATCTTCCGTCCACTTTTCCTTAAAGACGGGATTCTCCGGGTAACGCGCCCAGTTTACCCCATCGGTAGATGTAGCATAGCCCGGAAACTTTTCTTCGGCAATTTCCGGGTTATACCCCGTGTACCACATCTTATAAAGCCCATCCTCATATAGAATAAACCCGCGCTCCCGTATCTTCCTGTCCCATGTATCGGCGCCGCTCCCGGCAAAAACAGGATTATCCGGATAAGCGATAAACCCTGTCATTGCAGGAGGAAAATCATCCGGCCCGGATACCTGTTTCCCTTGCCCGGCACACGAGGCAAACGTAAGCGAAGCAACTAAAATGGCTCCCGCAGTAAAAAATGTACCCTTCATTATTTCTTTCATGTCCGTTGTGTTAAAATAAAGCGATAACGCAAAGATAGCGTTCCTGAGCTTACCAAACAAAAACGTCTGGAAATTTGGCCGTAAACAAATTAATCGGTATCATTACGGAAAATTTAGTACGCACGATGGAAAATCACCTCACATCCCACATCCTTCACCCCTCTATCTTCTGCCCAACGGCCTTCCGCCCAACGGCGCGCAGCGGCGTTTCGCACAGGCTCCCGAACCGGAAGGCGGGAGCGGCGGAATAAACATGACCTCAGGGGAAATATAAATCTAAAAACAGAACAATCGTATGAAAAAAGTAAGTTTACTGCTGTTGCTGTGTTCCATCATCCTGGCAGGATGCCATAAAGACGACGAAGCAATGCCCCAGTGGCTTGTCGATAGAATCGATGTGTTGAAAAGTATATTCATCACGCCAACAACGCCAGTGAAAAAGATAGTAGTATCCCGGCGTGAATGGAAGGGGCGGACAGTTTATAAGTTATATTATATGTTTTCTTTAGCCTTGGAAACAATCCATTATGAAAACGGAGAGAGAGTGGAACTGCCGGATGACGAGACGGAAAGAAACAATCTTTACAATAAAGATTGGAAAGTGATTTACGAATTTGACGGTTATCCGGTTGAGGTTGAAGAATGATGTACGAAGCTTGAGAACAGTATCAAAAAAAACAGAACAATCGTATGAAAAAAGTAAGTTTACTGCTGTTGCTGTGTTCCATCTTCCTGGCAGGATGTCATAATAAAGAGGAACCGCCGGATGAAATAAAGAAACCCGACCCCAATGAATATATCCAGTGGTTTGTAGATAAAGAAGAAATCCCCCAGTGGCTTGCCGATGAAATCAACAGGTATGAAACGATGTACGCACCAAAAGCGAGTCTGGCGAAAGTAATCGTATTCCGGCGTGAGTGGAAGGGGCAGACAATTTATAATATATATGAAATTTATTCTTATATAGGTCCGAGAATGCATTATGAAAACGGAGAATATGTGAATTTGTCAAATATTGACGATACGGAAAAAAACATTTTTTATACCGAGGGGTGGAAAGTGATTTACGAATTTGGCGGTTTTCCGGGGACGTTCCATAAAGAGAACAGTATTTATCCTTAAAGTTATTATTGTATGAAAAAAGTAAGTTTACTGCTATTGCTGTGTTCCATCATCCTGGCAGGATGTCATAATAAAGAGGAACCGCCGGATGAAACAAAGAAACCCGACCCCAATGAATATATCCAGTGGTTTGTAGATAAAGAAACAATACCCCGGTGGCTTGCCGATGAAATCAATAAGTTTGAAACGATGTACGCACCAAAAG
>JAIRKZ010000116.1 GCA_031259845.1 Tannerellaceae bacterium | reverse complement strand
AAGGATTCGCTCTGTTATTGATACCACTATCAAAAATGGACAGGATGTTTTTACCGCTTTGAAATGTCTCGCGGACATCCAATGTGGGAATAGTACCTGAGTAGTTACACAGATTTTTTAATCGCTGAATCGCTGTATTTTTTAAATACATTCTATTAAATAGAAATAATTTCTTATTTTTGTTCTGTTTAATATATATGATATAAAATAATTAATAATTTAAGAGTCATGAAATTTGATGTGTCAAGCACTGCATTATTATCTCGTTTACAGTTGATAAGTAAGGTAATCGCCTCTAAGAATTCGTTACCTATATTAGACAGTTTTCTTTTTGACCTGGAAGGAAATAAACTCACTATAACAGCTTCGGATGTGGATACGCGGATGGTTACTTCGGTTGACGTAATGAATGCGGAAGGCGCCGGTAAGTTTGCCGTTACGGCTAAAATCTTGCTTGAACCATTAAAGGAACTACCAGAGCAACCTCTTAATTTTGTTATTAATGATGATAACCTGGCGATAGATGTGCACTTTGAAAATGGGCAATATAACTTTGTCGGCCAGACCGGAGATACCTATCCGCAACAGAAACCTTTGAATGATACGTATACGTCTATCCAGATCAATGCACAGACCTTGCTGAATGGAATCAGCCGCTCGTTGTTTGCAACAGCGGATGATGAACTGCGCCCTGTAATGAATGGCATTTATTTCGATATTCAGGAAGATTCGTTGACCTTTGTAGCCTCCGACGGGCATAAGTTAGCCCGTTTACGTAACCAGTCTGTTAAATCGGCGGAAAGTGCAGCTTTTATTTTGCCCAAAAAGCCGGCCAACCTGCTAAGGAACGTGTTAGCGAAAGAAACGGAACAGGTTGAAATAAAATTCGATGAAAATAATGCCTACGTAACTTCTCACAATGTAGAGATGGTTTGCCGTTTAATAGAAGGCCGTTATCCTAATTATAACAGCGTCATACCACAGGAAAATCCCTATAAAGTTACGATCGACCGTATTTCGTTCCTGAATGCCTTGAAACGTGTATCCGTCTTTTCTAATGCAGCAAGTAGTTTGGTGAAATTGCATTTATTGGAAACTCAGATGATCATATCTGCGCAGGATATTGATTTTTCCATATCAGCAGAAGAAAAAATCAATTGCCAATATGATGGAACAGAATTGAAAATAGGCTTTAAAGCAACATTTCTGGTAGAAATATTAACGAATATAGCTTCGGAAGATGTTATTATTGAGTTAGCAGACCCTTCTCGCGCCGGTGTAATTGTCCCCATCGAAAACGAAGAGGATGAAAATGTACTGATGCTGCTCATGCCTATGATGTTAAATGAATAAGGAATCTGATACATGCAGTTAAACTTAAAAAAACCATTGGTTTTCTTCGATTTGGAGACAACGGGTATTAATATTGTTAAAGACCGTATTGTCGAAATATCATTCGTCAAAGTGTATCCGAATGGAAAAGAGGAATCTAAAACGCGAAGGATAAATCCGGGAATGCCTATTCCGCCCGAATCGACAACGATTCATGGTATATCGGATGAAGACGTAAAGGATTGCCCCACGTTCAAAGAAATAGCCAAGTCGTTAGCAAATCAAATAGAAGGCTGTGATTTGGCGGGTTTCAACTCAAACCGTTTCGATATTCCCATGCTTGCCGAGGAATTTCAACGCGCCGGAGTGGATATAGATTTAAACCGCCGTAAGCTTGTGGATGTGCAGACAATTTTCCATAAGATGGAACAGCGTAGCTTATCCGCTGCTTATAAGTTTTATTGCGATAAAGAATTAGAAAATGCCCATACAGCCGAAGCGGATGCAAAGGCAACCTACGAGATATTAAAAGCCCAGTTAGATAGGTATCCCGATTTGAAAAACGACATTGTTTTCCTGTCTCAGTTCTCCAGCTTTGGTAACAATGTTGATTTTGCTGGTCGGATGGTGTACAATGATAAAGGCGAGGAGGTTATTAACTTCGGCAAATACAAGGGCATGTTAGTAACCGATGTATTGCAAAAAGACCAGGGATATTACGCCTGGATTATGAATGGCGACTTTCCTCTGAATACCAAAAAGATGTTGACCGAAATCAAACTAAGAAGTTTTAATTCAAAATGAAATGAATAATTTCGAGTTTTGTAATCCGGTAAAAGTGGCTTTTGGAAAGGGAACGATCGCCCGCCTGCCGGCTTTGATTCCTGAAGGTTTGAAGGTACTTGTGGTTTATGGCGGTGGAAGTATCAGGAAGAACGGGGTATATGAACAGGTAGTCGATGCGTTGAAAAGCTTTCAATGGTTGGAGTTTTTTGGGATCGAAGCGAATCCGCATTATGAAACATGTATGCAGGTCGTTGAACTTGTCAGGAAAGAAAAGATAGGTTTTCTGCTTGCTGTAGGAGGAGGGTCGGTGATTGATGCCACTAAATTTATAGCGGCGGCTGTTCCGTTTGAAGGCGATCCCTGGGATATTTTGGCCAAAGGAAGCCATGTAAAAGAGGCCATGCCTTTGGGAGCTGTTCTTACCTTGGCTGCTACCGGTTCCGAAATGAATGAAAGAGCGGTCATCTCCCGTATTTCCATAGGAAAGAAACTCAATTTTACTACTCCGGTTGTTTTTCCGAAATTTGCAGTGATGGATCCGGAAGTTACCTATTCATTGCCTGCTTATCAGGTGGCCATTGGAGTGGTTGATTCCTTTATTCATGTAATTGAACAATACCTGACTTATCCTGTCAATGCTAAAGTACAGGATGCTTTCTCCGAAAGTCTAATGAAGATCATTGTAGGAGAAGGCCGGAAAGTATTGGGAGACCCGTTGAATTACGATATACGTGCCAACCTCATGTGGGCGGCGACTAACGCTTTGAATGGTTGGATAGGGCAGGGAGCGCCGCAAGACTGGTCGTCGCATCGTATTGGGTATGCGCTGACAGCGCAGTTCGGGCTAGCCCATGCGGAGACATTAGCCATTATCCTCCCGGGTGTCATGGAATATATGCGTAAGGAGAAACAGGAAAAAATACTTCAGTTAGGCGCAGCAGTTTTCAATATAACCGAAGGAAGCCCGGACGAATGCGTTAGCAAAACGATAGAGGTTGTTGAATCGTTTTTTCGTGATATGGGCTTGAAAACACGTTTGAATGAATATGAAATAAAAGAATCTGCCTTGGATAAGCTAATAGAGCCAATCGCCCAAATGGGATGGAAATTAGGCGAGCATGGCGACATAGACGCAACAGTAGCCCGCGAGATTTTGAGGTTGCGATTGTAATAAAAGACGGTATGGAACCGTTTTATGTTGTGTATATATCAATTCAATTGCGTAAACAAAGAAATGCTGAAAGACAAAAAGATCATAATAGGTATAACCGGAAGTATAGCGGCTTATAAGGCGGCTTATCTTATCAGGGGATTAGTGAAGAAAGGAGCAGAAGTACAAGTCGTCATTACTCCTTCGGGGAAGGAATTTATAGCGCCGCTTACCCTTTCTACCCTGAGTAGCCGTCCGGTTATCAGTGAGTTTTTCTCCAACCGGGATGGTACGTGGAACAGTCATGTTGATTTAGGGCTTTGGGCGGACGCCATGCTGATTGCTCCGGCTACGGCTTCTACCATCGGGAAAATGGCAAACGGTATAGCCGACAATATGTTGATTACGACTTACCTGTCGTGCAAAGTGCCTGTTTTTGTCGCTCCGGCTATGGACTTGGATATGTTTGCCCATCCGGTCACCCGGCAGAATTTAGATAAACTCCGTTCTTTCGGCAATTATATCATTGAACCCACCGAAGGAGAACTGGCAAGCCATTTAGTAGGTAAAGGCCGGATGGAAGAGCCGGATCGTATTATCCACCGACTGGAAACATTCTTTGCTTCCCAATGCAACCTTCAAAAAAAAAGGATTCTGATAACGGCTGGACCCACGTATGAAAAGATAGACCCGGTGCGTTTTATAGGGAATTACTCATCCGGCAAGATGGGATTTGCCCTTGCCGAGGTTTGTGCACAAAGAGGAGCGGATGTTATTTTACTATCCGGGCCTGTTGCCTTGGCCGTCTCGCATCCCTGTATCAAGCGTATCAATATTGAGTCTGCCGAAGAAATGTATCAGGCGGCAATTTCCTCTTTCCCGGAGATGGATGCCGCTATCCTGTGTGCGGCAGTCGCCGATTATCGCCCGGAGACAGTTTCCCAGGAAAAAATAAAAAGGGAGAGAGAAGGAGAGTTTACTCTCAGGCTGATTCCCAATAAAGACATTGCGGCTTCGCTTGGAGAGATGAAACGGGGAAACCAGAAGTTGGTAGGTTTCGCCTTGGAAACGGACAATGGGCTTACTTATGCCAAAGCTAAATTAGAAAAGAAACATCTTGATTTTATTGTATTCAATTCATTACATGAACCGGGAGCAGGCTTCCGCGTAGATACAAATAAAATAACCATTCTCGACAATACAGGTACGACAACCGCTTACCCTGTGAAAAGCAAACAGGAAGTAGCCTTGGATATTGTAGACAAGTTAGTTGATTTATTGAAATGAAAACAATAAAAATATTCCTGTTAATAATATGCTTGTCTGCTACCGGATTTTATAGAGCGGAGGCACAGGAGATTAATGCCCGGATAACAATAAACAGCGATAAGATTCAGGGTAGTAAGCAAATATATACCTCGCTCCAGACAGCGTTGATGGAGTTCATTAATAACAGGAAGTGGACAGACGCCACTTTTGCCGTCAATGAAAAGATAGAATGTACGATGACTATTATTATTAATGAACGCGAGGGGGATAATTTCAAGTCGGAAATACAGATACAAGCACGCCGTCCGGTATATAATTCGAGTTATACTACGACAACGGTAAACTTCCGCGATGTACAGCTTGATTTCGAATACGTAGAGTTCTCGCCCTTGGAATATACAGAGAATACGCTGCAAAATAATCTTACCGCCACAATCGTTTATTATATCTATCTTATATTGGGGTTCGATTTCGACAGCTTTTCTCCCAGAGGCGGGACTCTCTTTTTTCAGCAGGCACAGCAAATCGTTAACTTATGCCAGTCGCAACTCGGTTGGAACGGTTGGAAAGCCTTTGACAATAGCCGCAACCGGCATGCGGTTATCACGGCTATTACCGAAAGCCAGGCCGAGCCCTTCCGCGACATGTGGTACGCCTGGCACCGGAAAGGATTAGACGAAATGACTGCCAATGCCGACCGCGGACGTACCACCATCCTTGAAGCGTTGCCGGCCATGGAAGAATACAAACGAAGCCGTCCCACATCCGTCTTGCTTCAACTGTTTTCAGAAGCTAAGCTTGATGAACTGATCGCTATTTATTCCAAAGCAAACAACCAGGAGAAACAAAACGGCTACAAGATGCTCTCTAACTTATATCCTACTGAAACAACCCGTCTGGAAGCGCTAAAAAAATAACCTGCCATGCTGAAATCACTATATATTCAGAACTATGTATTAATAGATAACCTCAATATTCGCTTTACCGATTCGTTTACCGTAATAACAGGCGAAACGGGAGCCGGTAAATCTATTATACTCGGAGCCTTGGGGCTTGTACTCGGGCAAAGGTTTGACTCCAAAGGCATCAAGGGCGGAGAAGACAAATGCGTAATCGAAGCAGTCTTTGATATTTCGGCCTATCGCTTGCAATCCTTCTTTGAAGGGAAAGGCTTAGAGTACGACACGGAGACCTGTATCCTCCGGCGCGAGTTGTTTGCTTCGGGTAAGTCGAGGGCTTTTGTTAACGATTCGCCGGCTTCGCTGAATGACGTGAAGGAATTGGGGAATCTGCTGATTGATATTCATTCCCAGCATCAAAACCTGTTGTTGGCCGATACGAAGTTTCAGTTGAAAGTGGTGGATGTAATGGCGCAAAACGAATTTTCTTTAACGCAATATAAAAAGGAATATACCTTTTATCAATCACTGAAAAGGCAATTGAAGGAGTTATTGGGGAAAGTTGCCCAGTCAAGGCAGGATGAAGACTATATCCGTTATCAACTGGAACAACTATCGGAAGCCAAACTGACTGAAGGCGAACAAGACGAACTTGAAAAGGAATTGGCAACCCTCTCGCATGCCGAAGAAATAAAAAGCGCCCTCTATAAAATTGCCGGATTGCTTAACGGCGAAGAACAGGGAAGCGTGCAGTTACTAAAGGAAGCCCTGTCTGCCTCCGAAGTATTAGAGAAGTATTATCCGGGAGCAAAGGAAATAACCGAACGCCTCCGAACCGCCTATATTGATTTGAACGACTTAGCCTCGGAAACGGGTTCTCGGGGAGAAGATATTGAGTTTAGCCCCGAACGCCTGCAATGGGTGAACGAACGGTTGGACTTGTTCTATTCATTGGAACAAAAGCACCGCGTGTCTACCGTAGAAGAGTTAATAACGTTGCGCGAAGCGTACGGGAAACAGTTGGCAACCATTGACTCTTTCGACGAACAAATCAACGAGCTAACCGCCCGGACGGAAGCCTCTTACCGGGAACTAAAAAAGCTCGCTTCCCAATTACGCGCCAAGCGGAAGAAAGCATCGGAAAGCATAGCAAAAGAATTGATGAACAAATTATCTTTTCTGGGAATGCCCAATACCCGCTTCAGGATAGACTTCATAGAGAAACCGGAGCCGGAAAGTGATGGCACAGACGATGTCCGTTTCATGTTCTCGGCCAATAAGAGCGGAGGAGCATTGGAACGGGTGGCGCAAACGGCTTCGGGAGGAGAGATCTCGCGCCTGATGCTTTGTATAAAAGCTATGATTGCCGGGTTTACGGCGCTACCGGCTATTATATTCGACGAGGTGGATATGGGCGTATCGGGTGATATAGCCGATAAGATGGGCGTAATCATGCAAGAACTGGGTAACAAGATGCAAGTGATAGCCATTACCCATTTGCCGCAGATAGCCTCTAAGGGAAAGGAACATTATTACGTATACAAACAAGATGCAGGCGAGCATACCGTTACACAAATTAAAAAACTTACAAACGAAGAGCGTATCACGGAAGTGGCCCGTATGCTGAGCGGTGCTACTCTTACCGATGCTTCGGTGGCCAACGCTCGCGAACTGCTTAATTTAAATATCACAATCTATGAAGGAAAATGAGATGATTTTCGGCATCCGGGCAGTTATTGAAGCCATCCAATCCGGTAAGGAAATCGATAAAATAGTGGTAAAAAGAGAGTTGCAAGGCGAGCTCTCCAAAGAATTATTCAACGTATTGAAAGGAAGCGATATACCCTTGCAGCGCGTACCCGTTGAACGCTTAGACAGGATTACGAGGAAGAACCACCAGGGAGTGGTAGCCTTCATCTCGCCGGTGTCCTATCAACGCCTCGAAGACATTGTCCCTTTCGTTTACGAGCAGGGAAAGAGTCCCTTCATTGTCTTGCTCGACGGCGTTACCGACGTCCGTAACTTTGGCGCAATCGCCCGTACCTGCGAATGTGCCGGTGTAGATGCTATCGTAATCCCCGCCAAAGGAAGCGTTACCGTAAATGCAGACGCCATCAAGACCTCTGCCGGCGCTCTGCACGTATTGCCGGTATGTAAGGAAAAGAGTATCAACCAGGCAATCCGTTTCCTCAAAGACAGCGGGATAAAGGTAATAGCGGCCAGCGAGAAAACAGCCGCCAGCTACACTGCCGTATCATACGACGGCCCGGTAGCCATTGTAGTAGGCGCCGAAGATACAGGTGTATCTGTAGAGAACCTCCGCATCTGCGACCATCTGGTAAAAATACCTCAGTTTGGAACGATAGGTTCGCTGAACGTATCCGTCGCCTCGTCTATTATGATATATGAAGTAGTTCGCTGGCGAATGGACGGGCAATGAGCCTGCTGTCTCCCTTACGGCTTGAATTTTAACTCCAACTGGATAGCCTCGTGGGGCGGGGGCGGATTCTCTTCATTGCGGCTTATGCTCAATCCCATCAGTAGGGTCAACGCGTAAAAAAATACTATATTATCAACAAAATCGGTTAATTCTTTTTTTGAGGTGCTATGAAATTTATTGGTTCTATGTCGTTTTGTGTGGGTAATTCCCCCAAAAAGCGTTAGCTTTGCTGCATGAATAGTAGTGAAATATTTGGAATAGCGTTAGGAATATCCTTCCCTTGGTATGTTGAGAAAGTTGAGCTTTTAGAGTCTGAAAGTTCCCCCTTGAGTGAATTACATACTCACTTGAATTTTGAACGTGGTTTTCAGTTTACAGACAGTAAAGGAGAGAAGACAACCGCCTGTGACATAGTAGAACGTTCGTGGCAAGATATGAACTTCTTCCAACACCATTGTTATCTTCATGCCCGCGTGCCTCGCATAAAGAGCAAGGATGGGGATATTCATCAGGTTCGTCTCCCTTGGGCGCGTGCCAGTGGTTTTACTCTTCTCTTTGAGGCCTATACTATAGTGTATTTGTGGTTTTGGTGTGATATGGCTGTAGAAGCCAAGATAAGCCCGTATAGTAAGTTCGTCAATATGATTAAATCTCACTGGATCGGTATTACTGCTTATTTTGAAAGAAAGGTTACAAATGGTCTACTTGAGGGGATAAACAGTAAAATACAGTTAGCCAAAAGAAGGGTCAGGGGATACAGAAATGTAAGGAACTTCATCAACATGATTTACTTCCTCACGGCTAAACTCAAATTTGATTACCCACTCTATTCGACATAGAGCCTTATATTTGCATCTTCAACGAATTATCATGACAAGGATACTTACTTTCTTACTGGCTATTCATTTTTGTTTTACCGTCTTTGCGCACCCCCCCGTGTATTATAATGCCGACAGTATACGGGCCGGAATAGAAGAAGTGCCCTCTTTCGGGTTGTATAAAGATAATTACTTTATGGCAGGAGCGCCCCTTAACCATAAAGTGACGCGGCATACAACCGATGTGAAATTCCAACTGAGCATCCGGCAGCGAATCACGAAGAGCAAATTACCGTTTGATACCTACCTGTTTCTCCAATATACACAGAAAGCTTTTTGGAATGTATTGGAAAATTCCCTTCCCATGCGCGATATTAATTTTAACCCAGGATTGGGGATAGGATATCTTATCGTGTATAAGGGCCGTTATATCGGACAGGCTTATTTGATGGGGGAACATGAATCAAATGGCCGGTTCACCAATTATTCCCGGAGCTGGAATAAGATAACAACCGGGGCAGCCATCAGGCTGAATAATAACGTTGACGTACAGTTTAAAACCTGGTACCCGATTATTGATGGAAGGCATAACCAGGATATTCTTCGTTATAACGGCATCTTCCAGTTAGGCGGGAATTACCAAACAGACAACCGGCAGTTTAATGCAGGCTTGGTTCTAACGAAACGCAAGTCCGGCTTGAGCTTTAACACCCAATGGGAACTAAGCTGGAAGTTCAGCAAGAACAGCAGCCAATACTTTATCCTCCAATATTACAATGGCTACGGCGAAAACCTGTTGGAATATAAAGCCTATCATAGCAACCTCCGCTTTGGCTTTGCTATCAAGCCGTCCAACGGATTTAGCTTCTATTAAAATTGACAAGTTATCAAGGGTATCTATAGACAGTGATGCGTGCGCTGTCGTCTATCTCCAATTCATTACCAACAGCTTTGAAATCACGGTAGAAGAGGTCGCTAAAAACCTGAGTTCGGGATAAAGTGTTGTTAAAAATCTGCAAATAAAAGTACAACGCTCCTATCCCGACCGACAAGTCGTTCGTTCGTTATGTTCAGAAAAAAACAAGGTGGAGAAAGAATCAGCAGAAAAGTTCCAACTGTCCGGTTGGTTTTTCCCTCTCGAAGCGAATGGCCGGTTTCTTGTCGAAAAAACAGTATGCCCCCAGAGCAGCGATCAGGTTCATAATGAAATTGTGTAATGAACGGTGGCGGGAGTGCTCTGCCTGGCAGATGTTTTTGAGTTCGTCATTAAC
>JAIRKZ010000035.1 GCA_031259845.1 Tannerellaceae bacterium | reverse complement strand
GCGCCGACCTGATCCGTATCGACGAGGAACGCAAGGAGCAGGAAAAAGCCGCGCAGCCGGTATTGAAAGGCATCACGTACGAGGAGTATTTACGAAGGAAAAAAGCCCGACAAGGCAACACATCCGTTGAGGATTCGACGCCGGGGTGCATAGAATCCTTAATGAAACGGCATTGTAGCTGAAATTATAATTTTACCCCCGCCCTCCCCGGCTTATTTGCGCCCCCGGCGGGGGTAACTTTTTTAATGTGCAGTTTTTTTGTGTTTTTTTATTCTCGTCTTTAAGTATATAGAAATAATTATCTATTTTTGTGTTTTAAAATCAATAATGTAAATAAATCATAGAAATAAAAGATGACAGCATCGAAGCGAATGAGACGTGCCTTAGTTTCTGTTTATCATAAGGAAGGATTGGCTGAAATAGTGAAGAAACTCCATGAAGAGGGCGTCAGTTTTGTTTCTACCGGCGGAACCCAGGCATTTATAGAGTCATTAGGTTTACCCTGTGAGGCTGTGGAAGAGCTTACGGGGTATCCTTCTATTTTAGGCGGACGGGTAAAAACACTTCATCCGAAAGTGTTTGGTGGTATCCTTGCGCGGCGAGGCAATGTAACGGATAAGGAACAACTGGCGGAATATACAATCCCGGAAACAGACCTGGTGATTGTAGACTTGTATCCTTTTGAAGAAACGGTAGCCTCCGGTGCGGCAGAACAGGAAGTTATAGAGAAAATAGATATAGGCGGCATATCCCTGATTCGTGCAGCCGCAAAGAATTATAAAGATGTGGTGATTATAGCATCGAAGGCCCAATACTCGCCTTTATTGCATATATTGGAAGAGAAAGGCGCCGAAACTACGCTGGAAGACCGCCGCTGGTTTGCCAAAGAAGCATTTGCTGTTTCTTCGGGTTACGATACGGCTATTTTTAATTACTTCGATAATGGAGAAGGCTCTACCTTCCGGATGGCAGTAGACGAACCGGTGCATCTGCGCTACGGAGAGAATCCACACCAGCAGGCTTTATTTTTCGGTAAATTCAATGAGGTGTTCGATCAGATTCATGGAAAGGAAATTTCATATAATAACTTACTCGATATAGATTCGGCAGTAACCCTGATAGATGAGTTCTGCGAATTGACTTTTGCCATATTAAAACATACGAACGCTTGCGGCATAGCTTCACGCGATACTGTAACAGAGGCGTGGAGAGATGCGCTGGCGGGCGACCCCGTATCCGCTTTTGGCGGCATATTAATTACCAATGTTGCTATCAATAAGGAAGTGGCGGAAGAAATCAATAAAATTTTCTTCGAGGTAATTATTGCTCCCGATTACGACACCGATGCGCTGGAAGTGCTGATGCAAAAGAAAAACCGTATCATACTTATCCGTAAAGAGGCGAAAACGCCTGCCATACAATTCCGTTCTTTATTGAATGGCGTGCTGATGCAAGACAAAGACCTGAGTATTCAGGCAGCCGGCGATTTGGAACCGATGACGGAAAAACAACCCGATCCGGGGGAGATAGCCGATTTGCTATTTGCCAATAAATTAGTGAAACATAGCAAGTCGAACGCGATTACGCTGGTGAAGAATAAGCAACTTTGCGCCAGCGGGGTGGGACAGACGTCGCGCGTGGATGCGTTGAAACAGGCGATTGAAAAAGCCCGTTCGTTCGGGTTTAGCCTGAATGGCGCCGTGATGGCTTCGGATGCTTTTTTCCCCTTCCCCGATTGCGTTGAGATAGCGCACAATGCAGGGATTACGGCCATTATCCAACCGGCGGGTTCGATAAACGATAAATTGTCGGTGGCGTATTGTAATGAACACGGTTTAGCGATGATGAAGACGGGTATCCGTCATTTTAAACATTAATTGATTGCAAAACAAATGGGATTATTTTCTTTTACACAAGAAATA
The DNA here is from genome assembly GCA_031259845.1 of Tannerellaceae bacterium. GTDB lineage: Bacteria > Bacteroidota > Bacteroidia > Bacteroidales > Tannerellaceae > DFXE01. The sequence continues at coordinate 29,990 of JAIRKZ010000035.1, read as the reverse complement.
GCGATGGACCTGGGCACGGCTAACACCATTATTATAAGTAATGGAAAGATAGTTGTAGACGAGCCGTCGGTAGTAGCCTTAGACAGGCGTACGGATAAAGTATTGGCGGTAGGCGAAAAGGCGCGCCAGATGCACGGTAAGACACACGAAGATATTCGCACAATCCGCCCGTTGCGGGATGGCGTGATAGCGGATTTCTTTGCCGCAGAACAGATGATTCGCGGTATGATAAAGATGATAGGTTCGAAAAGCCACTGGTTTTCGCCTTCGCTGCGTATGGTGGTATGTATTCCGTCGGGCAGTACGGAAGTAGAGCTTCGCGCCGTTCGCGACTCGGCCGAACATGCCGGAGGACGTGATGTTTATATGATTTATGAACCCATGGCGGCCGCTATCGGTATCGGTATAGACGTAGAGGCTCCCGAAGGGAATATGGTGGTGGATATAGGCGGCGGAACAACGGAAATCGCCGTTATATCACTGGGAGGTATCGTGTCGAACAAATCCATTCGTATAGCCGGCGACGACCTTACTGCCGATATTATGGAATACATGCGCCGGCAGCATAATGTGAAAGTGGGAGAACGCACGGCTGAACAGATAAAAATTAATGTAGGATCGGCGTTAACCTTTCTGGATAATCCCCCGGAAGACTATGTAGTGCATGGGCCTAATCAGATGACAGCTTTGCCGATGGAAGTTTCCGTATCTTACCAGGAAATAGCCCACTGTCTGGAAAAGTCTCTTTCAAAAATGGAAGCCGCCATTTTAAGCGCATTGGAAACGACGCCTCCCGAATTATACGCCGACATCGTACACAACGGTATTTACCTGGCAGGCGGAGGCGCTTTGATGAGAGGCCTTGACAAACGTTTGACGGAAAAAATAAATATCCCCTTCCATGTGGCCGAAGACCCTTTGCACGCTGTGGCAAAAGGAACCGGCGTAGCGCTGAAAAACATAGAAAAGTTTAATTTTCTTATACGATAAAAAACAATTGACAGTCGGCAATTGACAATTGATTATGCGCAAACTGCTTGACTTTCTGATAGGAAAGAGACATTGGTTTTTATTTATATTTCTTGAATTTGTATCTGTAGCTCTGATTTACCGTAATAATGCCTATCAACAGAGCATCATGTTCAGTACGGCAAATATAATAACAGCGAATATTGTATCGGTTACAGGTTCGGTTACTTCTTATCTGAATTTGCGCGAGAAGAATAAAGACCTTCTTGAGCGTAACGGCAAGCTGGAAATGGAACTGTTGCGGATGAAAGATATGATAGAAGCCATGAAAGCAGATACAGCCGTGTTTCGCGCATTTGTAAATGACAGCTCCCGTTTCTTTCCTTATGATTTTACAACGGCCAAAGTGATAAATAACAGCGTAACGTATCTTTCTAATTACATTACCCTGAATAAAGGCCGGAAAGACGGGATATTGCTCGATATGGGCGTTGTTTCCGAAAGTGGGGTAGTAGGCATTGTTTCTACTGTGTCCGATTATTACTCCGTGGTATTACCCTTACTTAATACAAAATTCAAACTGAGTTGCAAAGTGTTGGGAAGCAACCACATCGGTTCATTAAGCTGGAACGGGCGCAGCGCCCGGTACGCTAACCTGGATGAACTTCCCCGGCATGTGCAGTTTCAGATAGGCGATACCATCATAACAAGCGGTTATTCGGCTGTTTTCCCCGAAGGTATCCTGGTAGGATTCGTTTCTTCCTTTGAAAGACAGCGCGACGACAATTTCAACTCATTGAAAGTAGAACTGGCTACAGACTTCCAGCGTTTAAGTAATGTAATGGTAATACGAAATTTCCGCCAGGAAAAACAGCGGGCGATAGAGCGGGAGGCACAAGGCAATGAATAATGTTATAAGAGGAATCTGCTATTTTGTCTTGCTGGTATTGATTCAGGCGCTTATCCTGAACAATATCCATTTTCTCCGCCTGGTTACCCCTTTTCTCTATCTCTATTTTATTGTAAAGATGCCGGTGGGGTTTACTTCGGCGCGCGTCACTTTTCTTTCCTTTTTACTGGGGCTTATAATTGATATATTCTCCAATACGCCGGGTATGCATGCCGCCGCCTGTACGTTTGCCGGATTTGCCCGCCCGGCCATTATCAGGGTTTTGATGGGCGACGAATTACCGGACGCCATCTCTCCTTCCTTTAAAACATTTGGGTATGGAGGCTTTTTCAGGTATGTAATTGTATTGGTGATGTTGCATCATTTTACGTTGTTTGTCGTAGAATCGCTGACGTTGCTCGATTCCCTGTTCCTCCTGATCCGTATCGCCGGAAGCGTGACCGCAACTATGCTCCTGATTTGTATTGTTGAAGCATTTAATGTGGAAGGACAACGCAATGACTAATACGAAATATGAATTTGAAAACAGACGCTATATTCTTTCGGGGGCAGTTATCCTGGTTGTTATCGTTTTTATTATCCGTTTGTTCTATCTTCAGGTAATAGAGAATGAATATAAGGCATGGGCAGACAGTAACGCCTTCTTAAAGAAGACGCTCTATCCCTCGCGCGGCATGATTTACGACCGGCATGACAAGTTGCTTGTATTTAATCAGCAGGCCTACGATGTGATGCTGATTATGCGTGAAATTAAACCCTTCGACACGCTTGATTTCTGTAGCACGGTAGGCATCACGAAAGAACTCTTTGTTAAACGCATTGCCGACATCAAGAACCGCCGTTTGAATCCGGGATATTCTTCCTATGTGCCGCAGGTATTTATGAATCAGCTTTCCGCCCAGGATTACGGCGTATTGCAGGAAAAGCTGTATAAATTTCCCGGCTTTTATATTCAGAACCGTACCATCCGCGAATACGAGTATCCTTATGCCGCCCATGTGTTGGGGAATATAGGACAGGTAAACAAGCGCGACATCGAACAAAACAGCTACTATGTGCAGGGAGACAATTCCGGCCGTTCCGGCATAGAGCGCTCTTATGAAGAAGTGTTGAGGGGGGAAAAAGGAGTAGAAATATTACTCCGTGATGCACATGGCCGGATAAAAGGAAAATACGAAGACGGCAAATATGATGTGGCGCCTGTTTCGGGAAAGAACCTGACCCTTTCGCTGGATATGGATTTGCAGGCTTACGGCGAGAAACTCATGCAAAATAAACTGGGCAGTATTGTCATGATTGAACCCTCTACGGGCGAAGTGCTTTGTATGGTTTCTACTCCTACGTACGACCCCAATATGCTTGTAGGCAGACAACGCGGGAGAAATCACGCCCTGCTTGAAAGCGATCCGTTGAAACCTCTTTTCGACAGGGCTATTATGGCCAGCTATCCTCCGGGTTCCACCTTCAAACCGGCTATGGGGCTTATCTTTCTTCAGGAAGAAGTGATTACTCCCGAAACAATGTATTCCTGCGGACATGGTTATCCGGTATTAGGAGGCAAACCGGCTTGCCACGGCCATTTCTCTCCCTTGAATTTAGCGCCTGCCATCGCCACTTCATGCAATGCTTTTTTCTGTTGGGGATTACGTGACATGATTGATAGCCGCAAGCGTTATCCTTCCGTACAGGATGGATTTGACGTTTGGCGCAATTATATGTTGAACATGGGTTATGGGCGCCCGTTAGGCCTTGACTTGCCCGGTGAAAAAGGAGGTTCCATCCCTACAAGTAAAATGTATGATAAATTTTATAGAGGGCGCTGGTCGTCGAGCACGATTATTTCTATTGCGATAGGGCAGGGCGAAGTATTGGCAACTCCTCTTCAGATATGTAACCTGGCGGCAACGATCGCTAACAGGGGCTATTTTTATACCCCTCATGTAGTGAAATCAATTGAAGACGGGCAATTAGACGCTGTTTACACGGAAAGGCGGAGTTCTACGATTGATGCAAAACATTACGCCTGTTTGGCCGAAGGTATGCGCAATGCCGTAACAGGCGGAACCTGCCGCCGGGCGGCGCTGCCTGATATCTCCGTTTGCGGCAAGACAGGCACCTCGGAAAACCCGCATGGGAAAGACCATTCTATCTTTATGGGATTTGCCCCGTATGAGAATCCGCAGGTTGCTATTTCCGTACTTGTGGAAAATGCCGGTTTCGGCGCTACTTATGCGGTTCCGATAGCTAAACTGATGCTACAGAAATACCTGTATGGGAAAATTCAGGATAGCGATCAATACCTGGAAGAATCGATTGTAAATACGCCTATATTACCAAGAAATGTATTATAGGAAAACAAACATATTGGGAACAATCGACTGGTTGATCATTCTGCTGTATATCGTTCTGGTATCGGCCGGCTGGCTGAGCATCTGCGGCGCCAGCTATGAATATGATAATGTAAGCCTGTTCAACCCTTCCGGGCGCCCGGGTTCTCAATTGATCTGGATAGGGCTTTCTTTCCTTATTATCTTTGTCATCCTGATGCTCGACGCCGATTTTTACAGTGTTTTTAGCTACTTTATCTATGGCGGCGTTATTTTATTATTGATTGCTACGATTTTTCTGGCTCCTGATATAAAAGGCTCCCGTTCGTGGCTGGTAATAGGTTCGCTACGAATACAGCCGGCCGAATTTGCTAAATTCGCCACCGCCCTGGCCCTGGCCAAATTTATGAGTTCATACGGTTTTAAACTAGGGACGTTTAAGAACTTTGGCTTGTGCCTGGGCATTATCTTTTTCCCCATGCTCTGTATTCTACTCCAGAAGGAAACAGGTTCCGCCCTGGTTTATCTGGCATTCTTTCTGGTTTTATACAGAGAGGGGATGTCGGGGTATATACTGCTGGCCGGTATTTCCGCCGTAGTTTTTTTTGTTGTCAGTTTGAAGTATTCGGATGTAATGGCGGGAATAACTCCATTGGGAGAATTGCTTGTTTTGTGCCTTATTCAGGCAGGCATTCTGTTATTAACGGCAATTGTTGTTCGCCAGCGGACGAATTTGCAGACGAAGATATTGCTGGGGGGAACGGCTACCGTATATTTGGCTGCTTATATCGTATCGCTGTTTATTCCGGTGAATTTTGCTTTGGTTACGAGGGGATTGATCGGCATATCCTGTTGTTATCTTATTTTCTTGTCTGTCAAACAGTGGATGGGGCATTATGTCATGATTGTACTGTTTGCTTTACTCTCCGTTGGTTTTTTGTATTCTGTCGATTATGTTTTTGATGAAGTATTGGAGCCACACCAGCAAATGCGTATCAAAGTTTCCCTCGGTCTGGAAGACGACCCGAGTGGCGCCGGTTATAACGTTAACCAGTCGATCATCGCGATAGGTTCAGGCGGGCTGACGGGAAAAGGTTTCCTGAACGGGACACAAACCAAATTAAAATATGTACCCGAACAGGATACCGACTTTATCTTTTGTACGGTAGGAGAGGAACAGGGTTTTGCAGGTTCAACAGCCGTATTGCTTTTATTTACCGTCTTGATCATACGGCTTATCATGCTGTCTGAAAAGCAGAAGACAATATTCGGGCGTATTTATGGCTATTGCGTAGCCTCCATCTTCTTTTTTCACTTATTGATCAATATAGGAATGGTGATAGGCATTACTCCCGTGATAGGTATCCCGTTACCGTTTTTCAGTTATGGGGGTTCCTCGCTTTGGGGATTTACGATTCTGTTGTTCGTTTTCCTTCGCATAGACGCAACCCGTAAGGAAAGGTAATGAATTTACAACCCGTTTTTTTCGATTCGCAGGCCTATTTCCTGTATACCTCTTAGCGTATCGTTTCGCATTCCTTGCCGGAAGCCGAATGTATAGCGGCCTGTGTCGGTAAAGAGGTAGTTTGTTTTTACCGGGAAACTTGTTTGGAAGAGTGAGATGCCGCTTCCAACCCATTTACCGAAATCATCCGCCAGCATACATTCCATCGTATCCCGGGCTATCGGCCCAGCCGGTGGATCTTCCTGCAAGAACAGCCATAGATTTTGATACGGATACAGGTTATTGTTTCTTATTTCAAGGGTAATATTATAAGGAACCGCAGGGTCGTCTACCTGAAAAGTAAAATAATATTCTTTGTCTTTCTCCCATGCCGAGCGATCAATTGCCAGGTATTGATTGTAAACGATTTGGTTTTTTCCGCATGAAAAGAGAAAAAGACAACCCAGGAAAACAATTATACCGTTTACCTTACACGTAAACTTTTGGCTAAGACTTCTCATTGTTTACCGCCTTATCATTTTTATTCTTTCGTTTTTGGTTTGAATTATCGGGAGAAATATTGCCGCTTGCCGGATGTTTCTTTTTTTTCTTTTTCTTTTTGGAGGCCTGGTTGTCAAAGCGGGTAAGGCTCTCCTGTCCGAGGATATCCTGCGAATCACGTTTGAGAGGCTGAGGCTTTTCGTCGGTTTCCAATAATACAGGCTTCTCGCCCTTTTTATTCATCGCGATAATGTCGAAAACCCGTTTCGCCGGAATCGTGATTAAGTTGGCGGCAAAGGTTTTATCCGTAGAGTAAGTTATCTCGTGTTTAAAGATATCCGTTTTAAAATGATAGTAGGTGTTTTCTTTCGTTTCTAAAACGATTTCGCGGGATGGCAACTGTTTTTGCGCTTCCACATAAGCATCCACTTCATAATTGATACAGCATTTAAGTTTGGCGCACTGTCCGGCCAGTTTTTGCGGATTCATAGAAATATCCTGATAGCGTGCGCATCCGGTAGCTACAGAAACAAAACTTGTCATCCAGCACGAGCAACACAACTCACGCCCGCAGGGGCCAATTCCGCCAATCCGTCCGGCTTCCTGTCTCGCTCCTGTCTGTTTCATTTCTATGCGCACCCGGAAAGTGTCGGCAAGCACTTTGATGAGTTGGCGAAAGTCTACCCGTTCGTCGGCGATATAATAAAAAATAGCTTTGTTGCCATCTCCCTGATATTCTACATCCCCGATTTTCATATTCAATCCCAGCTCTACCGCCATTTGCCGCGAACGTATCATTGTTTCGTGTTCTTTAGCCTTAGCCTCCTCATATTTCTCCAGATCGGCAGGTTTGGCTTTACGGTAAATGCGTTTAGGCTCTGCGCTTTCGGGACGGACGTTATTCTTTTTCATTTGTAAAAGAACTAATTTGCCTGTCAGCGTCACGGTTCCGATATCATGTCCGGGACTGGCTTCTACAGCTACAACATCCCCTTTTTCCAATGGTATTTTTGTATTGTTTAAGAAATAACCTTTCCGGGTATTCTTGAATTGTACCTCTACGTAATCGGTTGCATTGCCGGCATCCGGCACGTCGCAAAGCCAGTCGTATGTATTTAGTTTGTTGTTTTGTATTTTGCTGCACCCTTTTTGTCCCATGCAGCAGCTTCCTTTATTTAGTTTGAAATCCATTTCTAATATGTTTAGTTTATCTCTAAAAACTGAAATGGTACAAAAGTAGCGAATTATTTACAGATGCGTTAAGGAATCAGATGATGATTCTTAAATATTTTCCGTATCGCCTCAAGTGCATAATCCAATTGTTTTTGTGTGTGAGTGGCCATTAATGAGAAACGAATTAACGTGTCTTGCGGCGATACGGCGGGCGATACCACCGGATTGACAAATACGCCGACGTCGAACAACTCGCGTACGATAAGGAAAGTTAAGTCGTTATCGCGTATAAATAGCGGGATAATGGGGGTAGATGTATGTCCTATCTCGCATCCCATGTTACGGAATCCTTCCAGGGCATAGTTTGTCAGTTTCCATAAGCGCTCAATGCGTTCGGGTTCATTGAGCATGATATCGAGAGCGGCGTTGACGGCGGCCGTTGCTCCCGGCGTGCTGCTTGCGCTAAAGATATACGAGCGGGAATGGTGGCGCAGATAATTCGTTGTATCCTTATCGGAAGCGATAAAACCGCCTATCGAAGCAAACGATTTACTGAATGTACCCATGATAAGGTCTACATCCTGCGAGACGCCGAAATGATTGCATGTTCCGCGTCCCTGTTTGCCTAATACGCCGATGCCGTGCGCTTCGTCTACCATTATGCTGGCATTATATTTTTTACTGAGGGCGACAATTTCGGGAAGCCTGGCTATATCCCCTTCCATACTGAATACGCCGTCTACAACGATAAGTTTGATTTTGCCGGGTTCGCATTTTTGGAGTTGTTTCTCCAGCGAAGCCATGTCATTATGTTTAAATTTAATCTTGTTGGAAAGGGAAAGGCGATGCCCTTCTATGATGGATGCATGGTCTAATTCGTCCCACAGGATATAGTCTTCACGCCCGGTAACGCAGGAAACAACGCCTAAATTAACCTGAAATCCGGTAGAATAAACAATTGCATCTTCTTTTCCTACGAAATCCGCCAAACGCTTTTCAAGCTCTACATGTATATCTAATGTACCGTTCAGGAAGCGTGAGCCGGCGCAACCGGTGCCATACTTCTTAGTGGCTTCAATAGCTGCTTCTTTCACTTTTGGATGGTTGGTTAAACCCAGGTAAGCGTTCGAACCGAACATTAAAACCTTTTTTCCATTAATCTGTACTTCAGTGTCCTGATCGCTTTCAATCACACGGAAATAGGGATATATTCCTGCCGCCATTGCTTTTTGCGGGGCGTCATATTTGGATAGTTTCTCTTGTAAAAGCCTCATATTATCAGAAGAAAATGATTTCTTTGCATATATATTTTTTCACTAACGAATCGGGATTTGTTATCATATAATGTTAATTATATCCGATTGGGCAAATCCAGCGGCAAAAGTAGTAAAAAAATCACTTATACCTCTCCGTATGCTTTAAAAGTTTTGTAAAAGCATTATTTTTGTCCTTTTTTGAACGATACCTAATATGTAGAATATTCAGATAGAATGAAAGATAAGAAATATAAGGTGCAGGCGATAATCAATCCTGTATCCGGCGTTGGCTCGAAGAGGAAGATTCCCAAGATGATTGAAGATATATGCGAGGAAAAGGGGTATCTTCTGACGATTTCATTTACCGAATATACCGGGCATGCCAGCGAACTGACCAGGCAAGCCATAGAAGACGGCGCCGATTTAATTATCGCTGTGGGAGGAGACGGCACGGTTAATGAAATAGCCCAGGCAATGATACATTCGGAAGCCACTTTGGGTATTATCCCTAAAGGCTCGGGTAACGGATTGGCCCGTGAACTGCATATCCCCATGGACTCGAAGCGGGCTTTGGAGGTGATTGTAAAAAGGCACGCCATTACCATTGATTGCTGTAAAGCCAATAACAAGGTGTTCTTTACTACCTGCGGAGTAGGTTTTGACGCTGCTGTGAGCCTGAAGTTTGCCGAAGAGAAAAGAAGAGGTTCGCTCACGTATGTGAAGAACACGATAGGCGAATACCTTAGTTATAAACCCGAAGCCTACGAATTACTGATAGACAACCGGACGATAAAGGAAAAAGCGTTCTTAGTGGCTTGCGCCAATGCCTCGCAATATGGAAATAATGCGTATATCGCTCCCCATGCCAATATTCAGGATGGGAAGATGGATGTTACGATTCTTTCTCCCTTTACGCCGTTGGATATTCCTTCGCTGGCTGTTCAATTATTCACGAAACAGATAAACCGGAACAGTAAAATAAAAACCTTAACGGCAAGCCAGGTAACCATCATCAGGCAGAAAGAAGGGTTGATGCATTTGGATGGAGAGCCTGTCATGGCTGAAAGCCGCATTGATATTTCCGTTATCCCCAAAACGCTGAAAGTAATTACTCCCAAACAGGTTTCTTTTACGAAGGAAGTCCGTTACTTTTTCGAAGAGGTAACCCGTTTTTTCGATAAACGCCTGCCCTACATTTTCAGGTAGAAATCTTTTGTCAGTTGTATGTAATCTGCGGTGTATTGATGCCTGCTTTCTTCGATTACTAACGTATCGGAGAGGCAAGGGGCGGATAAGTTGGCGGATAATTCAATCAATAACCGTTTGGGCGAAGCGTCCGGCAGAGGTATTACTGCTGTTTTCCTTACGATATTCAGCTTATTTTCCAGCGCTGTTTCCATTAACTCCTTTTCCTGTAGGCAGGGAAGGATAAGGGCAATCCGCCCATCCGGGGCAAGTAAGGGCTTGCTGCCTGAAAAAAGAGACGAAAGGGGAAGCGTATCGGTATGGCGGGCCAGGTTCTTTTTCGTATCGGGGCTTTTTAACGAATTTACAAAATAAGGAGGGTTGGAAACAATCAAGTCATACGTGTGGCGCGCCTTCGTAACATATTCTTCAAAAGGCGTATGGAAAACCTGTATCCGGTTGGCGAACGCAGACGATGCTATATTTCCGGCAGCTTGTACGGCAGCGGCTCCGTCTATATCAATAGCGTCTATCTTTGCCGGGCTTCGCTGGGCCAGCATCAAAGCAATAAGCCCAGTGCCTGTTCCTACGTCCAATATCGTATGGCATGATCCGGCGGAAACCCAGGCGCCTAAAAGTACGCCATCGGTTCCTACTTTCATCGCACATTTATCCTGTTGAATGTTAAATTGCTTGAATTGAAAATAATCATTTGCCATCGCTATAATTTGTTGACAGCAAATGTAAAAAAGAATTCCTAACTTTGGCACGCTTATTGAGAAACAAGAATACTATACCAACGTGATATATCAAAATGAAGATTAAGACAAATTTATTTAGCCAGGAATCCTATGACGATTTAGATGATAACTTAGGCATTGTAATGCCAATTCTTACGGATTGCGATGTGGATGAAGATTTTACGGAAGGAATTGAAAAAGTGGGGAATATTCTTCCGATACTTCCTCTTCGTAATATGGTGCTTTTTCCCGGCGTAGCATTGCCTGTGATTATAGGGAGGCCCAAATCAATGCAATTAATAAAAGAGGCTGTCAAAAAGAAAAAGTTAATAGGAGTGGTTTGTCAGAAGGAAGTGAATACGGAAGAGCCCTCATTCGAAGATTTATATACCACAGGCGTGATAGCGGATGTGGTGAGGATACTGGAAATGCCCGACGGGACGACAACCGTGATTTTGCAGGGGAAGAAACGCTTCTTATTGAATGGATTGACAGATACCGAGCCTTATCTGAAAGGGAAAATAACTTTGCTGGAAGACAAAATGCCCGCCAAAGGAGACCGCGAATTTGAAGCGCTTATATCCACGATAAAAGATTTGACGATAAAGATGCTGAGCTCGGTAACGGAACCTCCGCGAGACCTGATCTTCTCTATCAGGAATAATAAGAATGTTCTTTATCTGGTTAATTTCTCAAGTAGCAATATTCCAAATGGAGCTGCGGAAAAACAGGAACTTTTATTGATTTCCGAACTGAAAAACCGGGCTTACCGTTTGCTTTTTATATTGAACCGCGAATATCAGTTGATAGAGCTGAAAAACTCTATCCAAATGAAAACGCACGAAGATATCAACCAGCAACAAAAGGAATATTTTCTCCAACAGCAAATCAAAACGATTCAGGAAGAGCTGGGCGGCAATATCAATGAGTTGGAAATAAGAGAACTCAGGGAGAAGGCGGCGAAGAAAAAATGGCCGCAGGAAGTAGCCGAAACATTTGAAAAGGAAATTCGCAAGCTGGAACGTTTGCATCCCCAATCGCCGGACTTTTCCATTCAAACCCAATATGTACAAACCATCGTAAACCTCCCCTGGAACGCATACAGCAAAGACAATTTCAGCCTGAAACATGCCCAGCGCATTCTCGACCGCGACCATTACGGACTGGAAAAGGTGAAAGAGCGTATCATAGAACATCTGGCCGTATTGAAGCTGAAAGGGGATATGAAATCGCCCATTATTTGCCTGTATGGTCCTCCGGGCGTAGGGAAAACATCCTTAGGGAAGTCTGTCGCCGAAGCGCTGCATCGTAAATATGTAAGAATCTCCCTGGGCGGATTGCACGATGAAGCGGAAATCAGGGGACACCGGCGCACCTACATTGGCGCCATGACAGGGCGTATCATTCAGAATATAATGAAAGCAGGCACATCCAATCCTGTATTTATACTGGATGAGATAGATAAGGTAACGAATGACTTTAAAGGAGACCCGGCTTCGGCATTGCTTGAAGTGCTCGACCCGGAACAAAACAGCGCTTTCCATGATAATTACCTGGATATCGATTACGATTTAAGCAAAGTAATGTTTATCGCCACGGCAAATAACCTGAATACCATTTCGCAGCCCTTGCTCGACCGGATGGAACTTATCGAGGTGAGCGGATATATATTGGAAGAAAAGGTACAGATTGCCGCAAGGCATTTGGCGCCCAAACAATTGGAAGCCCATGGACTGAAGAAAGGGCAGGTAAAGTTTAACAAAAAAGCGTTGCAGGAAATAGTAAACTCTTACACACGCGAGAGCGGCGTTCGTGAGTTAGACAAGAAAATAGCCAAGATAGTACGTAAACTGGCGCGTAAGATAGCATCGGACGAACCCGTGCCGGAAGAAATAAAACCGGAAGATTTATATGAATACCTGGGAGCGATACAATATACCCGCGACAAATATCAGGGAAATGCATACGCCGGCGTGGTAACAGGATTAGCCTGGACAGCCGTAGGCGGCGAAATATTATTTGTAGAGTCGAGCCTGAGTAAAGGCAAAGGCTCCAAGCTTACGATAACAGGCAATTTGGGGGATGTAATGAAGGAATCTGCCATGTTGGCGCTCGAATACATTCATTCTCATGCCTCCCTGTTTGATATTCCCGAAGAAATGTTTGAAAACTGGAATGTGCATATACACGTTCCCGAAGGGGCCATACCTAAAGACGGGCCAAGCGCCGGCGTAACAATGGTTACTTCACTGGTGTCGGCTTTCACCCAGAAAAAGGTAAAACAAAATATAGCCATGACGGGCGAGATAACCCTGCGCGGAAAGGTCTTGCCGGTAGGGGGCATTAAAGAAAAGATATTGGCTGCCAAGCGGGCAGGTATCAAAGAAATCATTCTGTGTAAGGAAAACGAAAAGGATGTAAACGAAATAACGAAAGAGTACGTAAAGGAATTGTCTTTCCACTTTGTGAATGATATCCGCGAAGTCGTAGAATTAGCGTTATTAAAAGAAAAGATAGATAACCCGTTATTCTGACAACGGTTTTCCCTGCTATTCCGGAGAATAAAACAGCCCCATTCAATGCTAAATTGAATGGGGCTGTTTTTTATGGGATAAGTTATTCGGCCGTTTCGGCTTTTGTTTCTTCTGTCGTTTTAGCTTCCGGTGTAAAATCTGTCATCTCATTTGCAATCAACAGGTTGTACCATGAAAGGAGTTTCTTAATATCGTTTGGATATACCCGGGTGCGATCGAAATTGGGAAGTATTTCAGCAAAATAAGCGCGCAACGCCTCCGGTTTGGCCGAAGGAAGGTCGATAGACGCTTTCTGCCCGTTTTCTTTGTCTTTTACAAGGGTGAGTACTTTATGAAGAGGTATTTCCTCGTCATTCGTATAGATAGAAATATCACCCAGCGAAATTACTTTATCTTTGGCATAAATGGGTATCCTTTTCTTTTCGGCCAACGATTCTACAATCAGCATGTTTTTGGCCTGGGAAACCCGTTTGAATAAGCCGGGTTTCCCCGAAATAGACAAGATAGTCTTCAACATAAGTCTTTGTGTTATAATAAAGTTAAACTTTGAAGAAAAAGCCACCCGTTACCAGATGGCTTTTAGTATGGCAATAAGAACCGGAGAGCCTATACTCTTCTTTCTTTGATTCTTGCTTTTTTACCGGTAAGCGCGCGTAAATAGTACAATTTAGCTCTGCGAACTTTACCATGTTTGTTTACAGTGATACCTTCGATGAAAGGGGATTCTATCGGGAAAATCCTTTCAACGCCTACGTTTTCCGACATTTTACGTACGGTAAAGCGTTTTTTGTCGCCATGCCCGCAGATACGGATAACTACGCCTCTATACTGTTGGGTACGCTCTTTGTTACCTTCTTTGATACGATAAGCTACAGTAATCGTATCGCCGCTTCTGAACGAAGGAAGTTCCTTTTTGGTAGCAAACGCTTCTTCTGCAATTTTAATTAAATCCATTGTGTTATAGCTTTTTATAATTATTTTAAAACGAAACGCAATATAACGGGTCACCTTTTCCCGACAGAGATTACGTAAAGCGGATGCAAAGGAACAATATTTTCAGCCGATATGCAAGTAAATGCCTGAATATTTTTTTCTTTCGCCAGCCTTGCGGAGAAGTTATTCGTGGCAGCGCGTATAACTTTATTGACTGGTTCCGGTAGATTTCATGTTTTCATTACATCCGTTTAATCTTTCCACAACTGTGAGGCAACCGTTCCACAATTGTGAGGCGACCGGCCCACAGGGGTGAAACGACCGGCCCACAATTGTGGAAAGATTAAACAGACAGGAGCTCGCGATTACTTGTCCGTCATGCCACCGTATCGGCACAGGTATTGAAAGCGGCAAACAGTAATCCTGCGGAAGTGGTAAAAAGCGAGTAAGCTATTTTATCTGAAAAAAAGCATTACCTTTGCAACAATGCTAACCGGGCAATGAAAAAACATAAACATAATAATTACCATGAAAACAAATCTACTATCTAAAACCAACAAGAAGCCATTAGTGCCTAAGGAATTTCTTTTGCCGTTCATTTTACTTACGTCGCTGTTCTTTGCCTGGGGACTGGCTAATAATATGACGGATACGCTGCTGGCTGCATTTAAGAAAATCATGAGCATGACAGACTTTCAAACGTCGTGGATACAAATTGCTTTTTATTTCTCTTATTTTTGCCTGGCTTTGCCGGCAGCCATATTAATAAAGAAAACAACCTATAAGACGGGTATTGTAGTGGGGTTGTTAATGTTTATAATCGGGGCTTTGCTCTTTTATCCCTGTAGCCAAACGATGGTGTATGCACATTTCCTTATTGCATTATATATACTGGCCGGGGGACTGTCTGTGCTGGAAACAACCTCTAACCCGTATGTAATCCTTATGGGGCCGGAAGAAACGGCTACCCGCCGCCTTAACCTGGCGCAATCGTTTAATCCGATAGGTTCTATAACGGGAGTTATATTAAGCAAGTTCTTTATCTTATCCGGCCTTGCCTCTCATTCCGCAGCAGAGCGGGCGCAGATGGGTGCAGATGAGTTGTCGGCAGTTCAATCGGCGGAATTGGATGCAGTAATGGGGCCTTATGTGGGAGTGGCCTTTGTATTGATAGTTATTTTGTTGCTGATTGTTTTTACAAGAATGCCAAAAGCTTCAGACGGCGGTTCTTCCCTGAATTTACTCCCTACGGCCAAGCGTTTGTATGCAAACAAAAAATATTTTTACGGCATTATAACTCAATTTTTCTATGTAGGAGCACAAATAACCGTTTGGTCTTTTACGATACGTTATGCCATGAAAGAACTGTCGGTTAATGAAGAGAGCGCTTCTGTTTACTACATTCTTTCGTTGGCCTTCTTCATTGGCGCCAGGTTTATCTTTACGGGATTGATGAAATATTTCAGTCCGGGAAAGCTCTTATTGTTTGCCGCCGTCATGGCGTCAGTATGTTGCGGATTAACGATGATATCCCATGGGTACATGGGCGTAACCTGCTTAATGCTGATATCTTTCTTTATGTCGTTAATGTTCCCTACAATCTACGGGCTTACCATCACCGGGCTGGGAGAAGATACCAAGATAGGCGGTTCGGGGCATATCATGGCTATTTTAGGCGGAGCGGTGATAACGGCCGCCCAGGGTATTGTGTCAGATCAGACAGGCGTTATTAATTATTCCTATATCGTACCTTTAGCCTGCTTCCTGGTAGTCGTTGCTTTTAGCCTGTATATAGAAAGAAAACATCCTGTAATCAAATAAAAAATCAATCAATCATGAAAAAGACATTTCCTAAAATCGGTATTCGTCCGGTAATAGACGGACGCCGTCGCGGGGTTCGCGAATCCCTCGAAGATATGACGATGGGCCTGGCCGGAAGAGTGGCCCGCCTGTATAGCGAAACCCTCCGTTACCCGGATGGATCGCCCGTAGAATGTGTGATAGCCGATACATGTATCGGAGGCGTTAAGGAGGCGGCCAACTGTGCAGAGAAATTTGAAAAGGAAGGCGTAGGCTTATCGCTGTCTGTAACGCCTTGTTGGTGCTATGGTTCCGAAACGATTGATATGAATCCTTTACTGCCTAAAGCGATATGGGGCTTTAACGGGACGGAACGCCCCGGAGCCGTTTACCTGGCGGCAGCATTAGCCGCTCATAGCCAAAAAGGCTTGCCGGCCTTTGGTATTTACGGAAGGGATGTGCAGGATGCAACGGACCCGGTAATTCCCGAAGATGTGAAAGAGAAATTGCTTCGTTTTGCCAAAGCCGGATTGGCAGTGGCTCTCATGCGTGGGAAGTCTTATCTTTCCATCGGAACGGTATCGATGGGTATAGCCGGCTCTATTGTGAACGCCGACCTTTTACAGGAATATTTAGGGATGAGAACCGAATATGTGGATAGCGCTGAAATCATCCGCCGCGTTCATCAGGGTATTTATGATAAAGATGAATACGGGAAAGCCTTTGCCTGGGTTAAAACGCATTGCATACCTAAAGAGGGCGAAGACTTTAATTTGGATACGTTCAAAAAAACGCGCGAACAAAAAGATAAAGACTGGGAGTTTGTAGTAAAACTAACCCTTATTATCCGCGATTTAATGACAGGTAATGCTAAATTGAAAGAAATGGGGCACGAAGAAGAATCCATGGGGCATAATGCCATAGCCGGCGGTTTCCAGGGACAACGGCAATGGACAGACTTTATGCCTAACGGCGATTTCTCCGAAGCAATACTCAACTCTTCTTTTGACTGGAATGGCATTCGCGAACCATTTGTTGTTGCTACGGAAAACGATCATCTGAATGGCCTTGCCATGTTATTCGGAAAGTTATTAACCAATACGTCGCAGATATTTGCCGATGTACGGACGTATTGGAGCCCGGAAGCTATAGAAAGAGTCAGCGGTTGGAAACCGGAAGGGCTGCCGGCGGAAGGCGTTATTCATCTTATTAATTCAGGCGCCTGTACCTTAGACGGCTCCGGACAACAAACCAAAGACGGCCAGCCGGCCATGAAGCCTTATTGGGAGATAACAGATGATGAAGTAAGTAAGATGTTAGGCGCTACCACCTGGTATCCTGCTTCATTGGAATATTTCCGCGGCGGAGGTTATTCCTCTCATTTCCTTACCAGGCCTGGCATGCCGATAACGATGAGCCGCCTGAATATGGTAAAAGGACTGGGCCCCGTTCTGCAAATAGCAGAAGGCTGGACAGCTACTTTCCCCGATTATGTATTCGACGTAATCAATAAACGGACAGACAAAACATGGCCCTCTACCTTTTTTGTACCAAGAACAACAGGCGAGGGACGGTTTAAAGACGTTTATTCGGTGATGAATTATTGGGGGGCCAACCATGGGGCGATAAGTTATGGCCATATAGGCGCCGACTTGATTTCGCTGGCTTCCATCCTTTCCATACCCGTCTGTATGCATAATGTAGAAGAAGGAAAGATATTCCGCCCCTCTGCCTGGAGCGCATTCGGTTCGGATGCGGAAGGCTCCGATTACAGGGCATGCGCCGTTTACGGCCCCTTATATAAGTAGTATGAAAAAAAAGAGGCCGGCTCAACACAGAGCCGGCCTTCTTAGATACGAATTCAAATAACATTCGTTATTCAATGATGATTACTCTTAAAAAGGTTAAATGCAGAAATACCATTTTTTATTTTCTTTAATAAAGAGTGCGAATACCGTGCCAAACTTGCCCTTTCCTCTATTCTCTGTTACAATTAATTGATAAATAGTATTATAATAAGAGTGCGGAGATTGTATTTCCGCACTCTTATTATATATTGGGTTGTGGAAAATTTCCACAACTGTGGCGTAATTCCACAATTTATAGCCTTGCTATTGAACCATTAGCTTGATTTGTCCGGCAATGGCTGACAGTTGTTTTATCATTTCTTCTACGGTTTGTTCCCATTTTTGACCGGATAATTCTTTTTTTTCCAATAATCTTAGTTTATCTACAAGCGTATGCGCTTCAAGCATTTTAAGTAGCGGGATTAATTTATGGGCGATTTTACTTATCTGTTCTTTATCCTTACCGGATAAGGCTTTTTTCATTAGAATGAGGCTTTTCTCCGTTTCTTCCGAGAATGTTTGGAAAATAGCATTCAAGGCTTCTTTATCATTCCCGGCAAAAGAGGTAAGCGAAGAGATATTGACAGGCGTGAGATGAACAGAAAGTAATTCGTTTACTAATGCAATCAGTTCGTCCGAGGTAAAAGGTTTGCAAAGGAAACCGGTAAAACCGGCTTCTATATAATGCTCCACCTCTTCTTCCGCACTGGCCGAAAGGGCTACCACAGGAATCGTATCAGAACCGGGTATGCCCGAAGAACGTACCAGACTGAGCAACTCATACCCGCTTAAGCCCGGCATTTGAATATCTGTAAGAATCATATCAAAGGAAGCTTTGTCTAATAAATCAACAGCCAGATGAGGGTTTGTTATGGGGATAACATTCACCTGGTTTCGCTTTAACAATTCCTCCGTTAGTTTGATTTGGGCGCGGTCGTCGTCTATCACTAAGCAATTTATTTTACGGTCTGTGATAACGGTCAATTTCGTTTCTTCTTTATCGGGTATTTCCTCGCAAATTTCCTCATCCGATACTTGTAACGGGAGTGTGACGGTAAATTCCGAACCCTCGCCCGGCAGACTCTGCAATGTTATTTGTCCGCCCATTAACGACAGGAGTTTCCCTGTAATAGAAAGGCCTAACCCAAAACCTTCTGTTTTCTCCGCTTCATTGAGCCGGGTAAATTCCCCGAATATTTTTTTCTGTTCGTCTTCAGCAATCCCGGGGCCTTCATCTTTTACAGATACAAGCAAACAGGGTATTCCATCATCCGTTTGATGTACGGATACGTTCATCCATACGTTTCCTTTTTGTGTGAATTTTATGGCGTTAGACAATAAATTACCCACCACCTGGCGGATACGCACCGTATCTCCCTTATAGGCTTGCGCGCCGGAGACATTATCTATAGTGATATTGAATCGTAAGCTTTTTGCATCGGCCAACGGCTTAAAACCGGTATATATTTCCTTAAACAGGGAAGGAATAAGGAAAGGCGCCGGATGTATATCCATCTTCCCGGATTCCAGCCGGTGAAAATCCAATAAATCATTCACCAATGAAAGGATATGTTTAGCCGAAACATTCATGTTTTCCAGGTAATCCTTTTGTGTTTCGTCCGGCTTATTTTTCCGTAATAATTCGATATATCCCAGTATGGATGAAAGCGGGGCCCGTATATCATGGCTGATGGCGAGCATTAGCTTTTCCCTGCTTTGCAGCAAATTCTCAGTGTATAGCTTTGCCTTTTCCAATTGGTCGCGATAGTACCGGCTTCGCCAGATATCCCTGATAGTAAGGGAGAGGAAGAGTAGAAAAATAATAATCGCCAGGATAGATATGGCAGCCAGATGCCGGGAAGCGCTATGAATCATCAGTTGCTTTTCCATATCTTCTTCCTGTAATTTGTGAATTTCTTTTTCTTCAATGGCTATAAGCACATGGTTTATTTCGTTGGTAATTATATGATTGTCTTTATGAAGTTCATTCGTGCGGTTTGTCAGTATTTGGGTTAGCTGTTCGCGTTCCAACGCAATTTCCTTTTGTACATTGAGCAGTACGCTGGCGATTTCTTTCGATGGATCGTAGGCATTTACTAATGAATCTGTCTCTGTGCGGCTGGTGGTGTTTACACGAACCGTGGTATCTTCTTTTACCGGGACGAATGCTTCCGCTAATCGTTTAAAGAATCCTTTTTTCCCGCGTTGGGTAACAATTGTGTCTTTGGAGTTTTCTTCCTGTTTTCTTACTTCCAGTTCTTTTGAATGTTTACGGGATGCGGACATTTCTTTTGCGATGCTTTTTGCATACACATTTTTCATTTCCAGTATCGTTTCAAGGAGCAGTTTGGTATTGTCCCGTTTCTTCTCCACTAACAGGTTAATGGTATCTATTTTTCCCCAATTGTCCGAATCAATGAGGCGCAATGAATCCATCCGAACGTGTACCTGATCCATTATTCCATTGAATTTCTCAAATTCCGCCTGGGGATCGACGGCAAACTGTGTGTACGTCTCCCCTTCATACAGAAGAGCCAATACACTTGTTATAAGATTGATTTTTGCCATAGGCGAATCGTCTATATTCCGGCTTCCGGCAATTTTTGAAACCAGGTTAAATATATACAACACAGCGACTGTAGCTACAACAATCAGGGATACATATCCTGAAATAACTTTCCGGGTTAGATGTTCTTTCTTTTTTACCATGGTATGATTTTTATCTTAAATAGCTTTATTCATCACCATACGATATATTCCATCTATTCATCATTTCAAAATCTAATTTCTTCAGTCCTACTTTCCAGAAGGGCGTAGGGTCGTCGTGATCATCCAGATACATACGGCTCCGTACAATAAAGGCTTCATTCGTAAGCGCCAGAGAAGGATCCGCTTCTTTCGTTTCAATGCCTGCCAAATCAAGCATGGTATGGAAAACGCTGTTTGTACTTACCGGCAATGCGTTATGTTCGAGCGCCTGCCGGTATTTCTCCGGATAACCGCGTTGATAACTATCCGAAAACCATATTAAATAAGGTATATGTAACTGGTAATACGTGGGGATGGGAGAGGCGTGCAGATAACGGGCGCGGGCATCGTCAAAAATATCCTCCCCATGATCGCTTAAATATAACATAGACGAGCAAGCGCCTGATTTTTCCAGTATACTTACTACTTCGCCAAGTATATAGTCTGTAAATAAAATGGAATTGTCGTAGGCATTCCTCAACGTCTTTTTGCAGGTAGCGCGGATACGGTCCGATTTATCCGGCGTATAAAAGGCGAATTCTTTCGGATACCGCTCGGAGTAATTAAAATGGGAACCGTATGTATGAAGCACGATAAATAAATTGCCTTCCGCATCATTCACTTCTTTTTGTAAATAAGGAAGAACCGTATCATCATGTGTAGAGGCAAGGTACGAGCCCGTATGAAAAGCGCTCATATCGATACAGGTATCCGCTTCCCGGTAGAATGTGCTTATCAACGACCCTGTCAGTTTCTGATTTACAATAGCAACCGTATGGAAGCCGGCCTCTTTAAACGCTGTTATGATACTTTTCTTTTGATAAAGAATACCATAATCTTCCGCACTTGCCGCCGATAATATGACAGGAACGCTTTTATGCGTATTATTGGATTGCGTGATTGCATCTTTAAAATACACAAGGCCGGGTAGCTTATCCATACGGGGACTTGTTTCGCGCTCGTATCCGTACAGGCTCCATTCCATTGCGCGGGACGTTTCTCCCACTACCAGAACGTAAATTTCCCGCTTGTTATCCGCCTGAACCGGTTTGCTTGCGTTAAAAGTAAAACCGGCCGATGTAAGAGCGTAATTCTTATTCCTGTTGGCTTTATCAAATGCGAAATACAGGTTATACAAGGCATTCATCGGATAAATATCCTTTTTTACAGAAAACGCATTCCCCTGTAAAAAAGACAAACTGCCTGACAAGGCGCCCGCTATAAACAGCAAGAGGCTTATTTTCCCCCATTTTTTACGAAATTCATCCGGCAAGCGGTCTTTTACTTTGGCAGAATAGGCCGCCAGGCATAAAGTAGGCAGCGTATACAGTAGAAAGACACAGATTATTACCAGAAATATGTTTCCAAGCAATTCGCTTGCTTCCGATACATTCGAACTTGTCAGGTTCAGAAACATGTCGCCGGCAATGACGGATTCGCCGAAAAGGTGCAAAAGAACCAATTGCCCTCCATCAAGAATTACTTTGGGAAGAAGTATCCAGACAATAATACCCGGTTTGCGCAGCAACAATAGAGCGCCCAGCCAAATAGCCAAAGGTATAGCGATAGAAGCAATGCCTGCTGTAACCGGCATCGGGTCTGTAACAAATAATACACAATTAGGAATAATAAACAGCAACCCGAACAGAAAATATAAGTGTTTCTGTATGGAAAGCCAGTCTTTTACCTTGATCAAACTATTCATCTTCATCTGTCATCCGTTAGAAATTTACAAAGATAGAACTTCTTAACGAATATCATATCAATAAGATACAAAAAAAAGGTTATTAGCCCCCCGGAAATATCAATCTTTCCTTAGGAGGCCCCATTTCGTTATGAGATACTTTATAGTCCAAGGGCATACCTGTCGATATCGTCAATGTTTATGTTATGTTCGTCAAAATATTTATCACGGATAAGTATGGCTATTACGGTCAGATAAGATATTAGCGGATTATCCCTCATTATAAGCAACGAGTTTAATCTTGTCAATATCGCATTCTTGTATAAACTTTAATGGATAAACAGTTACTTGCTCCATAAGAAACTGTTGGATGTCATACGGGTTTACAGATTTTAAATTTTCATCCAAACAGTAGTTTATCCTATCCCAGTTTGAATATATCATATCATTCATGCCAAGCCTGTCAACAAGCTTATATCCATCATCTGTAATAGTCATAGGGCTTCGCCTCTTAGTATAAGGATTGACAACAACGTTTGCATTTTGCAGATTTTTAACCAATATATCAACCGAATCTTTGATATAAAGAATGGACGTCTTAACCTCCGCTATATTCACTTTATATTCTTCCCTTAAGTCGGAATGACTGTACCTGTGCAGGTCACATGGCAATTCACCTATCTTTCTGCGAGAATCTTCCGCGCTTTTATTCGCCTTTTTTACCTCACTTTTGATATTAAAGATAACCCATGCGATTATGCCTCCTATCATTAGCCAGATAGCTGCCGGCCAATTATCTAATATATGTTTTATAATACTATTCATGATATATATGGGTATCTATTACGCAAATATAACTCAAATATCACAATGACACATCCTGTTTTTCTCAAAAAGATTACTCTTTGGCCTTTATTTCTCTATGACAGGGCATGGTCGCCAATAAACTGACGGCCACATGCTTTACATAAATAATTTTGCTGTCCGCAAGATTTCTTGCCGTTTTTTTTACCTTTGTACTTTGGATTTGTAAACGTTTTAATTGGTTTTCACTTGGATACAAGAGTTAAATTAAGAGTTCAGGGATTAACGAACAGCCAGATACAGTCTGGCGCATACGCTTTGATACTTGCCGAAGAGAAAGGGCCCCGGCGTATCCCGATTATTGTTGGGACAACGGAAGCGCAGTCTATTGCAATCGCCTTGGAAAAGATAAATCCTCCACGCCCCCTTACGCACGACCTTTTTTCCGCCTTTTTGCGGTCATTCGATATTCGTTTGCATGAAGTATTCATTTATAAATTTGAAGATGGCATTTTCTTCTCCGAATTGCTTTTCGATAATGGAATGCGGCGGGTGCGCCTTGACTCCCGTACGTCGGACGCCATAGCCATTGCTCTTCGCGTACAATGTGATATATATACAACAGAAGGAATCATACGGGAATGTGGGGTGGTGCTGGAAGAATCATCCCTTTTAGAGGATGAGGATGATGATGAAGATAAAGAGGAAGAAGATTCAATGTATGACCTTGAACCCGACGAAATAAAAGACGAGGCTCAATTACAAAGGTGGCTTTCCCTGCTGGAACTCGACGAACTTGAGACGCGACTGCAAGAGGCCATTGAAAATGAAAATTATGAATATGCCAAGATGTACAAAGATGAATTACATCGCAGGAAAACAAAAAAGAATAACCCATGATTGAACCGGCAGGATTTAATGTCATCTCCCTTCTGCGCGGATTGGCAGGTATGATATGTGTGCTTGGGGTATGCTATCTGTTTAGCTATGACCGCAAACGCATTGACTGGAAATTAGTAGGCGGAGGATTATTCCTCCAGGTGGCATTGGCATTGTCTATACTGTATGTTCCAGCCATAGGGATTGTTTTTGAATGGGTAGGCAAAGCTTTTGTGAAATTGATGGATTTTACCCATGCCGGCATTACGTTTTTGCTGGGCGGAGCATTGGCTGATAAATCCAATTTTAGTTTTCTGCTCCATTCATTGCCTGTTGTTATATTTTTTTCAGCATTGGTTTCACTGTTGTATCATTGGGGGGTAATCCAGCGGATTGTGGGAGCCTTTTCGTGGGCTATCCGGCGTTTTATGAATATATCGGGTTCGGAAGGGCTTGTGGCGTCGGGGAATATCTTTATGGGGATGACCGAATCGCCCGTCCTTATTAAAAACTATTTACCGTCGATGAACCGGTCGGAGATATTTTTAGTCATGGTTTCCGGTATGGGGACGATTGCCGGTTCTGTTATGGGCGCATACGTCGGAATGTTGGGAGGCAACGATCCTGTATCCAGGGTTCTTTTTGCCAAGCATCTTTTGTCGGCCTCGGTGATGGCCGCTCCCGGGGCGATTGTGATAGCCAAGATGCTTTGTCCGCAAACCGAACCCGTAAACGATACGGTTGTTGAAATGGAGAAGCTCAATAAGCAGTCTACCTCGCTCGATGCATTAGCCGCCGGTACTTTCACAGGCGTTAAATTACTGGTGAATATCGCGGCCATGCTATTAGTCTTCATCGGGCTGGTAGCTTTGGTGAATTATATTTCGAGTAATATAATAGGCCATTATACCGGGCTGAATGAATGGATAAGGGAACTTACGAACGGAAAATCCGAAGGGCTTACCTTTCAGTTTATAACCGGTACTGTCCTGGCCCCTTTCATGTGGCTGACAGGCGTCCCGGCGGATGATATAATGGCGGTAGGGTCTCTTTTGGGGCAGAAAACGATTTTGAATGAATTTGTAGCATACGCCCAGATGCAGGAATGGAAAACGGCCGGTATGTTTGTCTATGAAAAGTCTATGTTGATGTCTACCTATATCCTCTGCGGCTTTGCCAACATATCGTCTATCGGCATACTATTGGGCGGAATGGGCGTTTTGGCGCCCGAAAAGCGCGGCATGATTACCCGCTTTGGCTTCCCGGCGATGATTGGGGGAGCGCTGGTTTCTATTATGTCGGCAACGATTATCGGGATGATTTTAGGCTGAACCCCATGCAATTATTCTACACGCCGGATATAAACGCCATCCAGGAATTGCCGGAAGAAGAAGCAAGGCATGCCCTGCGCGTATTACGCCTGACGGAAGGAGATGCAATAGACCTGGCCGACGGAAAAGGTTTCTTTTACAAAGCAATTATCCGTTCATCCAATCCCAAACACTGTATGGTAGACGTTGTAGCCAGGCAGGAACAACCGCCTCTGTGGGATTTTGATTTACATATAGCCCTTGCCCCCACAAAGAACATAGACCGGATAGAATGGCTTTGCGAAAAATCAACAGAGATAGGTATCAATCAAATCACCTTCCTGAATTGCCGTTTTTCCGAAAGGAAGGAAATAAAGCTCCCCCGGCTGGAAAAGATACTGGCCGGCGCGATGAAGCAATCGCAAAAAGCCACCCTGCCCAAACTGACCGGGATAACAGATTTCCACACATTTATACAACAACCTTTTTGCGGCGGAAGATTTATCGCCCATTGCCATGAAGGAAAGAAAACCACCTTAAAACAAACCTGCCATCCAAAGGAAAGCGCCTTGATACTGATAGGCCCGGAAGGCGATTTCAGCCCCAAAGAAGTATCTGCCGCCATCAAAAAAGGATTTGACCCCATCTCATTAGGAAAGAGCCGCCTCCGGACAGAAACCGCCGCCCTGGCAGCCATCCATACCATCCACCTCTTAAATGAAGACTGATTCCCCCCCCTCAATCTTGTAGTTGCCGGGCGCATCCCCAAATAGAGGATACAAAAAACTTTATTTTTTTCATTGTTTTCAGTCACATCCGCTATAAAGCGCTCATATACTATCCAATCATTACAATGATTTTTTGGAGGTGTTCTCCAAAAGTATGTTAACTGAGACAAACCCGAAATTGATGTAAAAGAAAGCGAGATTGAACGCTTTCAAACTCGCCACTGTTGTACCGCAAAGCATGGTCGCCTGTAAACTGTCGTCCACATTTTTTGCACAAATAATTCTGCGTCCCGTACGATTTCTTACCATTTCTTTTTAGATTTGTACTTTGGCAATCGGGGCAATGGAGGGTAATGTTTATTTGCATTTACAAAAATACCAATTCATCACTGACTGCCAGATATTTACAGCGGCATACTTTTTACATCACCACCAAGCGGTACAATTGACAGCAAAAACGGTACGAATCCCGAAGAAAGTGGTATAAATAACGGTGCAGGTGGTACGAAAAGTGGTACGATAGATAAAATATTACTTTTAATAGCAAACAATAATACAATCACACTAACCCAACTTTCAAAAGCACGAAGGCCGCACAACGCATTTATCTCTTGATTAAGGGATATTTTGGATGCAAAAAATACATACCTATGCACAAAAAAAGAGAATATGATTAATGTACACATAACGGAAGATCAGGCAATGATGGTAGAATTGTTCATTCCTGTAATCAATGCGTCAGGCTTTGCCCGGATATCAGGACATTCTTATACATTGTCTGAATGCCGGAAAAAATTGGCGTCGGAATGCACTGACGTATTGCTGCTTGATATTAATATGCCCGATGGAAACGGACTCGCATTTTGTAAAGAAATACGCGAACTGTGTCCCCGGATGAAAATTATTGCGCTAACCCAACACAACGAATATTCGTGCGTTAAAAACATGTTCAAAAACGGAGCATCGGGCTATGTGGTAAAAAGTGAAGCTGTCAGGGAGGTCTTGGAGGCGATACTTGTTGTAATGAGCGGGAAAGAGTATATCAGCCCTGATATCGAACGGATGATAAGCAAGACAACCAAAGAGGCCATAGCTTTGACTTCGCGCGAAATGCAGGTTTTGCAATTGGTGGCTAAAGGGATGAGTTACGCCCAGATAGCCGAACACATGATAATAGCCCCTACTACTGTTAACTCATACCAGAAGAAACTCCATTTGAAACTGGATGCTAAAACAAGGTTTGAACTTATTGAAAACGCTAAGAAGGAAGGATTTATATAGTGATGAAAAAACCGGGCAGGACGCCCAAATCTAAACGGTAGACGGGCGTATGGGTATTGAGCTTGGGCCATCACTTTAAAATCTTCTGTTGATACTGGGTTGGCGTAAATTGCGTTGCCTGTTTGAAGGTGCGGTTAAAGTTGCTGATGGAATCAAATCCGCACTCAACGGATATTTGGGAGATATTCATTTTGTTTAATGTCAGCAATTTGCAGGCATATCCTATCCGCATGTCCATAACATATTGTACGTATGTTTTACCGGTGTTCTCTTTGAAATACCGGCAGAAGGCGCTTGGGTTCATGGCTGCCATAGAGGAAATTTCCGTCAGGCTGATATCACGGGTATAGTTACTGTTGATAAAGGATATTATTTTTTCAATCCGTTTGTTTCCTAAAACAGGGAAAACCTCATAATACAAAGGAGAAGCCAAGAGTTGCCTGTTGCCATACGTGGCCATTTTCTGCAGGAGTAATAACAAATTGGTAATTTGGTCGAAACCTTTAAACGCAGGAAAATTATCCAATAAGCTAATTATCTGCATACTGTTCAGCTGGCGGAAAAAAATCCCCCTTTTAGATTCTTCCAAAAAAGTCTTTATTTGCAGAAATTGCGGATAATGTTCGATAGAATAGCTCATAAAATCTTTTTCAAACTGGATGATTGTGCCTTTCACGCGCAGTTCCGGGTTGCCGGTTTTATAAATATCATCGCTTAGCAGATAATGAGGAAGGTTCGTTCCCAGGAGGATAAGGTCGCCATCGGCATATTTTTCAATACAATCTCCAACGAAGCATAAGCCTGTGCTTTCCTTCACATAAATAATCTCATACTGGCTATGAAAATGCCACGGATAAGTGAAATGAGCATAATCATAATAACGCGGATGGATAGGGTTGGCTTCCGAAATAGGAAGTTTTTCATTCATAATCGTTCTCATTTCCGTTAATTTTCAGGGTTAAAATAATATTCGCAAAAATATACACATTTTCTGCAAAAAAACAATTATCAGGGAATTTATTTTAGGTATAGTTTTGCGTTAGTATAAAAATACAGTCACTTAATGTTTAACTTAATTAAATAATATGCCTATGGAGAACCTTTGTTAACCTTGATAAAAAGCAAAGCTGCCTTTATCACGTCCATACTTCAATTTTACCTGAGAGGACACTGTTTTTATTAATTTCAATAACTTTTATTATGACATACTTAAATTATTGTATTAAGCGTAGGGGCTTGTTGTTTTTGTTATGCCTGACGCCTTTGCTGGTATTTTCGCAAACGATTAACATAAAGGGCCTTGTGAAAGATGCTACAGGAGAGCCAATCATAGGCGCAAATGTAGTAGAAAAAGGGACTGTGAACGGTGTTATTACCGATTTCGACGGAGCGTTTACATTAAACATAGCGAGCAACGCTATCCTTGCAGTCTCTTTTATCGGTTATCAAACCGAAGAAATTCCGGTAGGCGGAAAAACTTCTTTTACTATTATTTTGGAAGAAGACTCCAAGATGCTGGAAGACGTAGTAGTGATTGGGTACGGCACGCAGCGCAAGGAAGCGGTGACCGGTTCGGTGGCTTCCATGCGCGGCGACGACCTCCGGGCCGTACAGACAGGGAATATATCATCAGCCCTGCAGGGGCGCGTGGCCGGCGTGGATATGTCGCAAACGTCATCCAGGCCGGGTGCATCCATGCAGATACGTATCAGGGGCACACGTTCGCTCAATGCCAGTAACGACCCCCTGGTGGTGCTGGATGGTATTCCTTTTGCAGGTTCGCTGTCAGACATCAACCCGAACGACATCAAAAGCCTCGATATCCTGAAAGATGCTTCGTCTACCGCTATTTACGGCTCGCGCGGATCGAACGGCGTGATTATGGTAACCACGAATAAGGGATACACGGAGCAGAAAGCGCAGGTAACGTACAACGGATACTACGGTATTAAGCTGGCCGAAAAATATCCGATGATGAACGGGCAGGAATTGGCTGCCATTCGTAAAGCTGCCGGTAAATACAGCAACGGGATAGACGAGTCTGACGGTACGGATACCGACTGGCAGGATTTGTTCTACCGCACCGGTATCACCACCAGCCATGATGCAGGCGTGGCAGGAGGCGGTAAGGGGAATAACTACAGCTTTGGATTAGGTTACTATAACGATCAGGGCGTAGTGCCCACGCAGCAATACAGCCGTATCTCGCTGCGCGGCTCCCTCGATCAGGAAGTAGGCAGGCATATAAAGTTAGGGTTCGTTACCAACAATACTTACAGCCTTACCGAAGGCGGAAATATCGGCCTGTACGGAACGCTCAGCCTCTCTCCTTTGGTTAATCCGAAGAACGAAGACGGTTCATGGAAAAGAACGGTCAAGATGGCTACGGACGAACAATATATTTATCCGCGCGAGGTGCTGGAAGAACTGGGCGACCTCTGGGTGCAGGAAGACAAAGCGTTCGGCTCATACAATACGGTGTATGGCGAAGTGCAGATACCCGGTATAGAAGGGTTGAAGTATCGCGTCAATCTCGGCCTGAACCTCCGCTATGGTAATGGCGGCGCTTTCAGGGGACAGGGGGTAAACGAAGTAAATCCCAATACCACTTCTTCCGCTTCCATCAGCAATTCGCTCACCACCAACTGGACGGTTGAAAACCTGCTCACCTACGACCGCACGTTCGGAAAGCACCGGATCAATGCCGTGGGTATGTATTCTGCCGAGCAGACCACCTACAATAAGTCGGCTGTTGCGGCGAGGGATATTCCCGCCGGCTATTTCCAGTATTACAACCTGGGGCATGCAGCCGGCGAAATTACGGTGAACCCGGGCAATCAGGCGTATCAACAAAGCGGCCTGATGTCGTGGATGGGGCGCGTTATGTATTCGTACGACGACAGGTATATGGCGAGCGTAGCTTTCCGCGCCGATGCT